>ADBE01000068.1 GCA_000176735.1 Neisseria polysaccharea ATCC 43768 | reverse complement strand
AGCAGCCTGTACCCCATCGAAAATAGTCTGCACGGGCAAACCCGACAGCAAGCTGCCCCCTCCCCCCGTGGGGGAGGGTGGGGAGAGGGCAAAACGGTTGCCGCTCAAAGTGCCATCGCTGTCATTACCGAATCCGATTTGTATCAATATGTTGCCCGCTCGCGCAAACATCATCGCAAGAAGCACGCCGCTGTTTCAGATGGCCTGTTACGCGACCTTGCCGAAATCAACATCGGAGATCCCGTCGTACACGAAGAACACGGCATCGGGCGGTATATGGGCTTGATCACAATGGACTTGGGCGGCGAAACCAACGAAATGATGTTGCTCGAATACGCGGGCGAAGCGCAGCTGTATGTGCCTGTTTCGCAACTGCATTTAATCAGCCGCTACTCCGGTCAGGCGCATGAAAACGTCGCCCTGCACAAGCTCGGCAGCGGCGCGTGGAACAAAGCAAAACGTAAAGCCGCCGAAAAGGCGCGCGACACCGCCGCCGAGTTGCTCAACCTCTACGCCCAACGTGCCGCCCAATCGGGACACAAGTTTGAAATCAATGAGATGGACTATCAAGCGTTTGCCGATGGTTTCGGCTATGAAGAAACCGAAGACCAAGCCGCCGCCATCGCCGCCGTGATTAAAGATTTGACGCAGGCGAAGCCGATGGACCGCCTCGTGTGCGGCGATGTCGGTTTCGGCAAAACCGAAGTCGTCCTGCGCGCCGCGTTTGTGGCGGTAATGGGTGGCAAACAGGTCGCCGTACTCGCCCCGACCACGCTTCTGGTCGAGCAGCACGCGCAAAATTTCGCCGACCGCTTCGCCGATTTCCCCGTAAAAGTCGCCAGCCTTTCGCGTTTCAACAACAGCAAAGCCACCAAAGCCGCGCTGGAAGGCATGGCGGACGGTACGGTCGATATTGTTATCGGCACGCACAAACTGGTGCAGGACGACATCAAATTCAAAAACTTAGGTTTAGTGATTATCGATGAAGAACATCGCTTCGGCGTGCGTCAGAAAGAGCAGCTCAAACGCCTGCGCGCCAATGTGGACATCCTCACCATGACCGCCACACCGATTCCGCGCACCCTCAGCATGGCACTCGAAGGCCTGCGCGACTTCTCGCTGATTACCACTGCACCGAGCCGCCGCCTCGCCGTCAAAACTTTTGTCAAACCCTTCAGCGAAGGCAGTGTGCGCGAAGCCGTATTGCGCGAACTCAAACGCGGCGGGCAGGTATTTTTCCTGCACAATGAAGTGGATACGATTGAAAACATGCGCGAGCGGCTGGAAACCCTATTGCCCGAAGCCCGCATCGGCGTGGCACACGGACAACTGCGCGAGCGCGAACTGGAACAAGTGATGCGCGACTTTTTGCAGCAAAGATTCAACGTGTTGCTCTGTTCCACCATCATCGAAACCGGCATCGACATCCCCAACGCCAACACCATCATCATCAACCGCGCCGACAAATTCGGGCTGGCGCAACTGCACCAGCTTCGCGGGCGTGTCGGCCGCAGCCATCACCAAGCCTACGCCTACCTGCTCACGCCCGAATACATCACTAAAGACGCAGAAAAACGCCTCGACGCCATTGCCGCAGCGGACGAACTCGGCGCAGGTTTCACCCTCGCCATGCAGGATTTGGAAATCCGCGGTGCAGGCGAAATCCTCGGCGAAGGACAATCCGGCGAAATGATACAGGTCGGCTTCACGCTTTACACCGAAATGCTCAAACAAGCCGTGCGCGACCTCAAAAAAGGCCGCCAGCCCGACCTCGACGCGCCATTGGGCATTACCACCGAAATCAAACTGCACAGCCCCGCCCTGCTGCCCGAAAGCTACTGCCCCGACATCCACGAACGGCTCGTCCTCTACAAACGCCTCGCCGTCTGCGAAACCGTGCAGCAAATCAACGCCATACACGAAGAACTCGTCGACCGCTTCGGCCTGCCCGAACAACCCGTCAAAACCCTCATCGAAAGCCACCACTTACGGCTTGCGGCAAAAGAATTGGGTATTGATGCCATTGATGCGGCCGGCGAAGCCGTAACCGTTACCTTCGGCAAACACCACTGTATCGACCCGACGGAGATTATCCTGCTGATTCAGACGGATAAAAAATACCGGCCGGCAGGGGCAGACAAATTGAGGTTTGCAGCGGAAATGGAAAACATCGAAGTACGGATCAACACCGTCAAAACCGTGCTAAAAACCCTGCAAAGCAAACGCCTGCCCAAAGGAAATGGATGTAACGATGCCGTCTGAAGAACACCGTTCAGACGGCATACGATCCCCCAATCCTCACCAAAAGGAACAATCATGTCGATTTTTCACCCCTATTTCCAACAACTGTCCACCGAAGGTTTTGACGGAGAAGAAGATGTCCTCTGGGAAGACGAGCTGACCGTCAAAGGCAATCTTGTCGAGGTATCCCTGTGGGCAGAAAATGAAAACAGCCTGCCAACCAAAACATTGGATGCATTTGCCGCCTTCCTGTCCGAATTGGAAAAAGCCGATGATGCCGCACGCGCCGCACTGACGGAATATTTGAAACGGGACAGCCGCTATATCGACTTTCACACCAAAGATACCCAAACAAGCCGTGATGCGGCAAAGTTTGTCCGCACTATGCAGTTGACCTATATCAGCTTATGGGCAGAAAGTCCGGCTTTTGCCGTTATGGATTATATGCCCGCCAATATGGAAAGCGACGAAATCCTTGCCGTCAAACTGCATTTGGACGGCAGCATTTTCTCAATCGATTGGGAGAGTTGAGCCGGATTGCCAATCGACAAAAATGAAATGCCGTCTGAAAACAGCTTCCCTACCCGAAGCCTTGCCATTATGAATTTGAAGGAAACTCCACTATAATACGGCATTCAGATTTTCAGACGGCATCGCGCCCGTCAGACCGCACACAAACCAAAAGGAAATACATGTTCCGTACTATGCTTGGCGGAAAAATCCACCGCGCCACCGTAACCGAAGCCGATTTGAACTACGTCGGCAGCATTACCGTCGATCAAGACCTGTTGGACGCGGCAGGCATCTATCCCAACGAAAAAGTCGCCATCGTCAACAACAACAACGGCGAACGTTTTGAAACCTATACCATTTCAGGCAAACGCGGCAGCGGCGTGGTCTGCCTGAACGGTGCGGCGGCCAGGCTGGTGCAGAAAGGCGATATCGTCATCATTATGTCTTATATCCAACTCTCCGAACCGGAAATCGCCGCGCATGAACCCAAAGTCGTCTTGGTAGACGGAAACAACAAAATCCGCGACATCATCTCCTACGAACCGCCGCACACCGTGCTGTAACCCTGAAAACGGACATTGATTATGGATATTAAAATCAACGGCATTACCCTCGGCAACAACTCGCCCTTCGTCCTATTCGGCGGCATCAACGTTTTAGAAGATTTGGATTCCACCCTCCAAACCTGCGCGCATTACGTCGAAGTAACCCGCAAACTGGGCATTCCCTATATCTTTAAAGCCTCTTTCGACAAGGCAAACCGTTCCTCCATCCATTCTTATCGCGGCGTAGGCTTGGAAGAAGGCTTAAAGATTTTTGAAAAAGTCAAAGCGGAATTCGGCATCCCCGTCATTACCGACGTACACGAACCCTATCAGTGCCGACCCGTTGCCGAAGTGTGCGATGTCATCCAGCTTCCCGCCTTTCTTGCGCGGCAGACCGATTTGGTGGCCGCAATGGCGGAAACGGGCAATGTCATCAACATCAAAAAACCACAATTCCTCAGCCCCTCTCAAATGAAAAACATTGTGGAAAAATTCCGCGAAGCCGGCAACGGGAAACTGATTTTATGCGAACGCGGCAGCAGCTTCGGCTACGACAACCTCGTTGTCGATATGCTCGGTTTCGGCGTGATGAAACAAACCTGCGGCAACCTGCCGGTTATTTTCGACGTTACCCATTCCCTGCAAACCCGCGATGCCGGTTCTGCCGCATCCGGCGGTCGTCGCGCACAGGCTTTGGATTTGGCACTTGCAGGCATGGCAACCCGCCTTGCCGGCCTGTTCCTCGAATCGCACCCCGATCCGAAACTGGCAAAATGCGACGGCCCCAGCGCGCTGCCGCTACACCTTTTAGAAGATTTTTTAATCCGCATCAAAGCATTGGACGATTTAATCAAATCACAACCGATTTTAACAATCGAATAACACGGTTTCGCCTTATGATGCAGACTTTCCGAAAAATCAGCCGGTATGCCGCAACCTTGTGGCTCGGTATGCAGATTATGGCGGGTTATATCGCCGCACCGGTGCTGTTCAAAATGCTGCCCAAAATGCAGGCGGGCGAAATTGCCGGCATATTGTTCGACATCCTCTCTTGGAGCGGGCTTGCCGTTTGGGGCGCGGTACTGGCTGCCGCCTTTGCCGCCCTAACCCGGCGGCAAACCGCCCTACTGCTTTTTTTATTGTCCGCCCTTGCCGCCAACCAATTTTTGGTTACCCCCGTTATCGAGGCACTGAAATACGGGCATGAAAATTGGCTGTTGTCGGTTGCAGGCGGATCCTTCGGAATGTGGCACGGCATTTCCAGCATGATTTTCATGGCAACCGCCCTACTTTCAGCAGTTTTAAGTTGGCGGCTTTCCGGCAAAGAGGCCGTCTGAAGCCCTCCCATTTTTCACCTCCCTTCACTTCACTTGGAGAACATTCATGAGCGCAATCGTTGATATTTTCGCCCGCGAAATTTTGGACTCACGCGGCAACCCCACAGTCGAGTGTGATGTATTGCTCGAATCCGGCGTAATGGGACGCGCAGCCGTACCGAGCGGCGCGTCCACCGGTCAAAAAGAGGCTTTGGAACTTCGCGACGGCGACAAATCCCGTTATTCGGGCAAGGGCGTATTGAAGGCGGTCGAACACGTCAACAACCAAATCGCCCAAGCCCTCATTGGTATCGATGCCAACGAGCAATCTTATATCGACCAAATCATGATCGAATTGGACGGTACTGAAAACAAAGGCAATTTGGGTGCGAATGCGACTTTGGCGGTTTCTATGGCGGTTGCACGCGCCGCTGCCGAAGACTCAGGCCTGCCGCTTTACCGCTACTTGGGCGGCGCAGGCCCGATGTCCCTGCCCGTACCGATGATGAACGTCATCAACGGCGGCGAACACGCCAACAACAGCCTGAACATCCAAGAGTTTATGATTATGCCTGTTGGCGCAAAATCTTTCCGCGAAGCATTGCGCTGCGGTGCGGAAATTTTCCACGCCTTGAAAAAACTGTGCGACAGCAAAGGCTTCCCAACCACAGTCGGCGACGAAGGCGGTTTCGCCCCCAACCTGAACAGCCACAAAGAAGCCCTGCAACTGATGGTTGAAGCCACCGAAGCCGCCGGCTACAAAGCGGGCAAAGACGTATTATTCGCATTGGACTGCGCGTCCAGCGAATTCTACAAAGACGGCAAATACCACTTGGAAGCTGAAGGCCGCTTTTACACCAGTGCGGAATTTGCCGAATATCTGGAAGGTCTGGTCAACGAGTTCCCCATCATCTCCATCGAAGACGGCATGGATGAAAACGACTGGGAAGGCTGGAAACTGCTGACCGAAAAATTGGGCGGCAAAGTCCAACTCGTTGGCGACGACCTCTTCGTTACCAACCCGAAAATCCTTGCCGAAGGCATTGAAAAAGGCGTGGCAAACGCACTATTGGTCAAAGTCAACCAAATCGGTACTTTGAGTGAAACCCTGAAAGCCGTCGATCTGGCAAAACGCAACCGCTACGCCAGCGTGATGAGCCACCGCTCCGGCGAAACCGAAGACAGCACCATTGCCGACTTGGCAGTCGCCACCAACTGTATGCAGATCAAAACCGGTTCTTTGAGCCGTTCCGACCGTATGGCGAAATACAACCAACTGCTGCGCATTGAGGAAGAATTGGCGGAAGCCGCCTACTACCCCGGCAAAGCCGCATTCTACCAACTGGGCAAATAAGAAAAGGTTAAGGTATGAAGTGGGTAACTGTCGTTTTATCCTTCGCACTTGTCTGTTGCCAATACAGCCTGTGGTTCGGCAAAGGCAGCATCGGACGCAACAGCAGTCTGAAAGAACAGATTGCCGTTCAAGAAGAAAAAAACCAGACACTCGCCCTACGCAATCATTCCCTTGCCGCCGAAGTCTATGATTTGGAAAACGGTCAAGAGGCCATTTCGGAAATCGCCCGGGTAGAACTGGGTTATATCCAAGACGGCGAAACCTTTTACCGACTCATCAGGCATAACCGGTAATACCGTCAAAAAGCCGTCCGAACCAATGTTCGGACGGCTTTTATTTCAACAAACTGTCAGACAGCCCCTCATCCTCCCCCACCAAACCGCAATCCAGCCTGACATCCCCCTCGACGCAACAGCAGCACGGCAGTATCTCGTCCCGCCCCAAAAAAGCCAAAGGCGGCTCCCGATAAGTAACGCTTCCCTCCAAAATCTTCACCCGGCACGATCCGCAATATCCGCTTCGGCACTGATATTCCACCATATGCCCCGTCCGTTCCAAGCCTTCCAACAGAGTCTCGCCCTCCAAGAGTTCAAAAAAACCCTTATTCGTACCAATGCGCGCCATTTCCGACCAATCAAAAATAAAAGGAACAATAACCGATCCTACCCGCTGTTTTTCCCATCATACAACATACAAATGCCGTCTGAAACATCCGGCTTCAGACGGCATTTTTTCAAAAAAACGTTTACAACTCAAAATCGCCCAAATCATCCGTATTCACTTCAGAATCGATCTGACCGATCAAATAAGAAGATATTTCCACCTCCTGCGGCGCGACCTGTACGTTGTCGGACGACAACCACGCATTAATCCACGGAATCGGGTTTTGATTTGCGCCTTCAAATCCGGCCGGCAAACCCACCGCCTGCATACGCAGATTGGTAATATATTCGACGTATTGGGATAAGATTTCTTTGTTCAAACCGATCATCGAACCGTCTTTAAACAAATATGCCGCCCATTCTTTTTCCTGTTCCGCCGCCTTTTTGAAGAGTTGGAAACATTCGTCCTGCAACTCGGCGGCAATCTCCGCCATTTCAGAATCATCGACACCAGAACGCATCAGATTAAGCATATGCTGCGTGCCGGTCAGGTGCAGGGCTTCGTCGCGGGCAATCAGTTTGATGATTTTGGCGTTGCCTTCCATCAACTCGCGCTCGGCAAAAGCAAACGAGCAGGCGAATGAAACGTAGAAACGGATGGCTTCCAACACGTTGACACACATCAGGCAGAGATAGAGTTTTTTCTTCAACCCGCGCAAAGATACGGTAACGGGTTTTCCGCCGACATTGTGCACCCCTTCGCCCAACAGATTGTAATACTGGGTGTATTCGATTAAGTCGTCGTAATAGCAGGCAATGTCTTCGGCGCGGGCGGTAATGTATTCGTTTTCGACGATATCATCAAACACGACCGACGGATCATTCACAATATTGCGGATGATGTGGGTGTAGCTGCGCGAGTGGATGGTTTCGCTGAAGCTCCACGTTTCAATCCACGTTTCCAGCTCGGGAATCGACACCAAAGGCAGCAAGGCAACATTCGGACTGCGGCCTTGAATCGAATCGAGCAGGGTTTGGTATTTCAGATTGCTGATGAAAATATGTTTTTCGTGTTCCGGCAGGTTGGCGTAGTCGATACGGTCGCGCGACACGTCGATTTCTTCCGGCCGCCAAAAAAACGACAGTTGTTTTTCAATCAGTTTTTCAAATACCTCGTATTTCTGCTGGTCATAACGGGCGACATTTACCGGCTGACCGAAAAACATCGGCTCTTTCAGCGCGTCGTTTTTGGTTTTGGGAAAGGTGCTGTATGACATGACTAGGTGTTCGCAGGACATAACGTCTCTCTTTTTAAAAATTAGTCGACTTTTCTATTAATTTTTAATTCACCATATGAAACATGTTGAATTCTATCAATAAAGTGCCATCCTAAAATAGCAAAGACTAAAAGAACACTAATAAATATATAAAATTTATATTCAGCTAAGAATGACCGAATGACATCCATACTTTTCCTTTTCTGGAAAATAACAACTTAGCCTCATATAGTAGTAGGCACTAATTTAAGAAAATCCTTGAAGCCTCCTACTATCTAGAAGCCTTGGATATATTTCAAAAATTAACCTGTTTTAAATCTTACAAGCCCCGCCCGCGCAGCCGTCATCCTGAATATCGGCCTGCGTATCGTCCGCGCCGTCGCGGGTGTTGTGGTAGTACAGGGTTTTGACGCCGTATTTATAGGCGGTCAGCAGGTCTTTGAGCATTTGTTTCATAGAAACTTTGCCGCCTTCGAATTTGCCCGGGTCGTAGGCGGTATTGGCGGAAATCGCCTGATCGACGAATTTTTGCATCACGCCGACAAGTTTCAGATAGCCTTCGTTGCCGGGAAGCTGCCACAGGGTTTCATAGGCATTTTTCAGGGTTTCAAACTCCGGCACGACTTGCTTCAGGATCCCGTCTTTCGATGCTTTGACTGTTACCAAGCCGCGCGGCGGCTCGATGCCGTTGGTGGCGTTGGCGATTTGCGAACTGGTTTCAGACGGCATAAGCGCGGTCAGGGTGGAGTTACGCAGGCCGTATTTGACGATGTCGGCACGCAGGCTTTCCCAGTCGTAATGCAAAGGCTCGCCGCAAACGGCATCCAAATCTTTTTTGTAAGTGTCGATGGGCAGTTTGCCTTGCGAATAAACGGTTTGGTTAAAGAGCGTGCACGCTCCGTATTCTTTGGCAAGGTTTGCCGATGCTTTGAGCAGGTAATACTGTATGGCTTCAAAGGTACGGTGGGTCAGACCGAGCGCGGAGCCGTCGCTGTAGCGGACACCGTTTTTCGCCAAATAATACGCATAGTTGATCACGCCGATACCGAGCGAACGGCGGCCCATAGTGGAGGTACGCGCGGCTTCTACCGGATATCCCTGATAATCTAAAAGTGCATCGAGTGCGCGCACAGTCAAATCGGCAAGCCCTTCCAATTCGTCCAGGCTGTTTAATGCGCCCAAGTTGAAGGCGGACAGGGTACACAGGGCGATTTCGCCGTCAGGGTCGTTGATGTTGTCCAGCGGTTTGGTCGGCAGCGCGATTTCCATACACAGGTTGGACTGGTGCACGGGGGCGACGCGCGGATCGAACGGGCTGTGCGTATTGCAGTGGTCGACGTTTTGGATGTAGATGCGCCCGGTTCCGGCACGCTCCTGCATCAGCGTGGAAAACAGGTCGGCAGCCGGAATGATGCGCTTGCGGATGTTCGGGTCTTGCTCGTATTTCGTATAGAGCCGCTCAAATTCGTCTTGGTCGGCAAAAAACGCTTCGTACAACCCGGGAACCTCGTTGGGCGAAAACAGCGTAATATTGCCGCCCTTAATCAGGCGGGTATAGAGCAGGCGGTTGATTTGCACGCCGTAGTCCAATTGACGGATGCGGTTGTCTTCCACGCCCCGGTTGTTTTTCAACACCAACAGGCTTTCGGCTTCGATGTGCCACAAGGGATAGAACAAGGTTGCCGCGCCGCCGCGCACGCCGCCTTGCGAACAGGATTTGACCGCCGCCTGAAACATTTTGAAAAACGGGATGCAGCCGGTATGCCGCGCTTCGCCGCCCCGGATTTCGCTGTCCAAACCGCGGATACGTCCGGCATTGATACCGATGCCCGCACGCTGGGAAACGTATTTCACAATCGCACTGGTAGTGGCATTGATGGAATCCAAACTATCGTCGCATTCAATCAGCACACAGCTTGAAAATTGGCGCGTAGGCGTACGCACGCCGCTCATAATCGGAGTCGGAAGCGATACTTTAAATGTAGAAACGGCATCGTAAAACCGTTTGACGTAACCCAAGCGCGCCTCTTTCGGGTATTTGCTGAAAAGGCACATCGCCACCAAAACATATAAAAACTGCGGCGTTTCGTAAATCTGGCGGGTAACGCGGTTCTGCACCAGATATTTGCCTTCGAGCTGTTTGACGGCGGCATAGGAAAAGGACATATCGCGTTCGTGGTCGATATAGGCGTTCAGTTCGTCAAATTCTTCGCGGCTGTAATCCTCAAGGATATGCCTGTCGTATTTTCCGGCATAGGTGAGCTTTTTAACGTGGTCGTAAAGGTGCGGCGGCTCGTACTCGCCGTAGGCTATTTTACGAAGATGGAAAATGGCCAAACGCGCGGCAAGGTATTGGTAGTCCGGGGTATCTTCCGAAATTAAATCGGCAGCGGCTTTGATGATGGTTTCGTGGATGTCGTCGGTGCGGATGCCGTTGTAGAACTGGATGTGCGATTTCAACTCGACCTGCGACACGGAAACATTTTCCAATCCTTCCGCCGCCCAAGCAACGACACGGTGAATCTTATCCAAATCAATGGCTTCTAATCTTCCGTCTCGTTTGGTTACTTTCAAATCAGTCGGTGTATTCATCGCTTCCTCTTCCACTCTTGATATTCAAGACACGGTCTTTTCAAATAAATTAAGACAGACAATATAGTGGATTTTTGGCATTTTCTCCAGTCTTGACAACGGTTGCATTTTTCAGTTTCAGGCAATGCGCGATAAAACCCGCCTGTCGTATTTTTCCTATAATATTTGTTTTATCTGATAATTCTTTACCGATAAAAAACGGGTAAATTTTTTGCCTTTTGACCGGCTCCGGCTACAAGGCGATGAAATAAGGATTTTCCGACGAAAAAGGAAAGCTTCCGGTTTTCTGCCCCTGCAAATTGTTAAATTTTGCAAAGTATGATTTTTGCCACGCCGCCGCCGACAAATTCCATTTTCTTACCGATTGGAATTTATTATTGAGATTAATGTGTTATTTGAATCTGCATATCAAACGGCAAGTTTTGTCGGCTGAATGAGTCTGAAACTGCCGACAATTTGCCCGTTCCATCCTTCCATCCTATACTGGAAAGAATTACAAACTGAAAGGATCGTCATGTCTGTCAAAAAGATGCTTGCCATACTGTTGTCTGCAATATTGGTACCGGTATCGACAACTGCCGCTGCCGGTACGTCAGAACCCGCCCACCGCCATACCAAACATATCCGTAAGGCAAACAAGCAGATGCTGCACCCCGAATGCAGGAAATATTTGGAACGCCGTGCCGCTTGGTACCGATCGCAAGGCAACGTGCAGGAATTGCGCGAAAACAAAAAGGCGCGTAAAGCATTCCGCACCCTGCCTTATGCGGAACAGAAAATCCAATGCAGGGCGGCTTATGAGGCTTTCGATGATTTCGACGGCGGCAGGTTCCGCCGTTAATCCCATATAAAATATGCCGTCTGAACACAGGTTCAGACGGCATTTTCCATAGATACAACAAACTATCCTTACGCCATTTCGTTTGAGGTGCTCTCGTTGCCGCAGCCTTAATATAGTGGATTAAATTTAAATCAGGACAAGGCGACGAAGCCGCAGACAGTACAGATAGTACGGCAAGGCGAGGCAACGCTGTACTGGTTTAAATTTAATCCACTATACATCCACAAAAGCGAATCATACTGCCACATTCCGACAACCGGTTTCAGACGGCAATATCCGCATCGTCGGCGACAACGGCACGGATGCTTTCTTCGATTTTATCTTTTAAAGCATAACGGTCTTCGCTTTCCGCCGCGTCCGCCACGCAAACGAAATCGACTTTTATCGTTAATTTTTTCATAGACACAATGCGCCACAGACAGGTCGGCAAACCGACATCGGCATATGAGGGACGAGCCGTCCTTTTTCCCGTTTCGTCATAATAACGCAGCGCGACCGCCAAAACCTTTGCCCCCGCATCGATGGCGGATTGGAACAGCGCGGCTTTGAACGGCAAAAGCCCCAAGCCCGAAGAAGTCCGCGCTTCGGGGAAAAAACTGACGTTTTGACCGCGTTGCAAGGTTTCGCAGACGGCGCGGTTAATCGGTTCGATGTCGCGCCGCGAATTACGGTTGATGAACACCGTTCCCGCGTTCTGCCCCATCTTGCCCAATACCGGCCAGCTTTTGATTTCCTGCTTGGCGATAAAGCTGCTCGGATAAACCGCGCTCATCGCGAAAATATCCAGCCAAGACACGTGGTTAGCGGCAACCAAGACACCGTTCGGATGTTCGGGTGCGAGTCTGCCCACCTCCAATCCGATATCCAAAGCCGCCAAAGCCCCCCTACCCAACTCGATTACCGCCCGATTACGCGACTCGGGGCAGCCGCCGTCAATACCGCGCAGGTTTTTGCCGGTTTTGAACAGCCAGACCGTCAAGCGGCACAAGCGGCGCAGACGTGTAAAAAATGAAGCTTTATTTGAAGACATGAGCAATTCTTTCCCGATAATCGGTGTTTGTTGTTGAAACATTCGGACGGCATACCGATAAAATGCCGTCTGAAACCGTTTTCCGCCCTATTTCTGACAGTTCGGGCAATAAAACGTGCCGCGCTGCCCTAAAGTTTCTTTCACAACCAAACCGCCGCACCGGGGGCACGGCTGATTGTGCCGCCCGTACACCGTATATTCCTGTTGGAAGTAGCCGCTTTTGCCGTCGCTGTCCACAAAGTCCTTCAGCGTACTGCCGCCCGTTTCAATGGCGCGCCGCAACACCGCTTTGACGGTTTCAACCAAAAGCGCGCACTCTTTCTTTTTCAGGCGGTTGGCAGGACGGTGGGGCGAAATGCCCGCCCTAAACAGGCTCTCGTTGGCATAAATGTTGCCCACACCGACCACGACCGCATTGTCCATCAGGGCAAGTTTGACCGCGCGCTTCTGCGCCTTCAGCCTTGCATACAGATAATCCGCACAAAATGCCTCCGACAAAGGCTCAGGCCCCAGTTTTTCCAACAGCGGATGATGTTCTTCGATTCCCTCATACCAAAGTATCGCGCCGAACTTTCTCGGATCACGGTAACGCATGACCGTGCCGTCTGAAAACACAATATCGACGTGATCGTGTCTGTCCGGCCTGCCGATACGTCCGTCCGACGGCGTAAAAATCCGCAAGCTGCCCGACATCCCCAAGTGAATCAGCAAAATCCCCGTTTGGAAACGGACAATTAGATATTTCGCCCGCCTGCCGCAGGACAAAACCTGCCGGCCGGACAAAATCTCCCCCAAATCGGGATTAATCTGCCAGCGCAGCTTCAGTTGGCGCAATACCACGGCTTCTACCGTTTTTCCTTCAATATGCGGCGCGATGCCGCGCAACGTCGTTTCCACTTCCGGCAATTCAGGCATAACCCCTCCCGACATTTTTTCTGACAGATGCCGTCTGAAAGACGGCCGTCCCTAATCCGCAACCCTTGCCGCACCCGCCGCAAGGGCTTTGCCGCCCAAATACCCGTCCCACGCGGGCAGGGGCGTTACGCCCGCCGCCCTTTTGACCAAAACCAAACCGTACACTGCGGCACATTGCGGCCACCAGCGGTCGCCCGCCTTTTCCATAAACTGCCAAAAATGTATTTGCCCGGGCGACGAAACCGGCGGCAGATACACCATAAATTTCCCAAGTTCGATATCAAAACCGGTGTCGGCAAGCTGTCTTTTCAGCCCGCGAAGCGTCAGGCAGAAGCGTTTTTCCGGCAGACGTTCGCCGTCAAACCAACGGCTGAATCCCCAAAGCGAATGCGGATTAAAACCCGTCAGCATCACACGCCCGGACGGTTTCAATATCCGGTGCGCCTCGGACAAGATTTGCGAAGGTGCGCCGCATTCCAGCGTATGCGGAAAAAGCAGCATATCCGCAGAAACATCCGCCAAAGCCATATTCTCCGCCGACATCGACATATCTCGCGGCACACAGACAACATCTTCAGACGGCATCAGCCACCTGCCGCCCACCTGAACCGCACACATTCCCGAAAAACGGTATGAATCCAGATACCGCCCGAAGAAGTCCTGTTCCAATTTTGCAACATACCGCCCCATCGCCGTATCTTCAAACCATGCATCCATATTGCGTCCGTTTCAAACAGATTGCCTACCGATATTCTATTCCAAACAGAATTTCTGTCAAAAAACACATCGGCCGCCCACTTCCGAATCCGCATAAAGTTCCTGTAAAACTTGACGCTTTTTCAGTCAAACAGTACCATCGGACGATAAAATATGTTTATCCTCCCGATATAGATTATGTCCAAACTCAAAACCATCGTACTGACCGCTTCGGGTCTGTCCGTTTGTCCGGGTTTCCTATACGCCCAAAACACCTCATCACACCAAATCGGTTTGGCGATTATGCGCTTAAACTCTTCAATACTCGACCTGTCTCCGACAAAACAATATTTCCAATCCGGCAGCCTGTGGGGCGAGCTGCGCCAAGGCTTCCGGATGGGCGAAGTCAATCCCGAACTGGTACGCCGCCACGAAAGCAAATTCATCGCAAGCCGCAGCTATTTCGACAGGGTCGTCAACCGGAGCCGACCCTATATGTACCATATTGCCAACGAAGTCAAAAAACGCAATATGCCCGCCGAAGCCGCCCTGCTTCCCTTCATCGAAAGCGCGTTCGTTACCAAAGCCAAATCACACGTCGGCGCATCGGGATTATGGCAGTTTATGCCCGCTACCGGCAGGCATTACGGCTTGGAAAAAACACCGGTTTACGACGGCAGGCACGACGTTTACGCCGCCACCGATGCCGCACTCAACTACCTGCAATACCTCTATGGACTGTTCGGCGACTGGCCGCTCGCCTTTGCCGCCTACAACTGGGGTGAAGGAAACGTCGGACGCGCCATCAACCGCGCCCGCGCCCAAGGGCTCGAACCGACCTACGAAAACCTGCGTATGCCCAACGAAACGCGCAACTATGTTCCCAAGCTGCTCGCCGTGCGCAACATCATTGCCGCCCCCCAATCTTTCGGCATGAATATCAGCGACATAGACAATAAACCCTATTTTCAGGCAATCGAACCGGACCGTCCGCTCGACAACGAAGCCATCGCCCGGCTTGCCGGCATCACGCAAAGCGAGCTGCTCGCCCTAAACCCCGCATTCAACGTCCCCGCGTTCATCCCCAAAAGCAAACGCAAACTGCTGCTTCCTGTCGCATCCGTCCAAACCTTCCAAAGCAACTACCTCAACGCGGCACCCGACAGCCTGTTTTCATGGGAAGTCTATACGCCTGCCGCCAAAACCAGCCTGTCCGACATCTCGACGGCAACCGGCATGAGCATTGCCGACATCAAACGCCTCAACAACCTGAACGGCAACCTTGTCAACGCAGGACGCAGCATCCTTGTCGCCAAGAACGGCAAAACCCTTCAGACGGCATCGGAATTCGTCGTTTCCATCGACATCGACAATACGCCCGACACCTACCGTTCCAATATGCCGGCAGGCACGGTGAACGTCGGCATTGCCCGAATCCGACCCGCCGCCGCACAGACAGCGGACATTACCGTCGCACCTTTGCCGCAGGAAACCGTCCGTACGGAACCCGATCCCCTTGTCCGCATTGCCGAACCTGCCCTTGCGACAGCCGCAGCGCAACCTCAAACCGAAAAACAGACCGCCATGCCGTCTGAAACCCAAACCGCAACACTCGCGCAGATCGTCCCCCAAAACGACATGCAGGCGGCAGACGAACTCATGCAGCTTGTTGCCCGAAACAACCTGCGCCGGCAGGCTGAAGAAACCATCTCTGCCATCATCGGCACACCTGACACAGTTGTCGAACATAAAATTTCCGCATCTCCGCAACATACCGCTGCCGCCGACGGCAAACGCCGGGCACGTCTGGAAACGCGCGTAGCCAAAGCTGCCGACGGCGAAGCCGAAACCTCCTCGCTCCATGCCAGCATCCACCGCGTTGTAGAAGGCGACACCCTATTCAACATTGCCAAACGCTACAACGTCAGCGTAGCCGACCTGATTGTCGCCAACAACATCAAAGGCAACACCATCCAAAAAGGGCAAGTACTCCGTCTGGCACAGGCAGCCCCTGCCCAAACCCGTATTGAAAAAGTATCCTACACAGCGCGCAAAGGCGACACCTTCAAAAGTATCGCCGCGCGCTTCAATATCCATATCGACGACATCCGCCGGCTCAATCCCAACCTGGACACCATCAATCCGGGACAGAGAGTCAAACTGATTGGAAGCTGATTCGGATACGGCACATGACAGGACTTTCTCAGTCCTATCTTTTTCATCCCACATTTCCCATACCATCATGAAACTCATCAAATACCTTCAATATCAAGGCATAGGAAGCCGAAAACAATGCCAATGGCTGATTGCCGGCGGTTATGTTTTCATCAACGGCACTTGTATAGATGATGCAGATGCGGACATTCATTCCGCATCCGTCCATACCTTAGACATAGACGGCAAAGCAGTAACCGTTATTCCCGAACCTTATTTCTATATCCTGCTCAACAAACCCGCAGATTACGAAACTTCACACAAACCGAAGCACTACCGCAGCATATTCAGCCTGTTCCCCGACAATATGCGTAATATTGACATGCAGGCAGTCGGCAGACTGGATGCAGATACGACCGGCGTATTACTGGTTACCAACGATGGCAAACTGAATCACAACCTTACCTCTCCGAGCCGTAAGATTCCGAAATTATACGAGGTAACACTCAAGCATCCTGCTGACGGAATACTCTGTGAAACGCTAAAAAACGGCGTCCTGCTTCATGATGAAAATGAAACTGTTTGCGCCGCTGATGCCAACTTAGAGAGCCCGACCACATTATTACTGACCATTACGGAAGGAAAATACCATCAGGTCAAACGGATGATAGCGGCCGCAGGCAACCGCGTGCAGCATCTTCATCGCAGACAATTCGCACATCTGGAAACAGAAAACCTCAAACCTGGGGAATGGAAATTTATCGAATGTCCAAAATTCTGAAACAAAATTCCATAATTTCCCTATATTCAACTATATGCTTATTAAATAAGTAGTTTTACAAAAATTAACTCAAGAAAAAGAAAAAACAGTTTAGCTTGCGATATAATCCATTTGTCTGAGTAACGCCTGTTCAAGCAGGCTTATGAGTAAGACGTTTTCCCCGTAATGTGTTTGGTCATCTATACTTCCCCTTGTATAGATGGTTTTTTTTATCTTCATTTACTACATATATTACCGGTGCAACATCTCCGCCCATATGACATCTGAAATTTCATTTCACCGTCCCGTTGTAGAAAAATAAACGATTAATCTATCTATAAAATCTGATTCAATCCTTGTTGATTTATACAAATTAGCAATATCCCCTATAAAATATAACTCCATCAGTGAAAATAACTATACACTTAAAAAACAATCAGTCAGTTCCTGTTAAAAAACGCGTGTAGAATTTCCACCTCATCTTAATCAAACACTGTTGCAATATGTCTTCCAACACCAATCGTCAAACCTGGTCCAGCCGATTAACCTATATCCTGACCGTTGCCGGAGCAACCGTCGGCTTTGGCGCAACTTGGCGTTTTCCCTACCTAGTCGGTGAAAACGGCGGTGGCGCGTATGTATTTTTATTCTGTATCGCCATGCTCGTTATCGGCATACCGATGATTTTGGTAGAAAACGTCATCGGACGGCGCAAAGGTGTGAACGCGCTGGACGCATTCGGCGGCTCTATGAACGGCAAACCCGTCGCCAAAATTTGGAAGCTGGTCGGCTGGATGGGCTTGGTCGGTGCATTCGGCATTATGGCGTATTACATGGTGCTCGGTGGCTGGGTAATCAGCTATATCGTTAATATTATTGGCGGAAACCTGAATATTTCCAGCCCTGTCAGCGGCGAACTGACAAAAAGCTTCTTTACCGAACATATCGAAAACAGTCCTTGGGAAATTGCGTTCTACACGTTCTTATTTGTCGTTGTGAACCAATGGATTTTAGTCAAAGGCGTTATCGGCGGTATTGAAAAAGCAGCGAAATACCTGATGCCGCTGTTGTTTTTGTTCCTGATTGCCATGGTCGTACGCAACGTTACCCTGCCGGGCGCAATGGAAGGGATTACTTTCTATCTGAAGCCTGATTTCAGCAAGATTACCACCGAACTTTTCGTCTTCGTTTTGGGACAAGTATTTTTCGCCTTGAGCTTGGGTTTCGGCGTGATGATTACCTTATCCAGCTATCTGGATAAAAACGAAAATCTGGTTCAGACGGCAGTTATCACGGCAATTACCAATACCATCATCGCCGTACTTGCGGGCTTTATGATTTTCCCGTCGCTCTTCAGCTTCGGCGTCGCACCCAATTCCGGCCCAACTTTGGTGTTCCAAAGTTTGCCGATTGTGTTCTCACATATGTGGGCAGGACCTGTGTTCGCCGTCATTTTCTTCTCACTGCTCCTGATTGCTGCGTTGACAACTTCGCTGACGATTTATGAAGTGTTGATTACGACGATTCAGGAAAAAACCAAAATCCGCCGTACCGCTGCAATCACGATTGTATTGGCCGCCATCTTCGTCTTCGGCAATATTCCGTCCATTTTGAGCTATGGTCCGTGGAAAGATGTTTCCATATTTGGTAAAAATATTTTTGATGCTTTTGACTACATCAGCGGCAACATCTTGTTTATGCTGACCGCGCTCGGCTCCGCATTGTTTGTCGGTTTCGTGATGAAGGACGAAGCGAAGGACGAATTACTTTATAAAGGCAATCATACGACGGTCAATATCTGGTTTGCCTATGTGAAATACCTCGTACCGCTCGTAATCCTGCTGATTTTTGTCAGCAACCTTTTCTGATTCACACCGATTAATGCCGTCTGAAAGCCATACTCATTTCAGACGGCATTGCTTTTATTTCCACTACAATATCCGAAATGCTAAAATCCGAACAGATTTATCAGGTTCTGAAGTCCGATTAAAATTTCCTGAGTAACCGGTAATTCGCACGCTTAGACGATAATCCTTTGAAACAGGTAGAATCAGCCCTTAACGGGAAACACCCTTAGGGCGACATGTAAAATTAAAAATCCCACATGCCAAGTTATCAGGAATTCTCTTATGAACAGACAAAAAGTAATCGCTATCGACGGTCCGGGAGCATCAGGCAAGGGAACGGTAGCCTCCCGAGTCGCAGCCGCATTGGGATACGACTATCTCGACTCCGGAGCACTTTACCGTCTGACCGCACTGTATGCACAAAAACAAGGTGTCCAATGGCATGACGAGCACCGCATTTCCGAACTTGCCGAAAAACTGCCTGCCGTATTTGCAGGCAGCCGCATCCTGCTCGGCGGAGAAGACGTTTCAGACGGCATACGTACAGAAGCCATAGGCATGGGGGCATCCGCTGTCGCGCAATTGCCGAAAGTCCGTGCCGCCCTGCTGCAACGACAACGCGACTTCCTAACCGCCAAAGGGCTGGTTGCCGACGGACGGGACATCGGATCAGTCGTATTCCCCGAAGCCGAACTCAAAATCTTCCTGACGGCAGAATCCAAAATCAGGGCCGAACGCCGTGCCAAACAAATCGGCATCCCCTGCGAAGGTTTGGCATTCGAGCGCATCCTGTCCGACATCGAAGCCAGAGACGAGGCAGACCGAAACCGCACGCTCGCCCCCCTGAAACAACAGCCCGATGCCCTGCTTTTGGATACGAGCCGCCTGACTATAGAAGAAACTGTAAAAAAAGTGCTTGATTGGTATCGTAAAGTTTAAATTTTCAGGTATAATTGCCCACATTACGTTTCAGACGGCATAAAAATCCCCCATATGCCGTCTGAAACCTTATTTACCCGTCTGCCCTGCCAAGGACGGCAGACATCCACCAACCCACCCTGCACCCCTTGGCGGTGTACCGAAAAGAGTTATATATGTCTATGGAAAATTTTGCTCAGCTGTTGGAAGAAAGCTTTACCCTGCAAGAAATGAACCCGGGTGAGGTGATTACCGCTGAAGTAGTGGCAATCGACCAAAACTTCGTTACCGTAAACGCAGGTCTGAAATCAGAATCCCTGATTGATGTAGCTGAATTCAAAAACGCTCAAGGCGAAATTGAAGTTAAAGTCGGCGACTTCGTTACCGTTACCATCGAATCCGTCGAAAACGGCTTCGGCGAAACCAAACTGTCCCGCGAAAAAGCCAAACGCGCAGCCGATTGGATTGCCCTGGAAGAAGCCATGGAAAACGGCGACATCCTGTCCGGCATCATCAACGGAAAAGTCAAAGGCGGTCTGACCGTTATGATCAACAGCATCCGCGCATTCCTGCCGGGTTCTTTGGTCGACGTACGTCCCGTTAAAGACACTTCCCACTTTGAAGGCAAAGAGATCGAATTCAAAGTGATCAAACTGGACAAAAAACGCAACAACGTCGTTGTTTCCCGCCGCGCCGTTCTGGAAGCCACTTTGGGTGAAGAACGCAAAGCCCTGCTGGAAAACCTGCAAGAAGGCTCCGTCATCAAAGGCATCGTCAAAAACATCACCGACTACGGCGCATTCGTTGACCTGGGCGGTATCGACGGTCTGCTGCACATCACCGATTTGGCATGGCGTCGCGTGAAACACCCGAGCGAAGTCTTGGAAGTCGGTCAGGAAGTTGAAGCCAAAGTATTGAAATTCGACCAAGAAAAACAACGCGTTTCCTTGGGTATGAAACAACTGGGCGAAGATCCTTGGAGCGGTCTGACCCGCCGTTATCCTCAAGGCACCCGCCTGTTCGGCAAAGTATCCAACCTGACCGACTACGGCGCATTCGTCGGAATCGAACAAGGCATCGAAGGTTTGGTACACGTCTCCGAAATGGACTGGACCAACAAAAACGTACACCCTAGCAAAGTCGTACAACTGGGCGACGAAGTCGAAGTCATGATTTTGGAAATCGACGAAGGCCGCCGCCGTATCTCTTTGGGTATGAAACAATGCCAAGCCAATCCTTGGGAAGAATTTGCCGCCAACCACAACAAAGGAGACAAAATCTCCGGTGCGGTTAAATCCATTACCGATTTCGGCGTATTCGTCGGCCTGCCCGGCGGCATCGACGGCCTGGTTCACCTGTCCGACCTGTCTTGGACCGAATCCGGCGAAGAAGCCGTACGCAAATACAAAAAAGGCGAAGAAGTCGAAGCCGTCGTATTGGCAATCGACGTGGAAAAAGAACGCATCTCCTTGGGTATCAAACAACTGGAAGGCGATCCGTTCGGCAACTTCATCAGCGTGAACGACAAAGGTTCTTTGGTTAAAGGTTCTGTGAAATCTGTTGACGCCAAAGGTGCTGTTGTTGCCCTGTCTGACGAAGTAGAAGGCTACCTGCCTGCTTCCGAATTTGCAGCCGACCGCGTTGAAGACTTGACCACCAAACTGAAAGAAGGCGACGAAGTTGAAGCCGTCATCGTTACCGTTGACCGCAAAAACCGCAGCATCAAACTTTCCGTTAAAGCCAAAGATGCCAAAGAAAGCCGCGAAGCACTGAACTCCGTCAATGCCGCTGCCAATGCGAATGCCGGTACCACCAGCTTGGGCGACCTGCTGAAAGCCAAACTCTCCGGCGAGCAAGAATAAGGTTGCAGACATGACAAAGTCTGAGTTAATGGTTCGCTTGGCAGAAGTATTTGCCGCCAAAAACGGCACGCATCTTCTGGCAAAAGACGTAGAGTACAGCGTAAAAGTCTTGGTTGACACCATGACCCGATCGCTTGCCCGAGGTCAACGCATCGAAATTCGCGGTTTCGGCAGCTTCGATTTGAACCATCGTCCTGCCCGCATCGGTCGCAATCCCAAAACCGGCGAGCGTGTGGAAGTACCTGAAAAACATGTACCCCACTTCAAGCCCGGTAAAGAATTGCGCGAGCGGGTCGATTTGGCTTTAAAAGAAAATGCCAATTAAACCTTAGCATCAAAACGCCGCTTCCAAGCGGCGTTTTTTTCTGTGGTTTAACTTCATCCGCTGCTTCAATACCTTAAGCCAAGCAAGCAACGGATTAGAGCGTGGATTTTTTTATCATTGCTTACAATCCGCTTTTTAAACAACAAATTGTTGATTTCTATTACGAACAGGACAAAAATCCTGCTTATTGCACTAAAACTAAGCCGTTTCAGGAATTTGCGGCAAATTTACGGCTTTTACCGAACCTAATGCTTTCGCTTTTTGGTAAAACGCTAATTTGTATTCAAGCAAATCTAAATAGCGTTTTAATTCGGCAATTTGACACTTCACATTTTCTATTTGATTTTCAAACAAGGAAAGGCGTTCTTCAATGGTATTGTCGCCAATGACGGTACATTCCGCAAAGCGTTTGATGTCTTTTAAACTCATTCCCGTATTTTTCAAGCATTGCAATAAGCCCAACCATTGCAAATCGTTATCGGTAAAACAGCGGTTACCATATTCATCACGTCCGATATTAGGCAACAAGCCTTCTTTGTCGTAAAAACGTAGGGTGTGGGCGGAGATGCCTATTTTTTCGGCGGCTTTGGCAGTGATATAAGTCATTTTCCCTTCTTCTAAACAAAAACAGTAAAAAACACTTGCTTTAGAGTTAACTCTAAAGTGTAAACTGTTGCTATGTTGCTCAGGCAAGGCTGTTTTGTCAATGAATTAAGAGGAAAGACAATGGAAATGAAACAAACCAATTCAACCATCAAATCTCGTGCGGCGGTGGCATTCGCCCCTAACCAACCCTTACAAATTGTGGAAATCGACGTAGAAATGCCGCGCAAAGGCGAGGTGTTAATCCGCAATACCCACACGGGCGTGTGCCATACTGATGCATTTACGTTATCAGGAAGCGATCCTGAAGGCGTGTTTCCTGTGGTACTTGGGCATGAAGGTGCGGGTGTGGTTGTTGCTGTGGGCGAAGGTGTGTCAAGCGTAAAACCAGGTGATCACGTCATTCCTCTTTATACCGCTGAATGTGGTGAATGTGAGTTTTGTCGTTCAGGTAAAACCAACTTATGCGTCTCAGTGCGTGATACACAAGGTAAAGGCTTAATGCCGGACGGCACGACGCGTTTTTCTTATCAAGGTCAGCCGATTTATCACTATATGGGCTGTTCGACTTTCAGTGAATATTCCGTTGTTGCCGAAGTTTCACTGGCGAAAATCAACCCAGAAGCCAACCACGAACATGTATGTTTACTCGGCTGCGGCGTTACCACAGGTATTGGTGCGGTACATAATACGGCAAAAGTGCAAGAAGGCGACTCTGTTGCCGTGTTTGGCTTAGGCGCGATTGGTTTGGCGGTGGTGCAAGGTGCGCGTCAAGCCAAAGCCGGCCGCATTATCGCCATTGATACTAATCCTTCAAAATTCGAGTTGGCAAAACAGTTTGGTGCAACGGATTGTTTGAACCCGAACGATTACGATAAACCGATTAAAGATGTGTTGTTAGACATCAATAAATGGGGCATTGATCACACCTTTGAATGTATCGGCAACGTAAACGTAATGCGTCAGGCATTAGAAAGTGCGCACCGTGGTTGGGGACAATCCATTATCATCGGCGTAGCAGGTGCAGGACAAGAAATTTCAACGCGTCCGTTCCAGTTGGTAACAGGTCGTGTTTGGAAAGGTTCAGCATTTGGCGGTGTGAAAGGTCGCTCTGAACTGCCGAAAATGGTGGAAGATTCAATGAAAGGCGACATTGAGTTAGAACCGTTTGTAACCCACACAATGACACTCGATCAAATCAATAAAGCCTTTGACTTAATGCACGAAGGTAAATCGATCCGCGCCGTTATTCACTACTAAGGTATGCGATGAAACTGATTGAACAACATCAAATTTTTGGCGGTTCGCAACAAGTTTGGGCGCATCATGCCCAAACGCTGCAATGCGAAATGAAATTTGCCGTCTATTTGCCAAATAATCCAGAAAATCGACCGCTTGGTGTGATTTATTGGCTTTCCGGCTTGACGTGTACGGAACAAAATTTCATTACCAAATCAGGCTTTCAGCGTTATGCGGCAGAACATCAAGTAATTGTGGTGGCCTCCGATACCAGCCCTCGCGGAGAGCAAGTGCCGAACGATGATGCTTACGATTTAGGGCAGGGTGCGGGCTTTTATCTTAATGCGACCGAGCAGCCTTGGGCGACGAATTATCAAATGTATGATTATATTTTGAATGAGTTGCCTAGTCTGATTGAGGAAAATTTTCCTACCAACGGCAAACGTTCCATTATGGGGCATTCGATGGGCGGACACGGCGCATTGGTATTGGCGCTGCGGAATCAGGAACGTTATCAAAGTGTTTCTGCCTTTTCGCCTATTTTATCGCCAAGCCTTGTGCCTTGGGGAGAAAAAGCCTTTACTGCCTATTTGGGAAACAATCGTGAAAAATGGCAGCAATATGATGCCAACTCGCTTATTCAACAAGGCTATAAAGTGCAAGGTATGCGCATTGATCAGGGCTTGGAAGATGAGTTTTTGCCGACACAATTGCGTACCGAAGATTTTATCGAAACCTGTCGTGCGGCAAACCAACCGGCCGATGTGCGCT
Source organism: Neisseria polysaccharea ATCC 43768 (assembly GCA_000176735.1). Taxonomy (GTDB): domain Bacteria; phylum Pseudomonadota; class Gammaproteobacteria; order Burkholderiales; family Neisseriaceae; genus Neisseria; species Neisseria polysaccharea. The sequence continues at coordinate 71,701 of ADBE01000068.1, read as the reverse complement.
TCCACAAAGGCTACGATCACAGCTATTACTTCATCGCCGGTTTTATTGGCGAGCATATTGCCTATCACGCGGCATTTTTGAAGTAAGCTAAAGCAAAGCAGTTTGGAATAGCCGGCACGAGGGTAGTAAGAAGTGCCGGCAAAATACCGACATCAACGTATGCCGTCTGAACCCAAAGAAGCCTGTCCTACGGATTACCAAACCCTGCCCTTGATTTGATTAGTATGATTTTTGAGCTTAATCAAACATTAAAATCGCCCGTATTTCCTAGCTCACTTTTATTTTCATTGTCGAATTTGCATAAGCAGCCTGTTCCTGTTGTGTTTTCGATCCCTCCAAACCGATGGGGGCGTAACAGCTTCGCGATTCACCATCTGTTTAATCTGTCCTTCTTCAATATTAAAACACAGCCTGAAATAAAAGGCATTTGGGCTCATATCTGCACCATATTGGAACGCCGCCTTTGCTCATACCCCCTTGCACGCTTCATTATTCTTTTCTACGGAAAACGCCAAGTTTGAAGGAAATCATTTATAATACTGGCGGTAAGCATTTTCTTTCTTTGCCGCAAGAAGTATAACAAGGTTAAATATGAGTAATAGAGACCAACTTTTTCAAGCTCCGCCGTTTGAAAACCACAGCCCGCTGACTTGGTATCAGGCTGCCTCACAACTGCCCAACTTCATCCGTGACGACGCGCAGGCAGCCGCCATCGAACACCTCGATCGGCTTTGGACCGAATTGATGATGTTCAAACGCAAAAGAAACCGTTTTTTAGGCAGGAGTTTGCGTTCCCCGCAAGTCCCCAAAGGGCTTTATTTCTATGGCGGAGTCGGCCGGGGTAAAAGCTTTTTGATGGACGCTTTTTTCGGCTGCCTCCCTTACCGCCGCAAACGCCGCGTCCACTTTCATGCCTTTATGGCAGAAATCCACCGGCGGCTGAAAGCCCTGAAAAGCGAAAGCAACCCGTTGAAATCCGTTGCCGCCGAGATTGCCAAAGAAACCCGCGTATTGTGTTTTGACGAATTTCATGTCAGCGATATTGCGGATGCAATGATTTTAGGCCGTCTGCTGGAAAACCTGCTTAACGAGGGCGTTGTTTTGGTGGCGACTTCAAACTACGCGCCTTCCGAACTCTACCCCCAAGGACAAAACCGGAGCAGTTTTCTTCCCACAATCGCGCTCATCGAATCCAGCCTGACCGTCTTAAACGTTGACGGCGGGGAAGACTACCGGCTGCGTACCCTCCGCCCCGCCGAGATTTTCTTTACGCCTGCCAATGAAGAAAATGAGGCAAAACTGGCAAAACTGTTCAAAGAAATGACAGGCATTACCGATTTGAACCCCGGCATCAGCACCATCCACGGCCGGGAAATTCCCCACAAAGCCGAGTCCGCCCGTGCCATATGGTTTGATTTCCGCGCACTGTGCTTCGGCCCCCGCTCACAGTCCGACTATCTGTATTTGGCCGAACATTATGAAATGGTTTTTATTTCAGGTTTGGAACAACTCTCACCGCAAGAAAAGGCGGAGGCGCGGCGGCTGACTTGGCTGATTGACGTACTCTACGATTTCCGGGTCAAACTGTGTGCCACCGGCGCGGTAGATGTCAACCATATCTATACAGAAGGCGATTTTGCCGAAGAATTTACCCGCACCGCCAGCCGGATGGTCGAAATGCAGTCCGAAGTTTATTTGGAACAGCCGCACCTGACCCTATCTCCCAAGGCGTCAGGCGGATAAGTTATTTTTTTGATAGAATACCGATTTGATTCTTCTTAAGTAAAAATAAGGATATAGCATGGCGATTGAACGCACCATCTCCATCATCAAACCCGATGCCGTCGAAAAAAACGTTATCGGCAAAATATACAGCCGCTTTGAGGAGAACAGTCTGAAAATCGTTGCCGCCAAAATGAAGCAGCTTACCCTCAAAGAAGCGCAAGAATTTTATGCGGTTCACAAAGACCGCCCCTTCTATGCCGGATTGGTTGAATTTATGACCAGCGGTCCGGTTATGATTCAAGTTCTGGAAGGCGAAAACGCCGTTCTGAAAAACCGAGAACTGATGGGGGCGACCAATCCCGCCGAAGCCGCAGAAGGCACGATACGCGCGGACTTTGCCACTTCGGTCAGCATTAATGCCGTACACGGTTCCGACAGCGTGGAAAATGCCGCTTTGGAAATTGCCTACTTTTTCAGCCAAACCGAAATCTGCCCCCGTTGATACAATACACCGCACAACTCCTCTTCAGACGGCATAGAATACATCCATGCCGTCTGAAAACTCTGTTGCAAAAGGCTTCAAATCAAACTTGCCTGCCCTGCAATTTTTTATTTGAAGCCTTAATTTAAGAAAAACACAAACACATGAAAACCAATCTGCTCAACTACGACCTTCAAGGGCTGACCCGACATTTTGCCGATATGGGCGAAAAACCTTTCCGTGCCAAACAGGTTATGCGTTGGATGCACCAATCCGGCGCGCAAAATTTTGACGAAATGACCGATTTGGCAAAATCCCTGCGCCATAAACTGAACGAACAGGCAAGCATCGAAATTCCCAAGCTGATGATGTCTCAAGAATCTTCAGACGGCACTCGAAAATGGCTGCTAGATGTCGGGACGGGGAACGGGGTGGAAACCGTCTTCATCCCCGAATCGGATCGCGGCACGCTCTGCATTTCCTCGCAAGTCGGCTGCGCTTTGGAATGTACATTTTGCTCGACCGGCCGGCAGGGCTTCAACCGCAACCTGACTGCTGCCGAAATCATCGGACAGTTGTGGTGGGCAAACAAAGCAATGGGCGTTACACCGAAAAACGAACGTGTGATTTCCAATGTAGTGATGATGGGTATGGGCGAGCCGATGGCGAACTTCGACAATGTCGTTACCGCCTTAAGCATTATGCTGGACGACCACGGCTACGGTTTGAGCCGCCGCCGCGTAACGGTTTCCACTTCAGGTATGGTGCCCCAAATGGACAGGTTGCGCGATGTCATGCCGGTGGCTTTGGCGGTTTCCCTCCACGCTTCCAATGACGAAGTCCGCAACCAAATCGTACCGTTGAACAAAAAATATCCCTTGAAAGAACTGATGGCGGCCTGCCGGCGCTATCTGGTCAAAGCACCCAGGGATTTCATCACTTTCGAATACGTCATGTTGGACGGAATAAACGATAGGGCGCAACATGCGCGCGAACTGATCGAACTAGTCAAAGATGTTCCCTGCAAGTTCAATCTGATTCCGTTCAATCCCTTCCCAAACTCCGGATACGAACGCTCCAGCAATGAGAACATCCGTGTGTTCCGCGATATTTTGCAGCAGGCAGGATTTGTCGTTACCGTACGAAAAACGCGCGGCGACGACATCGATGCCGCCTGCGGACAGTTGGCGGGGCAGGTTCAGGATAAAACGCGCCGCCAACAAAAATGGCAGCAGATTTTAATCGGACAACAGGGGTAATTATGCCTTTTAAGCCATCCAAACGAATCTCTTTATTACTTGTCCTTGCCTTGGGCGCGTGCAGCACTTCCTACCGCCCCTCGCGGGCAGAAAAAGCCAATCAGGTTTCCAATATCAAAACCCAGTTGGCAATGGAATATATGCGCGGTCAGGACTACCGTCAGGCGACGGCAAGTATTGAAGATGCCCTGAAATCGGACCCTAAAAACGAGCTTGCCTGGCTGGTCCGTGCCGAAATCTATCAATACCTGAAAGTTAACGACAAGGCGCAGGAAAGTTTCCGGCAAGCCCTCTCCATCAAACCCGACAGTGCCGAAATCAACAACAACTACGGCTGGTTCCTGTGCGGCAGGCTCAACCGCCCTGCCGAATCTATGGCATATTTCGACAAAGCCCTGGCCGACCCCACCTACCCGACCCCTTATATTGCCAACCTGAATAAAGGCATATGCAGTGCCAAACAGGGGCAATTCGGATTGGCGGAAGCCTATTTGGAGCGCTCGCTCGCCTCGCAGCCGCAGTTTCCCCCCGCATTTAAAGAACTGGCGCGCACCAAAATGCTGGCCGGGCAGTTGGGCGATGCCGATTACTACTTTAAAAAATACCAAAGCAGGGTAGAAGTCCTTCAGGCCGATGATTTGCTGCTTGGCTGGAAAATTGCCAAAGCCCTCAGCAACGCGCAGGCGGCATTCGAATACGAAGCGCAACTGCAGGCAAATTTCCCCTACTCGGAAGAATTGCAAACCGTCCTCACCGGTCAATAAACAGATTCAAACCATATGAACACACTCCAACGCCGCAGGACGCATCAAGTCCGCATCGATCATATTACCGTCGGTTCAGAAGCACCCGTCGTTATCCAATCTATGACCAACACCGACACTGCCGATGCAAAAACCACCGCATTGCAGATTAAGGAATTGAGCGACGCCGGCTCGGAAATGGTGCGGATCACCGTCAACAGCCCCGAAGCCGCGTCCAAAGTTGCCGAAATCCGCCGCCGCTTGGACGATATGGGCTATGCCACACCACTGATTGGCGATTTCCACTTCAATGGCGAACGCCTGTTGGCGGAATTTCCCGAATGTGGAAAAGCCCTGTCCAAATACCGCATCAATCCCGGCAATGTCGGCAAAGGCGTAAAAGGCGATGAAAAATTTGCCTTTATGATTCGGACTGCTGCCGAAAACGATAAAGCCGTCCGCATCGGCGTAAACTGGGGTTCTTTGGATCAGAGCCTCGCCAAACGTATGATGGATGCCAACCTCGCTTCTTCCGAGCCGAAACCGCCCGAAGAAGTGATGAAGGAAGCACTAATTGTCTCCGCTTTGGAATCTGCCGAAAAAGCCGTTCTATTAGGGCTGCCCGAAGACAAAATCATCCTGTCGTGCAAAGTCAGCGCGGTTCAAGACCTGATTCAGGTTTACCGCGAACTGGGCAGCCGTTGCGCCTATCCGCTGCATTTGGGTTTGACCGAAGCGGGAATGGGCAGTAAAGGCATTGTCGCATCAACGGCGGCATTATCCGTCTTGCTTCAAGAAGGAATCGGCGACACTATCCGCATTTCACTCACTCCGGAACCTGGCAGCCCGCGTACTCAGGAGGTCGTCGTCGGGCAAGAGATTTTACAGACTATGGGTTTGCGCTCGTTTACGCCGATGGTTACTGCCTGTCCCGGCTGCGGCCGTACCACCAGTACCGTTTTTCAAGAACTGGCTCAAGATGTGCAAAACTACCTGCGACAAAAAATGACCGTATGGCGTACTGCTTATCCCGGCGTGGAATCCTTGAATGTCGCCGTGATGGGCTGTGTCGTCAACGGACCGGGTGAAAGCAAACTGGCTGACATCGGCATCAGCCTGCCCGGTACGGGGGAAACACCCGTCGCGCCGGTTTATGTAGATGGGGAGCGCAAAATAACACTGAAAGGTGATAATATTGCAAGCGAATTCCTAGCTATTGTAGAGGAATATGTTAAAACCAATTATGGCGAAAACAGTTCTAAACGCAATAAAGGAAAAGTCATCCCGATACAGTCTCTATAAAATAAATGCCGTCTGAAATGTTCAGACGGCATTTGTCTCTCTCAGGTTTCTTATTAAAGCTGCAAAGAAACGCGGTTTTCCAAAACTTGGTCGATCAAACCATATTCTTTGGCTTCTTCGGCAGACATGAAATTATCACGGTCGGTGTCGCGCTCCAAATCTGCCAAATCGCGGCCGCAATGTTTCGCCATCAGGCGGTTGAGTTTTTCTTTGATTTTCAACAACTCGCGTGCGTGAATTTCAATGTCAGATGCCTGACCGCCCAGACCGCCGCTGATTAAAGGCTGGTGAATCATAATCCGGCTGTTGGGCAGGGCGAAACGTTTGCCTTTCTCGCCTGCCGACAATAAGAACGCGCCCATACTTGCCGCCTGCCCCAAGCACAAAGTCGATACATCGGGCTTGATGAAATTCATGGTGTCGTAAATCGACATACCGGCCGTTACCGAACCGCCCGGCGAGTTAATATAGAAGAAAATATCCTTATCCGGATTCTCACTTTCCAAAAACAACAGTTGGGCAACCACCAGATTGGCAGACTCGTCGGTTACCGGTCCGACCAAGAATACGATGCGCTCTTTCAAAAGCCGGGAATAGATATCGAATGCACGCTCACCGCGACCGCTCTGCTCGATAACGGTAGGGACAAGATAGTTATCAAAAGACATTTCGTCTCCTTTCATGATGGAAAAGCACCAAAGCGGGCTTTAAAAGCGGCTTCGGTGCTTTCAAAAACTGCCTTCAGACGGCATTTTCAGAACAATCAGGCTTGCGCGCCCATCACTTCGTCAAAAGACAATGCTTTTTCGCTGACTTTTGCTTTACCCAAAACGAAATCAACGACGTTGCTTTCTACCGCCAAAGAAGTCGGGGCTTGCAGGCGGGAAGGCTCTGCGTAGTACCAGTCAATCACTTCTTGAGGATCTTCGTAGCTTTCTGCAAAGTTGGCAACAACGGCTTTGATTTGCTCTTCAGTCGGTTCCAGTTTGTTTTCGTCAACCAGTTTTGCCAAAATCAGACCCAAAGACACGCGGCGTTCGGCTTGTTCTTTGAACATATCCAAAGGCAAATCCAAGTTCGCGGCATCGGCCATACCTTGGTTGACAAAGTTTTGTTTCATTTCGTTTGCCAAGCGGGCGGCTTCTTCATTGACCAAAGCAACCGGAACTTTCAACTCTACGGCTTTGAGCAGCGCGTTCATTACGGATTCTTTGGTTTGTTCGTTCACGCGGCGTTCCACTTCGCGGCTTACGTTTTTCTTCACTTCTTCACGCATTTTGGCAACATCGCCATCCGCAATACCCAAGGCTTTTGCAAAATCTGCATCGACTTCAGGCAGAGTCGCTTCGGAAACGTTGTTCAGCGTAATGGTGAACACGGCAGTTTTACCGGCAACATCTTTGCCGTGGTATTCTTCAGGGAAGTTGACGGTAACGTCTTTGCCCTCGCCCGCCTTCATGCCGACTACGCCAGCTTCAAATTCAGGCAGCATTTGACCTGCGCCCAATACGAAGGCGTAGTTTTTGGATGCGCCGCCGGCAAAAGGTTCGCCGTCGATTTTGCCTTCAAAGTCGATGATGACGCGGTCGCCGTTTCGGGCTTCGCGTTCGACATGGTTGAAGCGAGTGCGTTGTTTTCGCAGGATTTCTACGGTTTGATCCACTTCGGCATCGCCGACGGAAGCGGTTACTTTTTCGACTTCTTGTGCAGACAAATCGCCGATAACGACTTCGGGAAACACTTCAAAAATGGCGGCAACTTTGAAAGACTCTTGATCGTCTTGTTCTTCAACGCCTTCAAAACGGGGGAAGCCTGCCACTTTCAACTCTTGGGCAACGGCAACATCGTAGAAGCGGCGTTGCACCAGCTCGTTGATCACGTCGTTTTGCGCGCTTGCACCGTACATTTGGGCAATCATTTTTAAAGGTGCTTTACCCGGGCGGAAACCGTCGATTTTTGCACGGCGCTGGGTTTGTTTCAGTTTTTTATCGGTTTCTGCGTTGATTTCGGACCAAGGCAGAGACAACACTACTTTGCGTTCCAGATTTTCTAAAGTTTCAACAGTTACGCTCATCATAAGCCCTTAAATTTGTTGTGTTGATAAAATGATAAACCTTCTTCCCTGCATGGGGAAGCAAACAGCGCAACGGTACGGATATTTGAACCGCATTGCCGCAAAGGGGAAATTTTAGCTGGCAAGTATATCACAATGTTCCGCCTGAAACATAATATGCCGTCTGAAACGCCAATTCCGCCGTTCAGACGGCATTTTGCGATATGGGCTATAAATGGTCCTTGTGCGCCAAAATCTTACGGCTGCCATTCATATCGGCAGGGGAAACGACACCTGCATTTTCGAGTGCTTCCATCAGGTTTGCTGCGCGGTTATAGCCGATGCGCAACTGACGTTGCAGGGAAGAGATGGAAGTTTTTTTGCTTTCCAAAATGTAGGCAACGGCTTGGTCGAACAATTCGTCGCTTCCCGCATTCGGATTGACGATATTGGTGGTTTCCAGTGCAGCTTCGCCGGTGAGCAAGCCTTCGATATAGTCGGCGTGGGCTTGCGACTTGACATAGTTGACGACTTGATGAACTTCGTCATCTGAAACAAACGCGCCTTGCAGTCGGGTTGGCTCGGCGCTGCCCGGCTGTAGGAACAGTGAGTCGCCGTATTTCAACAGCTCGTCCGCACCCATCTGGTCAAGAATGGTGCGGCTGTCGATTTTGCTTTGTACGGTAAACGCCATACGCGTCGGAATGTTCGCCTTAATCAAGCCGGTAACGACATCGACGCTCGGACGTTGGGTCGCGACAATCATGTGAATACCTGCCGCGCGCGCTTTTTGGGCAAGGCGTGCGATTTGCTGCTCAACAGATTTGCGTTCGGTCATCATCAGATCTGCCAACTCGTCGATAACGACCACAATCAATGGTAATTTTTCCAAGGGTTCCGGATTATCCGGAGACAGGCTGAAAGGATTCAACAGCGGCTTACCGGCCGCTTTGGCAGCCTCGACTTTTTGATTGAAGCCCTCCAAGTTGCGCACACCTGCATGCGAGAGCAGGCGGTAACGTTTTTCCATTTCGGCAACGCACCAGTTCAACGCCTGCCCTGCTTCGCGCATATCGGTAACGACCGGGCAAAGCAGGTGCGGAATACCGTCGTAAATGCTCAATTCGAGCATTTTCGGATCAATCATGATGAAGCGGACTTCTTCCGGCGTAGCTTTGAAAAGCATGGACATAATCATGCCGTTCACGCCGACGGATTTGCCCGAACCGGTCATACCGGCGACCAAAAGGTGCGGCATTTTCGCCAAGTCGCCGACGACGGGCGTACCGGCGATGTCTTTGCCCAATGCAACGGTCAGTTTGGATTTGGCTTCGGTAAACACGGGCGAAGACAAGATTTCGCTCAACATCACGTCTTGGCGTTTATCGTTGGGCAACTCGATGCCCATCGTGTTTTTGCCTGCGATGGTTTCTACGATACGTACGGATTGCAGCGACATGGAACGCGCCAAATCTTTAGATAAAGCAACGATTTGGCTGCCTTTTATGCCTTGCGCGGGTTCAATTTCATAACGCGTAATTACAGGGCCGGAAGTGGCAGAAACGACTTGCACGCCGATGCCGAATTCTGCCAACTTGGATTCAATCAGTTCGGCAGTGCGCTCCAATTCGGCAGGATTGATGCTGACCGGCTCGTTGTCGGGAAGGCGCAACAGATTCAACGCAGGCTTGTGATATTCTCCATTACTCTGGACTTCGTTATCTTCAAACAGCGAAGCTTGGATTTTAGGCAGCGGCGCAACAGAGACTGCTACAGATTTGCGGTTGCTGGTACTGCCTTCGAGTGAAACAACGGGCTTGGCGGTAATATTTTTAGCCTCTTTTACCATACGGCGGGTGTTTAGGGTATCGACACTGTCTTTTTTGGTATGAGGACGGCGTTTTCCCAGTGATGATATTTTTCTACCCGATACGGCCAGACAATTTTGAATCGTCCTACTTGTACCGTTCAACACTTCCAACCATGAAACCTGTACCAGCAAAGACACTGATAACAACAAAACAACCAAAATAATCAAAAGGCTGCCCGATTTTCCCAATAACCATGCAAATATAGCGCCGACACGTATACCTACCATACCGCCCGCACCGACCGGCAAGGATTCACTGTATTTTCCGCCCAGCACAAAATATTCCAAAACAGGGCTGAAGACCGTCAGGACAAACAGCGCGGCGGCAGCGATTTTGTGGTTGTATGCCTCGTTTTCCGTCCGTTTTGCGTGCAGACGAAAATTTTTATACAGCATGACGCAGGCAGCCGCTATCCACCACCAGAACGACCAGCCGAAAAGATAATAGCCGACATCGGCAACATACGCGCCGAACAGTCCGCCCCAATTGGCGACATCTTCCACAACCGGCGAACTGTGCGACCAAGACGGATCGCCCATATCGAAACTAATCAGGGAAATCGCCAAATACAAGGTTGCCGCCAAACCCATCAGCCACAGTGCGTCGCCGATAAGGTTGACGACATGTTCGGGACGCGCCTTTTTGGTTTCGGTTTTCTGCAACTCTTTGACCGCCTTGAGCCGCTCGGAAACTTTATTGCCCCGTGCGCCGTTGTCGGCTTTCTTGTTGCGTGCGGACGTTGGGGACGGGCTTCCCGCCCTGCCTTTTGCTGTTTTTTTATGGGATTTTTCTGTCATGCCGTATTACCGGAAAATGCCGTCTGAAATAAGGAAGCCGGACGGCTTGCGGATTGAATATGGAAAGTGTCGGATTATACTCCATTTCTCCTGCTTTCATCCTGCAACAGACAGACATTGCCTTTCAGACGGCATATCTGTTGCCCGCCATATGTATTTTTACGCAGACCCTCGGCAAACCAGTATAATCCGTGCCGTTTGAACCGATTGAAAGAAGATGGTATGAACCAACTGAAACTTGCCGTTTCCGGTGCTCAGATTTTATTCGTTGCATTCGGCGCAATGGTGCTGGTTCCCCTGCTGACGGGACTGAACCCGGCACTTGCTCTTTTAGGGGCAGGCATAGGAACCTTATTGTTCCAAATTACCACCAAACGTAAAGTGCCTATTTTTCTAGGCTCTTCTTTTGCGTTTATCGCGCCGATTATCTACGCTATCGGCGAATGGGGTCTGCCCTCCACCATGTTCGGATTGTTTGCTGCGGGATTTATGTATTTTGTATTTGCCGCACTAATCCGCTGGCGTGGACTTGCTGCCGTTCATAGGCTGCTGCCGCCGGTCGTCATCGGTCCGGTCATTATGGTCATCGGTCTGTCTGTTGCCGTGGCGGCAAGCAGCATGGCAATGGGTCAGGCGGACGGCAAACAGGTCATCGACTATACCGATTCGCTGATTCTTTCCGGCTTTACCTTTGCCGTTACCGCCATCGTATCGGTTTTCGGCAGCAGGATGATGAAGCTGATTCCCATCTTGATCGGTGTCGCTTCGGGTTATGTTTTGGCACTGCTGATGGGACTGGTGGACACGGCAAGCATTGCACACGCGCCCTGGTTCGCCGTTCCCCATTTTGAAACGCCTCAGATCAACTGGCAGGCTGCACTGTTTATGCTGCCCGTTGCCGTCGCCCCCGCCATCGAACACATCGGCGGCATCATGGCAATCGGCAATGTGACGGGGAAAGACTATACGAAAGACCCGGGCTTGGACAAAACCCTTGCAGGCGACGGTTTGGGCGTATGCGTTGCGGGTCTGATCGGCGGCCCGCCGGTTACGACCTACGGCGAAGTAACGGGTGCGGTGATGATTACCAAAAACAGCAACCCCGTCATCATGACTTGGGCGGCGGTTTTTGCCGTCTGCATGGCGTTTTTCGGCAAATTCAATGCGTTTTTGGCTTCCATTCCGATGCCAGTAATGGGCGGCATTATGCTGCTGCTGTTCGGCACGATTGCTTCTTTGGGCGTGAAAACGCTGATTGATGCCAAAGTCGATTTGATGCTGCCGAAAAACCTGGTCATCGTCAGCTCGGTACTGACCACGGGCATCGGCGGCATGACGCTCAAATTGGGCAGCTTCAGCTTTGCCGGCGTGGGCTTGTGCGCCGTACTTGCCATTGTGTTGAACAGCCTGCTGCCCGATCCGAAAGAATCCTGACCGCTGATATGGAAATGCCGTCTGAACATCTTTCAGACGGCATTTTCCGTTTTATTTGAGATTTTGAATCAAAGAGCGCACAGTTCCGCCGTAATAAGAAGAAGATGTGCAATACACTGTTTCCAAACCGCATTGTCCCTGTGCGCCGTATTTTTTGATGCACTGGTTGAGTGCGACCTGATGAACGCTCGTAAAACGCGGAGAAGTAATCACAACGGCGTTTTCAACGCGCATTGCGCCCAAGGCTTTCGGGTATGCCAGCGCGACACAGGTATTGTTCAGCGACACGACCGACCGGCATCCGGTCGGCTCGTCTTCAGCAATGCCCGCAAGCGTGTCCTGACCTTTGCAAAAGGCTTCCAACTCGGCAAACGCTTCGCTTTTCGTCGAATCTTCTTTTGTGGTTTTAACCTGCAAAACATCGTCCGCATTCTGCGGATTCTGCCAAACGGCGAGATAGCCGTAAGTATCGGCAGCCTGTGCTGCCGCAGTCATCAGGCATAGTGCCGATACTGCCAGTATCTTTTTCATCATGATAAATTCCCGACGGTTCGTCCAAATTCTGTTGCATTATAAACAAAAAGACAGAATACATCCCTGCTTTGCCGGTTTAGCCTTCCAAAACGGATTGCCGTTTCCGGCAGGCATCCGCATACTGCACGCCCCATGTATACCCCATAATAACACTTCAAATGCCGTCTGAAAAAGCGTTCAAGACGGCATAACACTAAAAAAGGAATACATCATGAGAAATGTCAGACAAATCTACCGTACCGACAGGCAACACCGGGTAGGCGACGGCTTCCCTGTCCGGTCTCTGTTTTCCTACATGGGCGACGACAAGGGAACGAATCCGTTTTTAATGCTCGACTATGCCGTACCTTATGAATTTGCACCCAATCCGAACCGCACCTCCCGAGGTGTCTCCCCCCCCCACAAAGATTTTGAAACCGTAACCATCGCCTATCGCGGCGAAGCCGTACACCGTGACTCAAGCGGCGGAGGCGGCGTGCAATGGATGACTGCCGATTCGGGCATCATCCATGAAGAATTCCATTCCAAACGCTTCAACAAAACAGGCGGGCTTTTTGAAATGGTACAGCTTGGGGTCAATCTGCCCCCCGATACAAGAACACTCCGCCCCGCTACCTACACCTTGCCAAAGCCGCCATTCCCGTTGCGGCGATTCCCGAAGGTGCAGGAAGTTTGCGGCTGATCGCCGGAAAATACGGGGAAGAAAAGGAACAGCCAAAACCTTTACGGAAATGAACGTTTGGGACATCGCCATTCATGCAGATAAGGAAACCGCTTTAGCCGTCCCCGAAACGCACAACCTATCTCAAGATTGCCAAGTTTCGGATTCAGCGAAATTTCGATATGGTCTGCCTTCTCTTCGACACGGATGTTGCCGCTGCCGTCTGAAGCCACTTTAACCGATTTTCCGGGTGAAACGCCCTGACCAGATTCACCTTTATCGCCCTTATCCCCTTTAAAATCAGGATTATTTTTCAGGCCGTTTTTACCGAGGGTAACGATGGTTTTGTCGGTATCCGTTGTATCGGCTTCGGTTTTCAAGCCGTCTTTAAACTCATAAAACTTGTTGAAGATGGTTTTAAAGTTGTTTTCCGTTACCACTTCGCTGCCGCCGGATTTCAACGTTGCCAATTCTTAAACGGCAGTATCATAGGCAGTAACGTTATTGCCGCCGATCAAATCGTCTTGGGTTTGAGCCGCACTTTTCAGCAGATTGTATCCCCAAACATTACCGGCAACCGAGGTTTTGGAATGTGAACCTAACACTACGCCGCCTTTTTCTGTCACAACGGCAAAGTTACCCAATGCCAAGCCGCCTTCTGCGGTAGCGGTGCTGCCTGTGCCGAAAGCACTGGCGTGTTTGCCGCTTGCACGTAATCTGTAACCGATTGCACTAGCAAAATCTCCTTTGTACGGGCGGATAAACCGATGGCAACGCCGTTGGCCGCATAGGCTCCAGCCCCAGCACCAATCCCGGTGTTTTTGATAGCCATAGGAACGGGAGTCCGTACCGACAACTATCGACCAGAAATATTTGCCTTCATTGGCCTGGTTTTTCGCGATTTCTTTCACCACGCTGGTTACAAAAACTTCCGGTGTGGATGAGCCTGAGCGTTCCGGTGTCAGTTTCGTATTTTGTTCACTGATGTACGAATGCGTACCGATCGACACACCGAATCCGGAGTGTTTGCCTGCTGTTGCCTGATGACCGATGGCAACCGCATCTTTACCGCTTGCCTTAGAATTTTTACCGACAGCAGCGGCATTTTTGCCGCTGGTATTGGCACCGTTACCGAGTGCTACGGCGTTTTCAGCCGAAACAGTGGCATCAGCACCCAATGCCATCGCATTGTTAGCATCTTTTGCATTGGCACTTTTACCCAATACGACGGCACTTTCCGAGTTTTTTACTTCGGAGAACGCACCTACTGCAACGCCGTTTTCAGATAAAACCGTCGACGTTGAACCGATTGCCATCCCTCTGTTGGCATTTGTTGCATTTGTGCTTCGACCAAACGCAATGGCATTTTGTGAATTTTCGATTTTAGAGAGCAGACCGAATGCAACCGAATTTGTACTTTTTGTAATGGTCGCACTATTACCCAACAAAAGGCTGCTGTCAGATTTATCATCAATGGTTGAGTTCGGAGCCAATACCGTACTTCTAATCAAGTTGGACTTGCTGACATTACCGATAGCAATGGCAAAGCCGCCCGTGGCTTCTGTTTCCGCCTTTCATGCAAACATCTTATCAGAGGCTTAAACCAGCAGGGCGTATTGTTCGATAAGCGTTTGCGTTATAATCCGAACATCAATTCTCCACGTCCGTGAGACACTTCAGCTATGGAAATCCCGCCAAACACCCCGCAACGCTCCCTGCGTCAAAACAGTATCTACCTGCTGCCCAATTCCTTTACCATCGCCGCGCTGTTTTCCGCGTTTTACGCAATCACCCAATCCATGCACGGACGTTATGAAACCGCCGCTATTGCCGTATTCATTTCCATGCTTTTGGACGGTATGGACGGGCGCGTGGCGCGGCTGACCAACAGCCAAAGCGCGTTCGGGGAGCAGCTCGACAGCCTTGCCGACATGGTCAGCTTCGGCGTTGCCCCCGCACTTATTGCCTACAAATGGCAGCTTTGGCAGTTCGGCAAAATCGGTTATTCCGTCGCCTTCATCTACTGCGCCTGCGCCGCCCTGCGCCTCGCCCTGTTCAACACGCTCATCGGCAAGGTGGACAAACGCTGGTTTATCGGCGTGCCCAGTCCGACCGCCGCCGCGCTGATTGTCGGGCTGATTTGGGTCAACCACAGCGTCGAAAAATTCCCCGCCGTCCACTGGTGGGCATTGGGCATCACACTGTTTGCCGGCCTGTCGATGATTGTCCAAATCCCTTTTTGGAGTTTTAAAGAAATCAACATCCGCAGACAAGTCCCCTTTGTCGGAATGCTGCTTGCCGTCTTACTGCTGCTTCTGGTCACTTGGGAACCGTCGCTCGTCCTCTTCCTGTTCTTTCTCGGATACAGCCTGTCCGGCTACATTATGGCGGCACACCGATTCTGGAAAAAATACAGAAAGGCGGATTAAATGTGGCATTGGGACATTATCTTAATCCTGCTTGCCGTAGGCAGTGCGGCAGGTTTTGTCGCCGGCCTGTTCGGCGTAGGCGGCGGCACGCTGATTGTCCCTGTCGTTTTATGGGTACTTGATTTGCAGGGTTTGGCACAACATCCTTACGCGCAACACCTCGCCGTCGGCACATCCTTCGCCGTCATGGTCTTCACCGCCTTTTCCAGTATGTTGGGGCAGCACAAAAAACAGGCGGTCGACTGGAAAACCGTATTTGCGATGATGCCGGGTATGATATTCGGCGTATTCGCGGGCGCACTCTCCGCAAAATATATCCCCGCATTCGGGCTTCAAATTTTCTTCATCCTGTTTTTAACTGCCGTCGCATTCAAAACACTGCATACCGGCCCTCAGACGGCATCCCGCCCGCTGCCCAAGCTGCCCGGACTGACTGCGGTTTCCACACTGTTCGGCGCAATGTCGAGCTGGGTCGGCATAGGCGGCGGTTCACTTTCCGTCCCCTTCTTAATCCACTGCGGCTTCCCCGCCCATAAAGCCATCGGCACATCATCCGGCCTTGCCTGGCCGATTGCACTCTCTGGCGCAATATCGTATCTGCTCAACGGCCTGAATATTGCAGGATTGCCCGAAGGGTCGCTGGGCTTCCTTTACCTGCCCGCCGTCGCCGTCCTCAGCGCGGCAACCAGTGCCTTTGCCCCGCTCGGTGTCAAAACCGCCCACAAACTTTCTTCTGCCAAACTCAAAAAATCCTTCGGCATTATGTTGCTTTTGATTGCCGGAAAAATGCTGTACAACCTGCTTTAAAAACCTTCTTACCGTTTGCACAAGCAATTAGCTGCTCAGCCTTCTGTTCCGACAAAAGGACAGACAACCTGACCGAAACCTTTGCAGAATATACAGAAAACAAAACAAATGCCGTCTGAAACCACATTCCGATAATCGGCAGGGTTTCAGACGGCATTCTGATAATTTCAATTACTCGGCTGCGGCAACGACGGCAACGGTAATTTTAGCAACGGCATCAGTGTGCAAAGCCACTTCCACTTCGTACTCGCCAACGGCTTTCAGAGGACCGTTCGGCAGACGTACATTTGCTTTCACGGCTTCGATGCCGGCAGCAACGATTGCAGCAGCAATGTCGGCATTGGTAACGGAACCGAACAGGCGGCCGTCCACACCGGCTTTTTGTGCAACGGTAACGGTTTGACCGTCCAATTTTTCCTGACGGGCTCGGGCATCTGCCAAAATTTCGGCCTGTTTGGCTTCCAATTCGGCACGGCGTGCTTCAAACTCTTTCATGTTCGCTTCAGTAGCACGTTTTGCCTTACCTGCGGGAATCAAGAAGTTGCGGGCATAACCGTTTTTAACGGTTACGATGTCGCCCAAGTTGCCCAGACCGCCGATTTTTTCTAACAGAATAATTTGCATGATTTAATCTCCAAAATTATTTGTGTTGGTCGGTGTAAGGCAGCAGAGCCAAGAAGCGCGCGCGTTTTACGGCAACAGCCAATTGGCGTTGGTAGAATGCCTTCGTTCCTGTGATGCGTGCAGGAATGATTTTACCGTTTTCAGAGATAAAGTCTTTCAGCAAATCAACTTGTTTGTAATCGACTTCTTGGATTTTTTCAGCCGTAAAACGGCAGAATTTTCTACGTTTGAATGATTGACGAGCCATTGTCGTTTAACCTTTATATTCTTGAATATTTTGTATTCTGAGCATCGGCATAAGAGAACGTCTGCTTTTTTGAGCTAAAAAACCTTCGACGTGAACATATACACCTTGCCGATACTGCCACTCTTCCGCCTGCCTGCCTAAAATCCGTGCCGGAATTTCCAATTGGACAAGGCATTGCTGCCCGTTTTCCTCCTGCGAAGATTCGTGCTTTAAAACAATATCTAAAACAGGGATTCCGGCAGGCGTATATCGAATAGGGAAAACCTTTTCAATTAACGCGGCAAGCGAAACAAGATTATTGAATCCCAATTATTGGGCAACCGCTTCTTCAGACGCACCGCTCAGCAGGTTCTTAGCCTTTTCGCCACCCAACATAGGGGAGGCTTCGGTAACGGCGTGTTTGGTTTTGATGGTCAGATGACGCAATACCGCATCATTGAAACGGAACGCGGTTTCCAACTCTTCGACCACTTCGGGAGTGGTTTCAATATTCATCAAAACATAATGTGCTTTATGGATTTTGTTAATCGGGTAAGCCAGTTGGCGGCGACCCCAATCTTCCAGACGGTGAATCTTACCGTTTGCCTCGGTAATCATGGTTTTGTAACGTTCAACCATAGCGGGCACTTGCTCGCTTTGATCAGGATGAACGATAAACACGATCTCGTAATGACGCATGTTATCTCCTTATGGATGGTAAAAACAGCCTTCCGCCATGCGAAAGCAGAAGGCAAGGTTCAAAGAACAGGCATTATATTGGGGTTTGCCGACGGAATCAAGGATTTGGTGCGAAAAACTTGCATTCCGCCGAAAATTTCGGTTTCAGACGGCATTCAAATGTTTTGGCTGCCCAGCCAACGTTCCGCGTCCAAAGCCGCCTGGCATCCGGAGGCCGCACTGGTGATTGCCTGACGGTAGGTATGGTCTTTTACGTCGCCCGCCGCCCATACGCCTTCGATATTGGTTGCACCGACATTGTCCGCCGTACCACCTTTTGTTTTCAGGTATCCGGCTTCGTCCATTTCCAACTGCCCTTTGAAAATATCGGTATTCGGCTTGTGCCCGATGGCAATAAAGATGCCGCTAACGGCAATTTGTTGCTCAGAACCATCGTTGTTTTTTAATAATGCGCCATTTACGCCCCGATCGTCGCCCAAGACTTCTTGCAGGTTGCTTTCCAGCTTGAGGATGATTTTGCCCTCTTCTACGCGTTTCATCAGTTTGTCAATCATAATTTTTTCGGCACGGAACTCGCTGCGGCGGTGAATCAGCGTAACGGTTTTGGCGATATTGGCAAGGTAGAGTGCCTCCTCAACTGCCGTATTGCCGCCGCCGACTACGGCAACATCTTGGTTTTTGTAGAAGAAACCGTCGCAGGTGGCGCAGGCGGAAACGCCTTTCCCTGCAAACGCTTCCTCACTCGGCAAACCAATGTATTTGGCGGACGCGCCGGTGGCGACAATCAGTGCGTCGCAAGTGTACTCGCCCATATCGCCTTTGAGTGTGAACGGGCGTTTTTGCAGATCGACGGCGTTGATTTGGTCAAAAATGATTTCTGTCCCGAAACGTTCGGCGTGGGCGAGAAACCGCGCCATCAGCTCCGGCCCTTGCACGCCGTCGGCATCGGCAGGCCAGTTGTCCACTTCGGTGGTGGTCATCAGTTGCCCGCCTTGCGCGATACCTGTAATAATGACGGGGTTTAAATTGGCGCGCGCGGCATAGACGGCGGCGGTGTATCCGGCGGGGCCGGAACCCAAAATAATCAGTTTGCGGTGTTGGGACATCGTTTTTCCTTTGCTGTGTCAAGTTTTCGGATTCTACTCGAATTATCGGCGCGTTTGAGAAATTTCGACCATACCGGCGTTCAGACGGCATCCCGCAGCCTTGACCGCCGTCTGAACATCAAAGAAGGAATCAAACTTATGCAACAAAAAATCCGTTTCCAAATCGAAGGCATGACCTGTCAGGCCTGCGCTTCGCGTATTGAAAAAGTGTTGAACAAGAAAGATTTTGTCGAATCGGCAGGGGTGAACTTCGCCAGCGAGGAGGCGCAGATTACGTTTGACGACAGCAAAACGTCGGTAGCCGACATTGCCAAAATCATTGAGAAAACCGGTTACGGCGCGAAGGAAAAAACGGAAGATACATTGCCGCAACCCGAAGCAGAACACCATATCGGCTGGAGGTTGTGGCTTTTGCTGGTCATCAATATCCCCTTCCTTATCGGTATGACGGGGATGATGATCGGCAGACACGATTGGATGATTCCGCCGTTGTGGCAGTTCGCATTGGCGAGTGTGGTGCAGCTTTGGCTGGCCATTCAGTTTTACAAAAGCGCGTGGGCGAGCATTAAGGGCGGACTGGCGAATATGGACGTGTTGGTTACCATCGGTACGGTGTCGATTTACCTGTATTCCGTCTATATGCTGTTTTTCAGCCCGCACGCGGCGCACGGTATGGCGCATGTGTATTTTGAAGTAGGCGTGATGGTGATCGGTTTTGTGTCGCTGGGCAAATTTTTGGAACACCGCACCAAAAAATCCAGCCTGAACAGCTTGTGCCTGCTGCTGAAACTCACGCCGACCCAAGTCAATGTACAACGCAACGGCGAATGGAAACAAGTGCCCATCGACCAAGTACAAATCGGCGACCTTATCCGCGCCAACCACGGCGAACGTATTGCCGCCGACGGCATTATCGAAAGCGGCAGCGGCTGGGCGGACGAGAGCCACCTCACCGGCGAATCCAATCCCGAAGAGAAAAAAGCAGGCGGCAAAGTGTTGGCGGGCGCGCTGATGACTGAAGGCAGCGTGGTGTACCGCGCCGCGCAGCTCGGCAGTCAAACCCTGCTCGGCGACATGATGAACGCGCTCTCCGAAGCGCAAGGCAGCAAGGCACCGATTGCACGTGTGGCAGACAAGGCGGCGGCGGTATTTGTGCCGACTGTTGTGGGCATTGCGTTATTGACTTTTATCGCCACTTGGCTGATTAAGGGCGATTGGACGGTTGCGTTGATGCACGCCGTTGCCGTTTTGGTGATTGCCTGCCCGTGCGCGCTCGGTTTGGCAACCCCTGCTGCAATTATGGTGGGCATGGGCAAAGCGGTGAAACACGGCATTTGGTTTAAAGATGCGGCGGCAATGGAAGAAGCTGCCCACGTTGATGCCGTCGTGTTGGACAAAACCGGCACGCTGACCGAAGGCAGGCCGCAGGTTGCCGCCGTTTATTGCGTTCCCGACAGCGGCTTTGACGAAGACGCTTTGTACCGCATCGCCGCCACCGTCGAACAAAACGCTGCTCATCCGCTTGCCCGAGCCATTGTTTCCGCCGCCCAAGCGCGTGGCTTGGACATTCCTGCCGCACAAAACGCGCAAACCGTTGTCGGCGCAGGCATTACCGCCGAAGTGGAAGGTGTGGGTTTGGTGAAAGCAGGCAAAGCCGAATTTGCCGAACTGACCTTGCCGAAGTTTTCAGACGGCGTTTGGGACATTGCAAGCATTGTTGCAGTCTCGGTCGATAACAAACCCATCGGCGCATTCGCACTTGCCGACGCATTGAAAGCCGATACCGCCGAAGCCATAGGCCGTCTGAAAAAACACAATATCGATGTTTACATCATGAGCGGCGACAACCAAGGCACGGTCGAATACGTTGCCAAACAACTGGGCATCGCACACGCCTTCGGCAACATGAGTCCGCGCGATAAAGCCGCCGAAGTGCAGAAACTCAAAGCCGCCGGCAAAACCGTAGCGATGGTCGGCGACGGCATCAACGACGCGCCCGCACTCGCCGCCGCCAACGTCAGCTTCGCGATGAAAGGCGGTGCGGACGTTGCCGAACATACCGCATCCGCCACGCTGATGCAACATTCGGTCAACCAGCTCGCCGATGCCCTGCTGGTATCGCGGGCGACGTTGAAAAACATCAAGCAAAACCTGTTTTTCGCCTTCTTCTACAATATTTTGGGCATTCCGCTTGCCGCGCTTGGCTTTTTAAATCCCGTCATCGCAGGCGCGGCCATGGCGGCAAGCTCGGTTTCCGTGTTGAGTAATGCCTTGCGCCTGAAACGGGTAAAAATCGATTAGCAGCATGTAACCGCCCTGCAGCCTTGTCCGAACGGATAAGGCTGCCTCCAGCGATATGGTAATATGCCGTCTGAAGCCGTTTTTCAAATAATTGATATGAATACAGAAACCCGTTCTCCGGAACAATTCGACATCCCGCTCTTCCTCAAAAACCTGCCCAAGCTGCCGGGCGTGTACCGTTTTTTCGACGAAGGCGGCAAGGTCTTATACGTCGGCAAAGCGGTCAACCTCAAGCGGCGCGTGTCCGGTTATTTCCAGAAAAACGATCATTCCCCGCGCATCGCGTTGATGGTGAAACAGGTTCACCACATTGAAACCACCATCACCCGCTCCGAAGCCGAAGCACTGATTCTCGAAAACAACTTCATCAAAGCCTTGTCGCCGAAATACAATATCCTTTTCCGCGATGACAAAAGCTATCCTTATCTGATGCTCAGCGGCCATCAATATCCGCAAATGGCGTATTACCGGGGCACGCTGAAAAAGCCCAACCAATATTTCGGCCCGTATCCCAACAGCAACGCCGTGCGCGACAGCATCCAAGTCCTGCAAAAAGTCTTTATGCTGCGTACCTGCGAAGACAGCGTGTTCGAACACCGCGACCGCCCTTGCCTGCTGTACCAAATCAAACGCTGTACCGCGCCCTGCGTCGGACACATCAGTGAAGAAGATTATCGTGACAGCGTGCGTGAAGCCGTGACTTTCCTCAATGGCAAAACCGACGAACTGACGCGTACCTTGCAACACAAAATGCAAACTGCCGCCGCGAATCTGCAATTTGAAGAAGCCGCTCGCTACCGCGACCAAATCCAAGCACTCGGCATCATGCAGAGCAACCAGTTCATCGACAGCAAAAACCCGAACAACCCCAACGATATCGACCTGCTCGCGCTGGCGGTTTCAGACGGCATCGTCTGCGTACACTGGGTCAGCATACGCGGCGGACGGCACGTCGGCGACAAAAGTTTCTTCCCCGACACCCAAAACGATCCCGAACCAAACGGGCAAGACTATGCCGAAGCCTTCGTCGCCCAACACTATCTGGGCAAAAGCAAACCCGACATCATTATTAGCAACTTTCCCATGCCCGACGCATTGAAAGAAGCCCTAGAGAGCGAACACGGCAAACAAATGCAGTTCGTTACCAAAACCATAGGCGAACGCAAAGTCTGGTTGAAAATGGCGGAGCAAAACGCACAAATGGCGATTGCCCAACGCCGCCTGCAACAAAGCAGCCAACAACACCGCATCGACGAACTCGCCAAAATCCTCGGTATGGATTCAGACGGCCTCAACCGCCTCGAATGTTTCGATATCAGCCACACCCAAGGCGAAGCCACTATTGCGTCCTGCGTTGTGTACGATGAGCAAAACATCCAGCCTTCGCAATACCGCCGCTACAACATCACCACCGCCAAACCGGGCGACGACTACGCTGCCATGCGCGAAGTGTTGACGCGCCGTTACGGCAAAATGCAGGAAGCCGAAGCCAACGGCGAGACCGTCAAATGGCCGAATGTGGTGTTAATTGACGGCGGCAAAGGGCAAATCGGCGTAGCCGTATCGGTATGGGAAGAACTCGGGCTGCACATTCCTTTGGTCGGTATCGCCAAAGGCCCCGAACGCAAAGCCGGTATGGAAGAACTCATTCTCCCGTTCACCAGCGAAGTCTTCCGCCTGCACCCACACAGCCCCGCCCTGCACCTTCTGCAAACCGTGCGCGACGAATCACACCGCTTTGCCATCACAGGCCACCGCAAAAAACGCGACAAAGCACGCGTTACCTCGTCCCTCAGCGACATCCCCGGTGTAGGCAGCAAACGCCGCCAGGCCCTACTCACCCGCTTCGGCGGCCTGCGCGGCGTCGTTGCCGCCAGCAAAGAAGATTTGGAACAAGTCGAAGGCATCAGCAAGGCATTGGCGGAAACCATTTACGAGCATCTGCATTAGCATGCTGTCAAAGACAAAATCCGTCTGTAAAAATATGATACAGTAGGTCGGCGTGCCGATATAAACCTAACTTCATAACAAATAACAATGATTCGACAAAACGGAAAACGATCTGATATGAACAATCCCGACTTACTCTATCATCAAGCCTTAGAACGCCTGTCTCAAGAACAATTTGACTTTAGCGAAGTCCGCCGCCTGCTGACAGAAGCGGCCTCGGCAGGCCATCCCGCCGCCGCATTCGAGTTGGCAAAACACCTGCTTGATACAAACAGCCCGCACCAAGACCGCGAACAAGGTATGGAAATGCTCCGCATCGCCGCCGAACAGGGGCATCCCTATGCGCGTTACAATCTGGCATATATCCAAGAATTGGAAGGCGCACCCCCTGAAACCCTGAAATCGCTTTACAGACCGTTGGCAGAGGAAGGACTGCCTGAAGCACAAGTCCGCCTGATGTACCTGCTGTATGCGTCCCGGCATTTTGAAGAAGCCCTGAAATGGGCAAAAACGACCGCAAAAAACAACAACCCCCACGGACAATACCTGCTCGCCCAATACTGCCGGTACGGCACACCGCCGGATTTTGAAACGGCGCACCTGCTCTACCGCAAAGCGGCGGCACAAGGCTTGGCGGCGGCACACTGGCAGCTCGGGCTGCAATATCGTTTCGGGCAAGGGACGAAAGCCGACACGGCACAGGCCGTCAATCATTTGCGTGCCGCCGCGCAACAAGGATACATTCCCGCCTGCACTCCGCTTGCCGAACTCATCCTGCCTACCGCCCCCGATGAGGCCGTTTACCGCTTCCGACAGGCGGCACAGGAAAACGACCCCGATGCCCATACCGCACTGGCCGACATCTACCTGCAAGGCAAATATTTGGAAAGAAACCACGAACTTGCCCTGCATCATGCCGAAGCAGCCGTCGCCGAACGCCATCCCGAAGGCTTGCGGATACTGGGCGACATCTGCCGCTACGGTTTGGGTATAGCCCCCGATACGGAAAAAGCCCGGCATTATTACCGGCAGGCAGCCGAAGCAGGCAGCCTTGCCGCGTATCAGAAACTCATATCCGACAGCGCGTTAAACCATCCCGAGCAATATGGCAGCATCAAAGATTCCGCCATCAGGCGGCAAAGGGCAGAACGGCTTTATCAAAAAGCCCAAGCCCTGCATTACGGATTACAATGCACACCCGAATACGCAGCCGCGCTCAAACTCTACACAGAAGCCGCAGAACTCGGACACAGCAAAGCCCAAACCAATCTGGGCAGCATGTATTACTTCGGACAGGGTATGACCGCCGACTACGGCAAAGCACGCAAATGGTTTGAAAAAGCCGCCGCACAAAAAGACAGCATGGCACTCTATAATCTCGCCTGCATCCATTACAACGGACACGGCGTCGAGCCGGACAACGAAAAAGCCTGCCGCTACCTGCAAGAAGCCATAAACAGCGGACACGAACAAAAAAGCTTTCTGCAAGAACTGTTGCAACAGTGGCAAAATGCCGTCTGAACACCGGTACATTTACCCCGCAAAAACGAAACAGGTATAATCGCCCCTTTCCCTTCCCGCCGTCCGAACAGACATTTCACATTCAGACGGCATCCTGATTGCACAACCACACAAAAGCATTATGACAGACACCGCCGAAAACCAAACACAAAACAACTGGCAAGCCGAACATCCCCGCAGCATCCGCAGTTTCGTCCTCCGCCAAAGCCACATGACCGCCGCGCAGCAACGCGCCATCGATACCTTATGGGACAGCTTCGGCATTGACTACCAAGCAACACCAGCCGATCTCGATGCCCGTTTTGGAAGCAGCCGTCCCAAAATCCTCGAAATAGGCTTCGGCATGGGGACGGCAACCGCAGAAATCGCCCGCAGGCTGCCCGAAACTGACTTTCTCGCCATCGACGTACACGGTCCCGGCGTAGGCAACCTGCTCAAACTCATAGACGAAAACCATTTGGAAAATATCCGCGTGATGCGGCACGATGCCGTAGAAGTTGTCGAAAATATGCTGCAAGACGGCTCGCTCGACGGCATCCACATTTTCTTCCCCGACCCGTGGCACAAAAAACGCCACCACAAACGCCGTCTGATACAAGCCCCCTTCATCGCCAAACTGCTGCCCAAACTCAAAACCGGCGGCTATATTCACCTGGCGACAGACTGGGAAGAATATGCGCAGCAGATGCTTGAAGTCCTCAGCAGCTTCGATAGCCTGCAAAATACAGCGGCAGACTACGCCCCCACCCCGGACTACCGCCCCGAAACCAAATTCGAAGCGCGCGGCAAACGCCTTGGACACGGCGTTTGGGACTTGGTATTCAAACGGATCAGATAACAAACCGCCGTTTGAAAATGCCGTCTGAAGCACGTTTGCTTACAGACGGCATTTTTTCAAGATAAAGCAGCGAGTGATATTTCGATACAAGTTTTAAAACAATGGTTTGAACGAAAAAACGCGTGTATACCGCACGCATCCTTGTAGGTTTTATGTATATCGGTTTTAAATTTGTCCCGCTCGTAGGTAAAGTATATGGCACTGCTCTACTCAAAGTTTATTGGAGTATAGATTATGTCTTTTGAGAAAACACGCCCTCAACATTAAATGTTAGTTCCGTATAAAAAATACTAGGAGTTTCTTTTATTGCACACAAATGATTTACTCTTTTAGTTTGAGTAAATTTTATTTGAATACCTTGCTTACTATTATAGTTTATAAAATCAATAGCCTTATCTTCAGCCAGACGTTCCAACTCTGATAACTCAGTCATTATCAATCTGATTTTCCTTAATTTTTCTGAAGTATCAACAAATACAAAAGAAACTGCGGGAGCCATATCTAAAAGCTCGGCTGTGTCTTTTAATTTATTTATATTATTCCTATCAAAATCAAATGATTTGCTTTCTGTCTCTGGGAAATTTCTTCCTTTTACCGATATAACTATCCTCTTACATGGTTTTTCTCTGCTTATCGCCAAAACATCAGCACCAACATGATCAATTAGCGCAACTGACCAATTATTTAGACCTAAAACATACATTACTAAAGACTCAGCAAAATCTCCAAACTGCTTTGCAAAACGAAGATCCCTGTTCTGATTCATTATTTTCGCTCCTTTGATAACTCAACAAGCCGTAGCCCGTATAAAATCTTTAGTTTCCCGTAGGTCGGATTCTCGAATCCGACATTACTTTAATCGTATTCAATAGAAAAGTCCGCATTGCCACCACCCCAATTATGCGGATAAATACCCTGTTTGACATAACGGTAAAACGTAGAAAACCGCCAATCGGAAATTTGTCCTACATAGCCATGTTTGACCGGATTGAACAAAATGGCAGGCAAAATCGACCTCATCGCGGATAGTATGTTCCCCAAAGCGTTTTGCCAAAGCCTGAGATTGCCGCCGATTAAATATTGGTAAAAAAGGAAAGCCCACAAGTTTAAAATTTAAATTCCCAGCTAAAGAGGTTTTACTATGAATAAAGAAACAGCAGAAGAAATACAATGCGGATTTGAATATTTGGCCTTTGATGATCTTACTCCGATATCTTTTGCACCACTAGAGCGCGAACCGCAAACATGGCAATGGCAATTTGCAGTTGAATTTATATATCGACTATTAGTATGTGAATTGGCTATTTTATGGCCTTTTACATTTGATAAAATACAAGAGATATTCATGTTTTGCCAAGAATTTGCAAAACAAAATCCTTTTGGTATGGAAAATAATGAATTATGGTATTCTGGGGAAATTACATTAACAAAAAAAGGTTTGGATTTAGTTAAATTTTATATTCCCGAACTATTCGAATGCGAAGATTTGCCATTTGAGCTTAATCATTCGTTCATTCTAGCGCTAGAATCTATTTTTTCAGATTATGAAGTTCCATGGGAGGAAAATAATCCATTAATACCTATAAAAATATTAGATAATAAATAAATTACGTAGGTAGGCTCAAAATTTCTTCAGAGACGATTAAGAAGCAAGCCATAGCTCGTATGAAATCTAAATTCAACAAGTAAGCCGTAGCCCGTATAAAATCTTTAATTTTCCGTAGGTCGGACTCTCGAATCTGACATTTTGGGCATTGCTGCAATGGATTGCAATTACGGAAGTATTAAAGATTTTGTCGGATACAAGTATCCGACCTACGCTTGCTACGGCTTATTTAAAGCGTATCTTCTCCCTCGCTTTCCACGCAACGAATGATCCAGTCTTCAAAACGCCGCCATTCGGCTTCTTCGGCATAGGTGGCGGGATTAGCGGCATCGTGGATAAAAATGTCGAAATTGGGTTCAGTACGAGATAGGTCGAAGCCGAACCAATCCCCCATGCTGTGATGCGCGCCAATGATAAAGATTTCGCCTATATCGGGGTGTTCGTCAGGCGGTAGGTCGTCAAGTTCTTCGCGCAATAGTTGTTGGTAATAGCGATTTTGTTCTTTCAGTTGGGCGAGGTTGTAGATTTCTATTTTGGGCGTTTGCGATGCCGTTTGATCTATCACGCTGGTGTACCACGAATAGAAAAAATCCCCCGTGCCGCATTGCTGTAAAAATAAATAATAGCTTTCAGGCAACCTGTTTTGCGTATATTCACGTATCGCCTGCAATTCATCGGTTGAAAGGGGATGTATATTAAAATTCAGATGGTTTGCGTGAGATACTTGGTTGTTTGTCAGCCAGTATTGAAGTTGTTGCAAGGCTTGCAGATAGGTCATGATGGGAAGGTTCTTTTTAAAATGGATTTTGTTGGATCTTGAACCAACAGGAAGAAACCAGTCTTTGAGCGATTATATTCGTTGCTTGGAATGAAACAAAGGTCTCAGTTCGTCAAAACGGCAAAACAGGTTGAAATCGATGCGGGTGATGAGGCTGTGTTCGAGTTCGGGATCGGAGAGGCTGTGCCATTGTCCGAGCAGGACGGCTTTGAACATGGACAACAGGGGATAGGCGAGACGGCTGCGGTGGTCTCGAAGGTAACGGTTTTTTTGACGATTCAGGTATTGTTCGATCGGCTGCCAATCAATCACCTGGTCCAACTTCAATAGTGGGAAGCGGTCGATGTGTTTGGCAATCATGGCTTGTGCGGTTTGCCGGAAGAAGGTGCTCATGAGAAATCCCCTAAATGTCTTGGTGAGAATTTAGGGGATTTTGGGGAATTTTGCAAAGGTCTCAGGCTACGGCTTGCTATTTTGATTTTAATTTACTATATTTGTTGTTTGGAATGAAACAAAGGTCATCTGAAAACGGATTCACAGTTTTCAGACGACCTTTTTATTATGTGCTACTTGAGCAAAATGTAGGTTGGGTTGCAAACCCAACATTTTGTGAAATTTAACAGTTTTGTTGGGTCTTGACTCAACCTACGCTTGCTTGCTCTACGCAGGTTACGCTTGCTTATGGGGATTCAAATTTAGCTCCTATGTTTAACGCCTTGGCTAAGCCATAAAAAATTTCATAATTACAGTTAGTTTTGATTTTAGGAGATATATTTGCATAATTCCTGTCTTTAAAACAAAAATGAATATGAGGTTTATTGCTATTTTCTATATACTCTTTATAGCATATTACATTAAGTTCAAATAAAAATTGTAAAAAAACATTTTCTGCTTCCATAAAAGAGGGTTTGTTGGGAGTAATGGTTTCAACATATTGCTCATATTTTTTAAATGCAATCTGAAAATCCTTATAGTCAAACCTATTATTTCCATTTAAATATTCAAAAAATTTTAAGAATATTTCATAATCTTTATCGCTAAAATAGAAAGATAATTGATCTTTTATTTCGCCTAATAAATAAATAGAATATTCTCTTATTGTGCTAGGATCTTCAAAATCTTTAATAGAGAAAAATTCTTTCTGTGTTAATTTATTATTTTCTTTTAATATATCTAAGAAAGTTAGAATATCACGGGGTCTGTGATATGACCATCTTAAAAAACTAATAAACGATGTTGTTGGATATGGGTAATCACTAGTACTTGGTGCATTCCATGGAAAATAATAATCCCAAGATTCTCCAAAAGAAATTGAAGTGTTCTGTTGGATACTTAACATGTGATCTAATAACTTAAACAAAGAAGAATCTCTATGAGAAATATAGTCAGTTTGCCAATTTAAAAGTACTGAATTAGAACGAATTTTATTATTTTGATTTTGCAATCCTAGTGAAGCAAAAATATCTGGTCTTAATAATAAAACTATACGCATATGTCCTTTTGTCCCTTTTATATTTGGAAAAAAGTCATTATTTATCTCCCATACTGCATTAGCTAATCCTTTAATACATTGTAAATAATCCTCATATGGAATATCTGCTGGGCGAATATCAATACCATCAATAAATAATATATGATTATTGAATAGCTTAATTTGTTTTAAGGAGTCTTCAAAACTTTTCTGTATAAATCTTAGATTATTCTGAAATGTGGTACTTGTGAATTTTTGAACTTCTTTAAGTTCACCTTTTGCTTTTAAATGTTTAAATATTAATTCAGAAGAGATTTTATCCTCCTCAACAAATTCTAATCCTTGTATTATTTCTGGATTAAATGCTCCATTATTGTAGTCAGTTATTGCTTCTTTTAAGGCAGAAAACTTTCTATATTGTAGAATATTAGATAATAAAGTTTGTTCCTTTTCTAGAATTTCGCCAGAGATTAATAAATATAAAATTACTTTCCATATGCTAGCATAATTTGATAAGTTTAAATGTTTTCTTTTTTTAAAATTAAGAATTTATTGTATTCTGTTTCTCGTATGTATTTTAAGCTGGAAAAATGATCTTTGTAGTGGTTATTTGATAAAAAAACGGCATAGGCTGTTTTTCCAGTACCTTTTTCCCCAATAAGAAAAGAAGTTGAAGGATTTAAAATTTTTTGTAAATAATCATCTTTAATAAATATTTTATTAAATAGACCCTTATTTTCTTTTCGCTTGTAATTTTCAGCATCAGGAAAACCAAAACTTAGTTCATTAATAAATTTCATAAAACCCTCTTAATCTTACTTAAAAATAACAAATATTTAATACTTTATTCAAGGTTTAAATGGATTAAATTGATGTAAACCCATGTTGTTTCTAGTGGGATTAACTTATCCCGAAGCAATTTAAAATTTTTAATTTCTACTCCGCCCCAAACAACAGGCTTTCCTTAATACTCCGTATTCTATCACGAATAACCGCCGCTTCTTCAAACTGCAAATCCCGAGCCGCCTGCTGCATGGCTTTTTCCAGTTTGGCGATTTCTTTAATCGCATCTTCTTCATTGTGGATTTCGCCGACTTTAACCTTGTTTTTGCCTTTCAGACGGCTTTTGCCGCCGTCTTCTTCGTGGTACACGCCGTCGATGATGTCTTTGACCTGTTTTTTAATCTGCTGCGGCACGATGCCGTGTTCTTCGTTGAATTTAATCTGTTTTTCGCGGCGGCGTTCGGTTTCGTCGATGGCGGCTTTCATGGAATCGGTGATTTTGTCGGCGTACAGGATGGCGACGCCGTTCACGTTGCGCGCGGCGCGGCCTATGGTTTGAATCAGGCTGCGGTGGGAGCGCAGGAAGCCTTCTTTGTCGGCGTCGAGGATGGCGACGAGGGAGACTTCGGGGATGTCGAGGCCTTCGCGCAAGAGGTTGATGCCGACGAGTACGTCAAACAGGCCGAGCCGTAAATCTCTAATAATTTCAACGCGCTCTACGGTGTCGATGTCGCTGTGCAGGTAGCGCACTTTGATGCCGAGTTCGCTGTAATAGTCGGTGAGTTGCTCTGCCATGCGTTTGGTAAGGGTGGTAACGAGGACGCGTTCGCCTTTTTGGATACGGTCGTTGATTTCGCTCATTAAGTCGTCGACTTGTGTGGCGACGGGGCGGATGATGATTTGGGGATCAACCAGCCCTGTGGGACGGACGACTTGTTCGACCACTTGTCCGGCGTATTCTTCTTCGTATTTGGCTGGAGTGGCGGAAACGAAGACAGTTTGCGGCATGACTTTTTCAAATTCGTGGAATTTGAGCGGGCGGTTGTCGCGGGCGGAAGGGAGGCGGAAGCCGTAGTCCACGAGGTTTTGCTTGCGCGATGCGTCGCCTTTGTACATGCCGCCGATTTGGGTAACGGTAACGTGGCTTTCGTCGATGAACATGATGGCGTTGTCGGGCAGGTAGTCCATCAGCGTGGGCGGCGGTTCGCCTTCTTTTT
Organism: Neisseria polysaccharea ATCC 43768; assembly: GCA_000176735.1. GTDB lineage: Bacteria > Pseudomonadota > Gammaproteobacteria > Burkholderiales > Neisseriaceae > Neisseria > Neisseria polysaccharea. The sequence continues at coordinate 40,485 of ADBE01000068.1, read as the reverse complement.
TGCCGGAGAAGTGGCGGGAGTAGTTTTCAATGCCTTTGCAGAAGCCCATTTCGTAGAGCATTTCGAGGTCGAAGCGGGTGCGCTGTTCGATGCGTTGTTGTTCGACGGGGCGGTTTTCTTTGGTAAAGAAATCAATGCGTTCGCGCAATTCTTCTTTGATGGACTCGCAGGCACGCAATACGGTGTCGCGCGGGGTAACATAGTGGCTGGACGGGAAGACGGTGTAGCGGCCGACGCGCTGGTGCAGGCTGCCTGAAAGTGGGTCGAACATATCGAGGCGGTCGATTTCGTCGTCAAACAGGCTGATGCGCAAGGCGTTTTCGGAGCTTTCGGCGGGGTACACGTCAATCACGTCGCCACGCACGCGGAAGCTGCCGCGTTTGAAGTCCAAATCACCGCGTTCGTACTGCATGGAAACGAGCGTGGCGATGATGTCGCGCTGGGCTATGGTGTCGCCTTCTTTGACGGACAACACCATTTGTTGATACTCGGTCGGGTCGCCGATACCGTAAATGGCGGACACGGTGGCGACGATAATTACATCGTCGCGCGTCATCAGGTTTTTGGTGGCGGAAAGACGCATTTGCTCGATGTGTTCGTTAATCGCGCTGTCTTTTTCGATGAACAAATCGCGGCTGGGCACATAGGCTTCGGGCTGGTAATAGTCGTAGTAGGAGACGAAATATTCCACCGCGTTTTCGGGGAAAAACTCGCGCATTTCGGCATAGAGCTGGGCGGCAAGGGTTTTGTTGTGCGCCATGATGATGGCGGGTCGGCCGCTTTGGGCGATGACGTTCGCCATGGTGTAGGTTTTACCCGAACCGGTTACGCCGAGCAGGGTTTGGTAGGCAAGGCCGTCTGAAAGCCCTTCGAGCAGGCCGGCAATGGCGGTGGGCTGGTCGCCGGCGGGCGGGAAGGGCTGGTGAAGTTTGAAGGGGGAATCGGGATATTTGATAACTTCCATAATCTTGCCTGTGATGCGTTTGCGGACAAAGCGTGTAGTAGGGATTGGTCAGAAACGTCTTTCAGACGGCCTGAAATAAAAGACATTCCCGACCGTATGCCGTCTGAACTCAACCGCAATCCCAAGTGAATGCCGTTTTGGAAAAATCGCATTTTTCCAAATCTTCGGGCGCGATAAAGAAATTGCCGACACCCATATCGCCCCACATGATGTCTATTCCTTCGTTCTCATCATATTGGCTTTCCAATTGGAACAGCAGTTCATAGCCTTCCAAACTGCCGTCGCGCGGATCGTATTGGGCAAAGCAGGGATAACCGCCGATACAGTGTCCCGCCTGATTGGAGGCTTCCCGATAGTTCTCGTAAAGCCGCCAATCGTTGTTACCCGTATCCGTAACCCTTTCGAGAATCAGCTTGCGCATTTCCGGAAAAGTCCGATCGAAACGGTAATCGTCGAAAGACAGATATTGCGTCTCCGGTTCGGAAAAAACCATGCGGAATTCTTCCTCTGCATCAAACGGCAGACCGACTCCGAAATCCCCAAAATCGGAATATGCCGGAACATCCGAACGCAAACCTTCCTGCCGCACTTCGCGATGGTACAAAACACGGAATCCCTTTTGGACGCGCAAGTCGTCGAAATCCATGCCCGACAAATCGTCGTAACCGTCGACAAAGAACTGGACGATGCCTTCGGTCGGATAGTCCGGCAGATGCGGCATTTGGGCAAAGTTGATTTGCGCCAGCAGGGAAAGCGGTTGTCCTTGGGCATTTTGAGGATATTCCATACCCTCCGGCAGATAAGGTCTGCCACCGACCTTGCTGTCCCACAGTTCTACTGTCTCTTTCTTCAAAGAAAAACGCACGACGGGTTTTGCCGTGGCTGCAATTTTCTCTGCAAACGGTTCGAATTCTGGTAAAAAATCGCTCATAACCTGTCCTTTCAAACATAATATGCCGTCTGAAACCCTTTCAGACGGCATCGTCAAAACCTACTTCTTATCTTTCTTATCTTTATTTGAAACCGGCTTTTTCGCCGCCAGCCCCAAAGACTTCTGCCACTGTTCTGGCGACTTGACTAAATCCAAAGCCTTACGCAACTGCTCGTCTTTGGCAGGTTGGGAATCCGCCTTGAAGACAAATCCTCGTCCTTTTCTTTTACCTTTTCTTTTGCAGCGAGCTTATCCGCATCTTTTTCAAGCGGCACAGCAAGGGTTTCACTGTTCACATCCTCGCCGCCCAAAGGATTACCGATGTGTCCGACCAAATCCGCCTCGCGGCTTTCAAAAGTGCGTTCCTTATCCTTCACCTCGACATCGGGAACAATCCCCTGCGCCTGAATGGAGCGGTCGTTCGGCGTATAATACAGCGCCGTTGTCAGCTTGACCGCGCTGCCGTTGGACAAGGGAATCAAAGTCTGAACCGAACCTTTGCCGAAGCTCTGCGTACCGACGATGACCGCGCGTTTGTGATCCTGCAATGCACCTGCGACAATTTCCGACGCGGAAGCCGAACCGGAATTGACCAATACCGTCATCGGAATCGTTTTCAACTCGACAGGAATGCCCGCCAAAGGATCGCCGCCCATACCGTACACATAATCTTCAGGAACGGCTTTCAGTACCATGCCGTCTTTGCCGTCGCGTCCCTTGGTGCTGACGACGACCGATTCAGACGGCAGAAATGCCGCCGACACGCCGACCGCGCCGGTCAAAAGCCCGCCGGGGTCGTCGCGCAAATCCAACACCAGCCCTTTGAGCGGTTTTCCTTTATTTTCCTTTACCAGCTCTTTTGCGGCGGTATTGACGCTTTCGACCGTCTTCTCTTGGAACTGCGACACGCGGATATAGCCGTAATCGGGTTCGATCAGGTGATGGCGGACGCTTTTCACTTTAATGATGGCACGCGTCAGGTTGACGACTATCGGCTTGTCGGCATTTTTACGCGACAGCGTCAAAGTAATCTTCGTACCCGGCTTGCCCCGCATTTTCTTCACCGCTTCGCTGACCGTCATCCCCCGCGTCGAAACATTATCGATTTTCACAATGAAGTCGCCGCTTTTCACCCCTGCCCGTTCCGCAGGCGTATCCTCAATCGGCGAAACCACTTTGACAAAACCGTCTTCCTGCCCGATTTCCATCCCCAAGCCGCCAAATTCGCCGCTGGTCGATTCCTTCATTTCCGCATAACCTTTTTTATCCATATATTCGGAATGCGGATCCAAACCGGCCACCATACCCTTCATCGCACCTTCAAACAAATCGGCATCGGGTTTGTCCTGATAGTAGTTTGCCTTAATCTGACCGTAAACCTCCGCCATCGTGCGGATGGATTGGACCGGCAGGACTTCGTTATCCCGCCCGTCCTTATCGGCGGCAAAACCCTGCACCGCCAGACTGACGGCCACGCCGCTGATTGCGCCCAGAGTATAAAGTGCGATTTTCTTAAAAACAGGTTTCGACATTCTTCTTTAACTTTCTCTCTTGATTTCCAAAAACCGGAAAACACAGGTACGGCAAACGGCAGACTTCACGGAACAGCGCACCATATCGACACGATTCGCATAAAGCCTACCGTTTCGGCGATCCAATCAACGTATCCAGCTCGAAGGGTTCAATACCTGCCCTTCATAACGTATTTGCAGGTAAAGCCCCTCTTCTCCGTCCGGCAACAATCCGCTCGTCCCGATTTTGCTTCCTGCCGCGACCGTATAACCCTTGCTGACGGAAATTTCGCTCAAACCGGCATAAATGCTGATGTAGTTCTCGCCGTGATCGACTACGACCACTTTGCCGTAGCCGTCCAACTCGTCCGCATAGCTTACTGTTCCTGCCGCAATGCTTTCAACCGTTGCCGGTGCAGTGGAATAGAACACGCCTTTCCAAACATCGCCGCCGTTGCGGTTTTTCCCGAACAGCCCCGTCGGCACGCCGGCAACCGGTTTTTTCAATCGCCCCTGCATACGGCCGAAACCGTTGGCACTGCCGATACCCATGACTGCAGGTGCTTGGATGTTCTTATCTTCGGCAGTCAGATTAGACATTGCCGCACGCCGCGCTTCAGTCTTCTGCTGTACCGCTTCTTTTCTTTTCTGGCCTTTTCAGCTGCCGCCAGTCTGGCTTCCGCCAGTTTTCTTTTTGCTTCGGCGTCTTGAATACGGTTAGCAGCTTTTTTCTTTTCCAAGTTGCTCAAAAGATTATTCAGCTGCTGCTCGTTTTCTTTCTGCTCCACCATTTTTTGAGCATCTTTGGCGATTTTGGCGTTTTGCCTGCGGCTCTCAGTCTGTTCCGCAGCATCGGTTACACCCTGTTTTTTCAGGAGTGATTGGACGTTTGCCTGAATTTTCTTCAAACGGGCAAGCTCATTGTTGATTTTCTGCTCTTGTACCGCCAAAGCCTTCTGCTGTTTTTCCAAATCCTTGACGACTTCCCGATTGGAAGCGTTTACATAACGCGTATAACGCAAAAAGCGGTTTTTCTGACCCGGTTCGGCGTTTTTCAGGAACAGGGCAACCGCATTCGGCTGGCTGTTTTTATAGTTCCCCGATACGAAACGGGAAATCTGCGCTTTCGTACCGGCAACTTCCGTTTTCAAACGGTTCAGCTCGGTATTGAGTTTTTGGAACTTGTCCCAAGCCTCGCGCTGTTTGCGGTTGACAGAAGCAAGGTTGCCGCGCGCCTGACGGATACGCTCTTGGCGGATACGCTCTTCCTGAAGCTGTTTGAGGGAATTGCTGACATGAAGCAGCATTCCTTCGCTTTGTTTGAGCAGGGATTTTTTGTTTTCGACATCATTGGTGGCAGCGGCAACGGCGGCCTTCAATTCGTCGGAATCGGTTTTGGCATTTTTCTCTTCCGTGTGTTTTTTGTCCTGTTTCACTGCTTTTCCGTCCTTGTCGGAACGGACTTTTTTATTTGCAGAAACAGTGTCTTTGTCCGACTTGCCGCCCTTACGCGGATTGTCCTGTCCTTTTGCCTCTTTTTTGCCTTGTTTGTTTTCAGGCTGTGTTTTTGCGTTTTTTTCTTTGGATTCGGACACAGGCTTGCCATATGCCTTTTTGTGTTCCGCCTTCGATTCCTTATCCTCTTCGCGTCCTTTGCGCGCAGACTGCTTGGATGTTGCCTCCTTCTCTGCTTCTTTACGGTTTTTGGCGGTTTTTTTGGACTCTTTGCCCTCTTTTGCCTCCTCTTTGCTGCCTGTTTTTTTATCTTTCACTGCGGCATTTTTGCCTTTTTCTTTTTTGCCTTCCGCCGCTTCGGGCTGTTCTTTTTTGTTCTTCGCCTGTTTTTTCACTTCGGCGGAACGGTTGTGTGCCGCGTCGTGGGCGGCAACAGCGGGCGTGGAAAAAACGAGCATCAGGGCAAGCAGAAGGGGTTTATAGCGCATGGTTCGACCTTCGGAAAAAGTTGGATAATACTGAAGGCTGCACGAAAGCAGCCGGACGTTTGGATTATACTGTCAGTTATGCCGTCTGAAAATGCCGTTTGCCCAATCTTGCACCTTCTTTGCGCGGATACTTGCAATCGGCTCAAACAGCCTTATATTGTGCGGCATATTTTCAATGCTGCAACAGATATTGTGTTCCGACACACAGGGTAGCACATTAAGCCGCATACCGTATGTTGCCCGATTTGGGAGCGTGCGCCCCTCCAAACAAAGCAAGCTCTGCCGCCTTCACGGAAAACGGGGATTCAACCGATAAGGAAATTTTGATGAACAGACTGCTACTGCTGTCTGCCGCCGTCCTGCTGACTGCCTGCGGCAGCGGTGAAACCGATAAAATCGGACGAGCAAGCACCGTTTTCAACATGTTGGGAAAAAACGACCGTATCGAAGTGGAAGGATTCGACGATCCCGACGTTCAAGGGGTTGCCTGTTATATTTCGTATGCAAAAAAAGGCGGCTTGAAGGAAACGGTCAATTTGGAACAAGTAAATTTTGGCAAAATATCTATAAAGGAAATTTTAAAGTACACCCATAATGGAAAAAATATTTTATCAAATTAGCGACCCCACACAAAATGTTCCCGAAGGAGATGACAGTTGGATAGATCAATTGAAACAAGAGAATATAATGTGCGATTGTGGAAATATCATTAAACATACAGCAATTGATGTCTTTCTAAATGAAAAAATAAAAAAAAGTTTTGCTCCAATTACCTACGCAAGAGGTACATTTATTGGAATGTTACATAAAGATATTGTTTCATTACTGGGCATTCAAAATATTGAGAATGTATATTTTGTAGGAAAGGTTTATGATGTAAACAAAACTGTATCCAAAGAATACATTTCAGTTGTTCCAAAATTTAGAATTTATATAAGGGGAGGGAAAGAATCAACTTGTAGTATATGTGAAAAGTGCGGAGTCGTTTTATATTTTCCTTTGCCATTAAATAGTTGGTATATTGTGGATAAATCTATCCCAAATCTCACTTTCTTTCCAAGCGCTTTAACAGGTATTATTGTGAATGACGAAATTTTAAAACAAATAAAAAAATCAGGAATTAAAAGAATTGGATATGAAAAATTGCCAGTATTAAAAGAAGCAATTGATGGTCACAATAGTTGTTTTGGGGCTTTGCCACCGGAATAATGACCTTTTCGGCAAAATCAAGAGTACTCGCAATGTCTTAGTTCCCTCAATGACAAGTAATTGCAGGCTCATTATGGCTGGCAGGAGGGAGATACCGCCTACGAGTGGTACGGCAACGGCATGCTCAGGAGCGTACGCACACCCGAAGGTGCCACCATAAGGTTTGAGTACGATGCCTTGGGCAGGCGTATCCTTAAAGAGACGCACGACACATGCCATCGCTATGCCTGGGACGGCAACGTGCTTCTGCATGAGTGGAGCATGACAGGCGGGAGAAGACGCGTCCGACGCATCGGTTTCGTGCGTTCAGACGGCATCTTCGATTTCTTTTGATGAAACCGCCGTGCGCAAACCGAAAGAAGTTTTCAAGCACGGTACGAGCTTCGCGTTCAAGAGTCGGCAGATTATCCGTTATTATAATCCGAAACGTAAAACTTTCGCTTATTTGGTTTACAGCGATAAAATCGTCCAAGGCTCGCCGAAAAATTCCTTAAGCGCGGTTTCCTGTTTCGGCAGCAACCTGCAAACCAATATGCCTCAAGCGGGCACTTCCGGCAAAATGCTTGCTGGCGCCTGCATTATTTCCAACCCGATAGAAAATCCCGACAAACGCTGATATGAACCTGTCCAACCACTTTCTCGTCGCCATGCCCGATATGGAAGACGCGTTTTTTGCACAATCGGTCGTCTATATCTGCAAACACGATGAAGACGGCGCACTCGGCATCGCCATCAACAAACCCTCTCCGATTACGATGGACATGATTTTTTCCGCCACCGGCAAAAACATCCCTTTCCGAATGCAGCACGACAGCGTGATGATGGGCGGCCCGGTGCAAGTCGAGCGAGGTTATGTCGTGCATACCCCGATCGGCAACTGGCAAAGCAGTATCGGCGTTTCGGACAATATCGCGCTGACTTCTTCCCGAGACGTGATTGAAAATATTTCACGCGAAGGCGCGGTTGACAAAATATTAATCAGTATCGGCTATTCAAGCTGGGGAAAAGGCCAGCTCGAACGCGAACTTGCCGACAATGCGTGGCTGACCGTTCCCGCCGACGAACATATCCTGTTCGACATCCCCTACGAACACCGTTACGCCGCCGCATTCGCCAAACTCGGCATCGACCCGCTCGCCCTGTCTTCGGGAGCCGGTCATGCATAAAATTCCAAAAGGAACGGCACTGGCATTCGACTTCGGCGAAGCGCGCATCGGCGTGGCACAGGGCGATGCGGAATTGGGGCTGTCCCATCCGCTGGCCACCGTTACCGGCAGCAGCAACGATGAAAAATTCGCGGCAATCGCCAAGCTGGTTCAAGAATGGCAGCCGCGTTATTTTGTCGTCGGACTGCCCGTGCATACCGACGGCACGGAACACGAAATGACGCACCTGTCGCGCAAGTTCGGACGCAGGCTGCACGGCAGATTCGGGCTTCCTGTCTATTGGGTGGACGAACGCCTCTCGTCCGTCTACGCGGAAGGCTTGCTTTCAGAAGCACAAGTTTTTGGCAAAAAAAGGAAATCCGTTCTCGACCAAGTAGCCGCACAGGCAATCCTGCAAAGTTTCTTCGAAGGTGGTTCGGAAGAATTTTTCAACGGACGCAACGAATAAGTCTGCCTTATTTTCGGGCTACCGTAAAAAAAGCTTCTGCAAGCCCGTCCAATTCCAGTTCCAATCTGTCCCCCTCGCTGATTTTCCCTACACCTGAAGGTGTTCCGGTAAATACCAGATCACCTTTTTTCAAGCCATAGGACAAAACCAGCTCGCATAAAACCATCCTGAGCGGGTAAATCATCATTTCCGTGTTGCCCCGCTGCCTCAATATACCGTTCTGCCTCAATGAAAAAAAGAAGGGTTGGCAGGAAACCTTGCTCGCCGCCACGAAGTCCGAAACACATGCAGAATGCCTAAATCCCTTTGCCTTCAACCAAGGCAGCCCTTTTTCCTTCAGACGGCATTGGATATCCCGTGCCGTAAGGTCCAACCCTACACCATATCCTGCGACACATCCCAAAATATCTTCACCCTCGCCCATGCCGTCTGAATCCTTACCGACCAGCAACACAAGCTCGCACTCAAACTGCACATCCCTACTGAACTCGGGCAGCAAGATTGTACCGCCGCTGTTCAAAATGCTGCCTGACGGCTTCATAAACACCACAGGTTCGGAAGGTATTTCGTTTTTTAACTCTTCGATATGGGCGGCATAATTCCTGCCGATGCAGAAAATATTGCCGACCTCGACTGCTTCTCCTTCTAAAAATACTGAAGCCACTTCACTTTCTCCCCAAATAAAAATGCCGTCTGAAATTATTTTCAGACGGCATTTGACCAAGCTTACCCATTTAATGAAGCTGTTACACGCGCAACAATTTCTCCGATTGCAACTGCCTGCACTTCGTTGTCACGGCGCTCGGCATATTCGACATTACCTTCTTTTAAGGCGCGATCACCGATCACGATACGGTGAGGAATACCCAACAGCTCGGAGTCATTCAGCAAGACGCCTGCACGTTCGTCGCGGTCATCCAACAATACATCCGCGCCTGCGGCCAGCAGTTCGGCGTAGATTTTATCGGTGGCTTCGCGTACGGCATCTGATTTTTTGTAGTTCATCGGCACGATCACAACTTCAAACGGTGCCATTGTTTTGGTCCAGATAATGCCTTTTTCGTCGTTGTTTTGCTCGATGGCGGCGGCCACAACGCGGGTAATACCGATACCGTAGCAGCCCATTTCCATGATTTGGGATTTGCCGTTGTTATCCAAGAAGCTGACGTTCATGGCTTTGGTATATTTGTCGCGTAATTGGAAAACGTGGCCGACTTCAATACCGCGTGCCAGTTTCAGACGGCCTTGTTCGTCAGGACTGATGTCGCCTTCGATGACATTGCGTAAATCGACAAATTCAGGCTCGGCGGCATCGCGGCCGAAGTTGAAGCCGGTATAGTGGTAGTCGTCTTCGTTTGCGCCAATAACCCAGTCCGCGCCTTTTTCGGTGGCGAAATCGGCATAGACTTTGCCTGTGAAGCCGACAGGGCCGAGCGAGCCGCCGTTTGCACCGAACTGCGCGCGGATGGCGGCAGGATCTGCCATGGTCAGTGGCGATTTTACGCCCGCCAGTTTTTCTGCCTTGATATCGTTAAACTCATGGTCGCCACGCAACAGCAGCAGGACGAGTTCGCCTTCGTTTTCGCCTTCAACCACGATGGATTTGAGGGTTTGTTCAACCGGAATATTCAGGAATTCAAGCAAAGACTCAATAGTTTTGACGTTTGGCGTATGTACTTTGGTCAACTCGGCATGAGCGGTCGCGCGTTCGCCTTTGAGCGGCAAGGTCGGCGCCAGCTCGACATTGGCGGCGTAATCGGAAGTGTCGCTGTATGCAATCACATCTTCGCCGCTTTCCGCCAACACTTGAAACTCGTGAGAGCCGGTACCGCCGATGCTGCCGGTGTCTGCGGCAACGGGGCGGAACGCCAAACCCAGACGGGTAAAGATGCGGCAGTAAGCATCGTACATATCTTGATAGGCCGTCTGAAGCGAGGCGTAGTCGGCGTGAAAGGAATAAGCATCTTTCATCACAAACTCGCGCGCGCGCATCACGCCGAAGCGCGGGCGCACTTCGTCGCGGAATTTGGTTTGGATATGGTAAAAGTTTTTCGGCAGTTGTTTGTAGCTGTTGATTTCTTTGCGCACGATGTCGGCGATGACTTCCTCACAGGTCGGGCCCATGCAGAAATCGCGGTCGTGGCGGTCTTTCAGGCGCAGCAGTTCTTTACCGTAAAATTCCCAGCGGCCGGATTCCTGCCACAGCTCGGCAGGCTGCACCACCGGCATCAGCAACTCCACGCTGCCCGCGCGCGCCATTTCTTCGCGCACGACATTTTCAACTTTGCGCAACACGCGCAGCCCCATCGGCATCCAAGTATAAAGGCCGGACGCGTTGGCTTTAATCAGGCCGGCGCGAATCATCAGCTTGTGGCTGGCAAGCGCGGCTTCAGCAGGGGCTTCTTTTAAAGTAGAGATAAAGAATTGGCTGGCTTTCATAAAAGTATTTTTCCAAACAGGCAGATTCAAAAGTAAATCGGGTGCAGATTGTAACGCGAAAAAAGCAGGTTTTGCACCAACCTCCAAAATTCACCCCCTGCCCCAAGCGCGGGACAAATCCCATAACAGACGACAAAAACATGACCAGAAACATCATATTGAACATAATCACATGATTTTTATAGATTTAAATGTGCCTATTTTTTTAATCAAAATAAGCGTACATTTGTTGCGTAAGACTTTTTTAACACAAGCCGTGGCTTATCAACACGGTTATCCACAAAGCTTGTGTATAGATTTTCTGTAATAGGAAAATTGCCGGCAGAGACATAATGATTCGATATCCCACAATTCCGAAAAAATATCGCCAAAATCAAACAGAATATTTCAAAATCAAAAAGACTTGGCCTTACCAAACGCCAACTTCAGTATAAAACCTGCTTTTAAAAGCATGGTTATTTGCCAGCAGACCCGATTGCTGATAGGATTTCGTGTGGAGCAGACCGAACATTTTTTTCAAGTTTTCCCTTGTTTCCAAGACTTTTATAATTTTTTGAAAACATTGGACTTAAATTGTTTTGTTTCGGTTTGATTTAGAAATTTTCGTTTTTGCTTATTATTTTTCACAAACGAAAATAAAGGGGTTGGCTACACCCTCCCTGCCGATTAAACACTCAACATAAAGGATAGATACTATGTCCACCCAATTACACGATGTTGACCCTATCGAAACCCAAGAGTGGCTGGACGCGTTAAGCTCCGTCCTCGAATATGAAGGCGGCGAACGCGCGCAATACCTCTTGGAAAACCTGGTCAAATACTGCCGCGACAAAGGCGTACGTATGCCACACGGCACGACCACCCCGTATTTGAATACCGTTTCGGTTGAAAACGAAAAAGGCATTCCGGGCGACCAAAACATCGAACACCGCATCCGCGCATTCGTGCGCTGGAACGCCGCCGCCATCGTATTGCGCGCCGGCAAGAAAGATTTGGAACTGGGTGGGCACATCGCATCTTTCCAATCTGCCGCCACCATGTACGAAGTCGGTTTCAACCACTTCTGGAAAGCCAAAGGTGAAGGTGAAGAAGGCGATTTGGTCTTCTTCCAAGGTCACGTTGCCCCGGGCATCTATGCACGCGCATTCGTCGAAGGCCGTCTGACCGAAGATCAACTGAACAACTTCCGCCAAGAAGTGGACGGACACGGTCTGCCTTCCTATCCACACCCCCACCTCTTGCCCGACTTCTGGCAGTTCCCGACCGTATCCATGGGCTTGGGTCCCATCATGGCGATTTATCAGGCGCGTTTCCTGAAATACTTGGAATCACGCGGCTTGGCAAAAACCAAAGGCCGTAAAGTATGGTGTTTCTGCGGCGACGGCGAAATGGACGAACCCGAATCCCAAGGTGCAATCGCGCTGGCTGCACGCGAAGGCTTGGACAACCTGATTTTCGTCATCAACTGCAACCTGCAACGCTTGGACGGTCCAGTACGCGGTAACGGCAAAATCATCCAAGAATTGGAAGGCAACTTTGCCGGCGCCGGCTGGAATGTCGTCAAAGTCATTTGGGGACGCCGCTGGGATCGCCTCTTGGCAAAAGACAAAGACGGTATCCTGCGCCAACGCATGGAAGAATGCTTGGACGGCGACTACCAAACTTACAAATCCAAAGACGGAGCGTATGTGCGCGAACACTTCTTCAATACGCCCGAACTGAAAGCATTGGTTGCCGATATGACCGATGACGAAATTTGGGCATTGAACCGCGGCGGCCACGATCCTCAAAAAGTGTACAACGCCTACGACCGCGCAGCGAACCATGCCGACGGTAAACCTACCGTCATCTTGGCGAAAACCATTAAAGGTTACGGTATGGGCGCATCCGGCGAAGGTCAGAACGTTGCCCACCAAGCCAAAAAAATGGACAAAGCGTCCCTGAAACAATTCCGCGACCGTTTCGACATTCCCGTTACCGACGAGCAAATCGAAAGCGGCGATTTGCCTTACCTGTCTTTTGCCCCTGATACGGAAGAATACAAATACCTGCACGCACGCCGCGATGCTTTGGGCGGCTACCTGCCGCAACGCAAACCGACGCAGGAAGTATTGGAAGTGCCCGAGCTGTCGGCATTCGACGCACAACTCAAATCCAGCGGTGAACGCGAGTTCTCGACCACGATGGCATTCGTCCGCATCCTATCCACTTTGCTGAAAGACAAAAAAATCGGCAAACGTGTCGTACCTATCGTTCCCGACGAAAGCCGTACTTTCGGTATGGAAGGTATGTTCCGCCAATACGGCATTTGGAATCCGAAAGGTCAGCAATATACCCCTCAAGATAAAGACCAACTGATGTTCTACAAAGAATCCGTTGACGGTCAAATCTTGCAAGAAGGTATTAACGAACCGGGCGCGATGGCCGACTGGATTGCGGCTGCGACCAGCTACGCCAACAGCGACTTCGCGATGATTCCGTTCTACATTTACTATTCTATGTTCGGTTTCCAACGTATCGGCGACTTGGCTTGGGCGGCTGGCGATATGCACGCGCGCGGCTTCCTGTTGGGCGGCACTGCCGGCCGTACGACTCTGAACGGCGAAGGCCTGCAACACGAAGACGGCCACAGCCATGTTCAAGCGGATCTGATTCCGAACTGCGTCACTTACGATCCGACCTTCCAATACGAAGTGGCCGTCATCGTACAAGACGGTCTGCGCCGTATGTATGCCAATAATGAAGACGTGTTCTACTACATTACCCTGATGAACGAGAACTACACCCATCCGGATATGCCCGAAGGTGCGGAACAAGACATCTTGAAAGGTATGTACCTGCTGAAAGCCGGCGGCAAAGGCGACAAGAAAGTCCAACTGATGGGTTCCGGTACGATTCTGCAAGAAGTGATTGCCGGTGCCGAGCTGCTGAAAGCCGACTTCGGCGTGGAAGCAGACATCTGGTCTTGCCCGTCCTTCAACCTGCTGCACCGCGACGCCATCGAAACCGAACGCTTCAACCGCCTGCATCCGCTGGAAGCTGAAAAAGTGCCTTTCGTTACCTCTCAACTGCAAGGTCATGACGGTCCGGTTATCGCCGCTACCGACTATATCCGCAGCTATGCCGACCGTATCCGCGCCTACATCCCGAACGACTACCATGTCTTGGGCACTGACGGTTTCGGCCGTTCCGACAGCCGCGCCAACCTGCGCCGCTTCTTTGAAGTGGATCGCTACAACGTTGCCGTGGCAGCATTGGCCGCATTGGCGGAACAAGGCAAAGTCAGCAAAGAAACCGTTCAACAAACCATTGAGAAATACGGCATCAAAGCCGATTCAGCCCCTAGCTGGAAACGCTGATTGATGTTTCAGACGGTCTGTTTGCCCCATTCAGACATCAGGCCGTCTGAAAACCGAATGCCCGAATGGTTTGAACAGACAAACCGTACCGATGCCGCGTGAAGCAGTTTTCAGACGGCATCCAACTGAAAAAGATTAAAGGAACTCAAATGAGTATCGTAGAAATCAAAGTCCCCGATATCGGCGGTCACGAAAACGTCGACATCATCGCCGTAGAAGTTAAAGCGGGCGACACCATCGCCGTTGACGACACCCTGATTACTTTGGAAACCGACAAAGCCACGATGGATGTACCTGCCGATGCGGCTGGTGTCGTGAAAGAAGTTAAAGTCAAAGTTGGCGACAAAATCTCCGAAGGCGGCGTAATTCTGACCGTTGAAACCGGTACCGCCGCTGCCGAAGCCGCCCCAGCTGCTGCCGCTGAAACACAACCTGCACCTGCCGCCACACCCGTTGCCGCAGGCGGTGCAACCGTTCAAGTAGCCGTCCCCGATATCGGCGGCCATACCGATGTGGATGTAATCGCCGTTGAAATCAAAGTGGGCGACACCGTTGCCGAAGACGACACGCTGATTACTTTGGAAACCGACAAAGCGACAATGGACGTACCTTGTACCGCTGCCGGTGTCGTTAAAGCCGTATTCTTAAAAGTCGGCGACAAAGTGTCCGAAGGCTCTGCCATTATCGAAGTAGAAACCGCCGGCTCTGCCGCAGCAGCCCCTGCGCCTGCCGCTCAAGCTGCCGCACCTGCACCGGCTGCCGCTCCAGCTCCTACCACTCCGGCCGCCGCACCTGCACCGGTTGCTCCTGCCGCCGCCAAAATCGACGAAGCCGCTTTCGCCAAAGCACACGCCGGCCCTTCCGCACGCAAACTGGCGCGCGAATTGGGCGTGGATTTGGGCCAAGTCAAAGGCACCGGCTTGAAAGGCCGTATCATGGGCGACGACATTAAAGCCTTTGTGAAATCCGTAATGCAGGGCGGTGCGGCGAAACCTGCCGCAGCCGGCGCGTCTTTGGGCGGCGGTCTGGACTTGCTGCCGTGGCCTAAAGTGGACTTCTCCAAATTCGGCAATGTCGAAGTTAAAGAACTGTCCCGCATTAAGAAAATCTCCGGTCAAAACCTGTCCCGCAACTGGGTTGTGATTCCGCACGTTACCGTACACGAAGAAGCGGATATGACCGAGCTGGAAGAATTCCGCAAACAGCTGAACAAAGAATGGGAACGCGAAGGCGTGAAACTGTCCCCGTTGGCGTTCATCATCAAAGCCTCTGTTTCCGCGCTGAAAGCCTTCCCCGAATTCAACGCCTCACTGGACGGCGACAACCTGGTGCTGAAAAACTACTTCAACATCGGTTTCGCAGCCGATACGCCGAACGGCTTGGTTGTTCCCGTCATCAAAGACGTGGATCAAAAAGGTTTGAAACAAATCAGCCAAGAATTGACCGAATTGTCCAAAAAAGCCCGCGAAGGCAAGCTCAAACCGCAAGAAATGCAAGGCGCGTGCTTTACCATTTCCAGCTTGGGCGGTATCGGCGGTACAGGCTTCACGCCGATTGTGAATGCTCCCGAAGTCGCCATCTTGGGCGTGTGCAAATCCCAAATCAAACCGGTTTGGAACGGCAAAGAGTTTGCCCCGCGCCTGATGTGCCCGTTGAGCCTGTCCTTCGACCACCGCGTCATCGACGGTGCGGCCGGTATGCGCTTCACCGTATTCTTGGCGAAGCTGTTGAAAGACTTCCGCCGCATTACCCTGTAACCCGATCGGCTTCAGACGGCATAGCGGCCTGTGCCGTCTGAAAAGGAAGTTTGAACATCATTCAGAAAGATGAGACATGAGCTTAGTTGAATTAAAAGTGCCCGACATTGGCGGACACGAAAATGTAGATATTATCGCGGTTGAAGTAAACGTGGGCGACACCATCGCCGTTGACGATACCCTGATTACTTTGGAAACCGATAAAGCGACTATGGACGTACCTGCCGAAGTTGCTGGCGTGGTCAAAGAAGTGAAAGTCAAAGTCGGTGACAAAATCTCCGAAGGCGGCTTGATTGTCGTCGTTGAAGCCGAAGGCGCGGCTGCCGCTCCTAAAGCCGAAGCGGCTGCCGCCCCGGCACAAGAAGCACCCAAAGCCGCCGCTCCTGCACCGCAAACCGCGCAATTCGGCGGCTCTGCCGATGCCGAATACGACGTAGTCGTATTGGGCGGCGGCCCCGGCGGTTATTCTGCCGCATTCGCCGCTGCCGACGAAGGCTTGAAAGTCGCCATCGTCGAACGTTATAAAACCTTGGGCGGCGTTTGCCTGAACGTCGGCTGTATCCCTTCCAAAGCCCTGTTGCACAATGCCGCCGTTATCGACGAAGTGCGCCACTTGGCTGCAAACGGCATCAAATACCCCGAGCCTGAACTCGACATCGATATGCTGCGCGCCTACAAAAACGGCGTGGTTTCCCGCCTCACCGGCGGTTTGGCAGGTATGGCGAAAGGCCGCAAAGTGGACGTTATCCAAGGCGACGGCCAATTCTTAGATCCGCACCACTTGGAGGTATCGCTGACTGCCGGCGACGTGTACGAACAAGCAACGCCTACCGGCGAGAAAAAAATCGTTGCCTTCAAAAACTGTATCATTGCAGCAGGCAGCCGCGTAACCAAACTGCCGTTTATCCCTGAAGATCCGCGCATCATCGATTCCAGCGGCGCATTGGCTCTGAAAGAAGTACCGGGCAAACTGCTGATTATCGGCGGCGGCATTATCGGCCTCGAGATGGGTACGGTTTACAGCACGCTGGGTTCGCGTCTGGATGTGGTTGAAATGATGGACGGCCTGATGCAAGGTGCGGACCGCGACTTGGTGAAAGTATGGCAAAAACAAAACGAATACCGTTTTGACAACATTATGGTCAACACCAAAACCGTTGCCGTCGAGCCGAAAGAAGACGGCGTTTACGTTACCTTTGAAGGCGCGAACGCACCGAAAGAGCCGCAACGCTACGATGCCGTATTGGTTGCCGCCGGCCGCGCGCCCAACGGCAAACTCATCAGCGCGGAAAAAGCAGGCGTTGCCGTAACCGATCGCGGCTTCATCGAAGTGGACAAACAAATGCGTACCAATGTGCCGCACATCTACGCCATCGGCGATATCGTCGGTCAGCCGATGTTGGCGCACAAAGCCGTTCACGAAGGCCACGTTGCCGCCGAAAACTGCGCCGGCCACAAAGCCTACTTCGACGCGCGCGTCATTCCGGGCGTTGCCTACACTTCTCCCGAAGTGGCGTGGGTGGGCGAAACCGAATTGTCCGCCAAGGCCTCCGGCCGCAAAATCACCAAAGCCAACTTCCCGTGGGCGGCTTCCGGCCGTGCGATTGCCAACGGTTGCGACAACGGCTTTACCAAGCTGATTTTTGATGCCGAAACCGGCCGCATCATCGGCGGCGGCATTGTCGGTCCGAACGGTGGCGATATGATCGGCGAAGTCTGCCTTGCCATCGAAATGGGCTGCGACGCGGCAGACATCGGCAAAACCATCCACCCGCACCCGACCTTGGGCGAATCCATCGGTATGGCTGCGGAAGTGGCATTGGGTACTTGTACCGACCTGCCTCCGCAAAAGAAAAATAAATCCGACTGAATAAACAGCCGATAAGGTTTATTTGAGAAAATGCCGTCTGAAATGTTCAGACGGCATTTTCTATTTTACAGCGGATTAAAATATTTCCTCCGGCCTATAGTGGATTAAATTTAAATCAGGACAAGGCGACGAAGCCGCAGACAGTACAAATAGTACGGCAAGGCGAGGCAACGCCGTACTGGTTTAAATTTAATCCACTATAAAAACGAATCCGACACGGCTTATCTGAAGGAATGGTTGAAAACGGCAGTTTCCAATACAACAAAATGCCGCCTGAACATTTCAGACGGCATTTGAACCATTAATGCTGCGGCTCTGAAACCATACCGCCTTCATCAAAATCCGGCTCCGGTTCGTTTTGCAGCGTTTTACCGTTCAATTTCAACTGATTGTTTTTCAGAGAAATGGCAGTATCAATCTGGTCGCCGTTCAAAGTCAGATATTTTTCCCTTGCCATACTCTGAACCGTACTGTCCACCATCAGGCGCAAGGTCTCGTTGATGTCGTCAAGACTTGCCCTACCTTCCGCCTCATCTTCGGCATTGACGCTGAAAATATTGCCTGCCTGACTTACCGCCAAATCTTCCAACATTTTTTGAGGAATACTCATTCTGATGTCTGCCTCGGTTTTCTTCAACATCAGTCCCAATTGGTTCAAATCTTCCTTCTTCATGTCTTTAAACATGATTTTTTCCGCCCACATCAATTCTTCCCTGAGGCAGGGTGAAACGGAACGTTTTAATGTTTAGTACCGGGTCATGGGTAAATAATCCGGAAGCTTCGCCTTTGACTGCCGCAATCAAATCATTTCGGATTTGTTCTTCAGTCATTTTTTTGGCAGAAATTTGTGCAAACTTGCGTTTCAATACGGTTAAGGCAGAAGCATCGAGATGTTCGGCGGCGATATGGATATCCAGCGGGCCATATTTTTCATCGCCGTAAACCAGCGTATCGAAACGGAACTGCCCTTCACTGTTGATAAATGATCCTGATTCCCCGGTCTTGGTTGAAAAAGCTAGCTTGCCGACTTCGATTTTAGAAGGTGCGATGCTGCCGTTGGGATTGATAAACGCGCCAATCTGCAAATCGGTAACGAGATTGACCAGCTCGTTTAACTTGACGTTGTAATCGACCCCCTCTTTCCATTCTAAGGAAAATTTTTCCAAGGTCAGATTGCTGCTGCCCAAAGCAAGCGGATTGATGCCGTCTGAAGTTTCCGAATCGAAATGCACTTTTTCAAACGCGGCATCGCCTTTGTCTGCCAGCTTGATTTTAAACAAAGGGGCATCATAGCCGTTGCGGTAGCTTTTGAAACCTTTTTGATAAACCGTTTTCCCCGTCAGGCCTTCCCAGTGCAGCCTGATGCCCGACAGTTCTTCATAATCGAATGCGGGAACACTGACTTCCATCTTGCCGCTGCCGTTGAAATAAACAGTATTGGCAAGGGAAACAGGGGCTTGTTTTCCAAAAAAGCGTTCCAAAACTTTTTCCGTTTCAGGCGTATATTTGAACTCGGTTTCAATGTGCGCCTGCGTGCCGAATCCGCCGGCAAAAGGACCGTGCGTGATATGGTTTACCAGCGTAACCGGCTGTTCCAACACTGTTTTCAGGTTATCCGGCAGATATTTCCGCGCATTATTCAGCAACTCGGGTTTCAGACGGATGACCGTCGTTTCCGTAGAGGTAAACCAGCCGCGGTCATATTGGTGCGATTCGACGGTCAAGAAGCCCGTTTTCTGCAATATTTTTTGCTGCTGCGTCAGGCTTTCTTCGGCTTTGACACCCAGATAATAAGGCGTACCCAACGCCGCGCCGAGCAATACTGCCGCAACCGAAATCAAAGGTTTTTTCATCACTTCAAACAAGCAGGTTTCAAAGGTACTAGAATAGCATTATTTAAGCGTATCCCGCCATATTTCTTTAAAAGAAATGCCGTCTGAAACCTGTTCGGACGGCATTTTCCGGATGTGGGGAAATTAGAAATCCAATTCCGCCTTCAACCAGTAAGTGCGCGGCATACCGACGACGGCGAAGCTGCGGTCAAATTGTCCGCGCTGTACCTGCCAGTAGTTTTTGTTGAACAGGTTTTCCACCGAACTGCTGACGGTCAGGGTATTTTTGCCCAGCTTGGTTTTGTAGCGCGCGCCTACGTCAACCAAAGTGTAAGACGGGAAAGCATATTGTTTTTGCGTTTTTTGGTAAGACTTGCCGAAATACGAAACGTTGCCGTTCAAGGTCAAACCTTTGACAAACGGCGTATCCCATTCCACGCCTGCTTTGGCAATTACGCGCGGATTGGCGACTTGTACGCCGTTAACAAGATTGTCAGCTGCGTTCGGATAATTTTTCACGGTCGATTGCAAGTACATCAGGCCGAAAGTCGGGCGCAGGGTTTTGTTTAACAGGTTGGCATAGGCATTGAATTCGATACCACGGCTGCGTTCCATGCCTTGTTCATCTCCGTCTGCGCCTCCTGCTGCTTTATATGCTGCAAAATCAGTACCTGTTTTGGTATTTCCGCGCCAGTAGCCCGGGCGTTTGATTTGAAACGCGTTCAGGGTCGTCACGAAATCGCCCCAGTTTTTACGAACGCCCACTTCAAACTGACGGCTGACACGCGGTTTCGCCATTGTCGTTTCGCCGGAATCATCGGTTTTGATATCGGCAGGCTCAAGGTCTTCCATGTAGTTGCCATACACGACCAAATCAGGTTGCGGCACCCACGCCGCCATCAGCATAGGGCTGAAACGTTTGGCATCGCCGCTTTGATCTTCTTTTTTATTAGTGTATTCAACTGCTTGGAAACGTCCGCCCAAAGTCAGGCGGTATTTGTTGTCGGCAAAACCCAAGGTATCGGACAAGGCAAGGCTGTTGACTTTGATATTGGCATCCTTGGTGGCGGAGTTCTTCCAAGAATTGGGATAGTCGGCTGTAAACGATGCCAATTGATGCTCAATATTTTCGTTTGCCTTCACTTCTGCCTTGTTTGTTCCGGCTTTACTACCATCGATCGTTGCACGTTGACGGATGATGCGGTCGAAAGCCGTACTCCAGTTGTGTGTTACCGGGCCGGTTTCAAATTCGCCGCGTGCGGTCAGGTTCATACTCAATGTGCGGAAATATTGGTCGGTCAGTTTCGCCGTGCCGGTATGGTATTGGTTGGCAGTCGTGCAGGTTGCGGTTTGGTCGCTCGCACCGCCTGTACCGCAAACGGTCGGGGAAATCAGCGTGCCGTAATAACGCGCTTTGTTGTAGCCGATACCGCCTGTAATCTGTGCATTATCAAACGCATCCCATTCAAACGTCAGCATATTGGTTTCGCCGACGGTGTTTTGCCAGTTCCAAGAAGGCAGCAGGTTGGTTTTACCATCGGGCGCGTCAAACAAGCGTCCGTTGGCGTTTTGAATATCCTGCATACGCGCGCGGCCGCCGTTGGTTTTGCGTTTTGCGTAGATGGAATCAAACGCCACGCGCACTTTTTCGCCGCGATAATCAGCATTCAAGGCAAATTCTTTGTTGTCCTCGCTGTAACCGTGGCGCGGGGTGTCGCCGTGGCGCAGTTTGCCGTTGGCGCGCACGCCGAATGCTTTGTTTTCGCCGAAGCGTTGCCCCAAGTCGAACGTACCTTGGGCACGGTTGTTGCTAAACCAGCCCAAACCGATTTTGCGGTTGCCTTCGTCGGCGGCTTTTTTGGTTTCAATATTGACGGAACCGGATACCGCGCCTTCAGGGTCCATGCCGTTTACGGCGGTGGACGCGCCTTTAATCAGTTGCGCGGAACCGACATGCACGCTCGCCGTGCCTTGCGTGCCGTACATACCTACCAAACCGTTGACGCTGAATTGGCGCGAGTCAAGCTGATAACCTCGGAAATACAGGCCGGTCAGCGTGTTGCTTTCGCCGCCAAACTGCCAAACGGAAGCGTCTTTTTTCGCTACGGCATCCACCAAAGTACGCGCCTCGGTGTTGTTGAGGGCTTGTTCGTCGTAGTTGACGACGGTAATCGGCGCGGTAAAGGCGTTGGCTTTGCCCAATACGCCCAAGTTCACGCGGTCGCGCAAGTCGCCGTCGCTGGCGATGGAATAAGAACGGGCGGCTTTGACGCGTTTGGCGTCGGCGCGGACATGAACCTGTCCGAGTTCGCCCTGCTGCGGAACATTGTCGGCGGCAGACGAAAACGCGCTCAAAATCAACAGTGGCATTAAGGCAAGTTTTTTGTTCATGAAAACGCTCTCTTTTTAAGTATTTAAGGAATAAATTTAAAAATAAACAAATTGGTCAGATATTTGTGTGGAAATTATATTTGATAATCAAAACTATTCCAAAAAAATTTTGGGGGGCAAAGTTATCTGACTGTTATAGTGGATTAACAAAAATCAGGACAAGGCGGCGAAGCCGCAGACAGTACAAATAGTACGGAACCGATTCACTTGGTGCTTCAGCACCTTAGAGAATCGTTCTCTTTGAGCTAAGGCGAGGCAACGCCGTACTGGTTTTTGTTAATCCACTATAAAACTTGGTTTATTTTTATACTCCGTTGTCTGTTTTCTGCCACAGTCGATTTGGCTTCCATCAAACTGCATTTAAACGACTGAAAGGGAAACAGACACATTGCACGGGATTCTCCGTTTAATCAGATATGGGTTTCCATCTTCGGCAGTTTCGGGCATTTGACCGTTTCCGCCGCCTTGCCCAGCTGCCAATAAAAATGCCGTCTGAAATATCGGCCCGATACTTCAGATGGCATACCTGCCCGTTTTCCCGTATTTCCGGGGGCGGGCTGAAATTTAAACATGCGCGGAAATGATTTTCAGCATCTGCGCCAGTACTTTAGGATTGGCAGCCACAATATCGCCGCTTTCCAACCAGCCTTCGCCGCCCGACATATCGGTAACGATACCGCCCGCTTCTTGGACAATCAATGCGCCGGCGGCAATATCCCAAGGCTTGAGGTTAAACTCGAAAAAGCCGTCCAAACGGCCGGCCGCTACGGCGCACAAATCCAAAGAAGCCGCGCCTTCACGGCGGCCGCCGGCGGTTTTGGACAAAAAGTCTTTCAAAATCGCCAGATACTTGTCCATCATGCTTTGATCGACAACGGGGAAGCCGGTACCGATCAGGCAGCGGTTCAATTCGATGCGGTTGGAAACGCGGATGCGGCGGTCGTTGAGCAACGCGCCTTTGCCTCGGGATGCCATATATACGTCGTTGCGCTCGGGTGCGTACACCAAAGCCTCTTGCAACACGCCTTTGTGCAAAAGAGCCATAGAGACGGCGTATTGGGGATGGCCGTGAAGGAAGTTGGTTGTGCCGTCGAGCGGGTCGATAATCCATTCGTACTCGGCGGCGGCTTTACCGTAAGAGCCGCCTTCTTCGCAAGTGATTTTGTGATGCGGATAGGCTTCTTTGAGCGTTTCAACCAAAATCATCTCGGAGCTGCGGTCAACATCGGAAACGAAGTCGTTGAATGCTTTGCTGTCCACCTTGACGGCATCCAGATTGCCGGCGGCGCGTATCATCATTTGCCCTGCTTTACGGGCGGCTTTGAAAGCGGTATTTAAAAACGGATTCATGGTTTTCTTCCTAATTCGGGTAAAATACGCCCCAATGCGCCGAACAAGGCACACAGAGGCAGTTTATCGTTTCCGACGCTGTTAAAGAACATTTCAGACGGCATAAGAAAAGGCCGTCTGAAAACAAAAAGATGGCGCATTATACCTGATTCCCTTACAAACAGAAAACAAAATATGGCTTCCGAAAAACCCGCCCTGCCCGCTTATCTGGACAACATCCGCATCATCCTCACGCGCACCGGCCATCCTTCCAATATCGGCTCTGCCGCACGCGCGATGAAAACAATGGGCCTGCACAAACTGACCATCGTCGCCCCCAATCTGATGGCTACGCCGATGACGGAGAATCCGCCCGTATTTGATCCGGAGCATCCGCAATCGTTTGAATTGCCGGAAGAAAGTTTCATCCTCGCATCCGGCGCGGCAGACGTATTGCACAACGCCGAAATCGTCGCTACGCTGAACGAAGCCCTCGCCGACACCGCCATCGCCTGCGCCCTGACCAGCCGCCGCCGCGAAATCACTGCGCCGCTGCAAACGCCGCGCGATTTGGTGCCCGAATTACTACAAACCGCCAACCGCGGCGAGAAAGTGGCACTGGTTTTTGGTAACGAGACTTTCGGCTTGAGTATCGAAGAAGTCCAAGCCTGCAACCGGCTGATGACCATCAACGGCAATCCCGACTATTTCTCGCTCAACCTCGCCCAAGCCGTGCAGGTCGTGTGTTATGAAATCTTCAGTCAAACCGGTTCGCCCATGACCCATCTTCAACAGGAAGACCACGCCGCAACCCACGAGCAAATCAAAGGCATGGTCGCCCATATGGAAAGCGTGATGAACGACATCGGCTTTTTCAACCGCCGCAACGGCGAGCGTCTGATGCGCCGTATGCAGAGCCTGTTCGGCCGCGCCAACACGCAAACCGAAGACATCGACATCCTGCGCGGTTTTTTCAATACCGTCAGCCATCGCATCCATAAAAAAGACTGATTTAAGGCCGTCTGAAAACATTACAAGCTTTTTCAGACGGCATGACTGATATTCGGATAAGCATGAATTACGCCCTAGACGCATTATGGTGGAAACTTACCAGCCAACCCGTCCGCGACCTTGCCTCGCTGCTGACTGCGCCGCCTTTGTGGCAAAGCGGCTGCGAATTGAACGTGCGAGAACTACTGGGAGAACACGGTTTCCGTTACCTTTTGGCATTGGATGCCGATCCCACGCGGCTGACGGATTACCTCGCCCAACGCGCCCCGTTCGGCCACCGTCTCGGCATTTATGCCGAAGAGCTGCTGGCTTTTTGGTTTGCCAATGCACCGCACGCCGAACTGCTCGCGCACAACCTCACGGTTTCCGGTTCGGACGGCAATACGCAAGGCGCGGCGGATTTTGTGGCAAGGCTTAACGGCAAACCCTACCATATCGAGCTGACCTGCAAATATTACGGCGGCGACACGGACAGTCCCGAAGGGATGCGCGGATTTGACCCCAAAGACACGCTGTTGGGAAAATCCGCCAAACTGACCGCCCAACTCGGTCTGCCGCATACTTCAGACGGCATCCGGACCTTGCGGCAGCACGGTTTGCCGCTTGACGTAAAACCCGTTTCCATCGTGCGCGGCATCGGATTTTTTCCACAAGGTTTCCATGCTTTTGAGCCGCCGCTTAATCCATACGGCTGGCACGGCGTCTATATTCAAGATTGGGCGGAATACGGGTTTGAACGCAAAGAAGTCCGCTACCACCTGCTCGACCGCATGGCCTATCTTGCACCTGCGCGTGTCGCCAAAACCGAAACATTAAACGCAACCGAAATCCGCCGTATCGGTCAAGGCATGATTGCCGTTTTGGAATGCCGGCCGGACGGCTTTTGGCACGAAATCGAACGCATTATGAAGGCCGTCTGAAACCCTTTCCCAACATTAACGCGTATATCTATTGAGAGGCTTAGTGATGGAAATCTCATTTCCCATACAATTTATGAAAGAGTCATCCGAGTTAATAAGGATATTGGATATGATAAATATAACAACAACATGCCAACTAATATTATGACGATCCAAACAAATAAGTATGGTAATTTAATAACTACGACCCCAGGTAGAATACAATGAAGAATAATGTTAAAAATTGGACAACTAAAGAAGTCAAGCAATCATTAGATAAATTTAATAATATTTTAATTAAAAATACTTTTCTTCTTCAGTATCTGAAAAAAGAGTTTTCAGCTTCAAGTGCTTATTGTTTGTCTATGCTGCCTGAAGAAGTAGATATATATGAAATATTGGTTAATGGGAATATTATTATTGATTTAGAATTTAATAAACATACAAATGAAACAGTTGTTATTAATGTTACTGATGTTGATGAATACTTGAAAACTTTAACCAATGAGAGTGGTAGAGTATTTTTTACATTAGCAAAAGAAATCGGCAAACAGAAAAACATTTAACAAGAGCGAAATACAAATTAAAAACTCAATGGAGTGATGGCATATTTAGGATAGATATGCTGAACGAAGAAAATAAATTTTGTTTTTTCCTCATGTTTTGGGGAGTGATTACAAAATGAAATCGCTGATGTGATTATATCGGATGCTGTTCAAGCGACCTGAAAATAGAACTTTTTTCAGGCTGCCTTTGTAGTTAACGGAGAAATTTAGACAAATCCCGATTGCGCACTTTTAACACATCTTTCTTATTGCGGATAGAATACTAAGTAATGATAAAGATGCTATTGTTATTTTAAGGACGTTAGATTGATTATGAATAACCCACAGTAAGAGAACCCATTACATTATGAACGCCGCACAACTCGACCATACCGCCAAAGTTTTGGCTGAAATGCTGACTTTCAAACAGCCTTCCGATGCCGTCCTCTCCGCCTATTTCCGCGAACACAAAAAGCTCGGCCGCCAAGACCGCCACGAAATCGCCGAAACCGCCTTTGCCGCGCTGCGCCACTATCAAAAAATCAGTACCGCCCTGCGCCGTCCGCACGCGCAGCCGCGCAAAGCCGCACTCGCCGCACTGGTTCTCGGCAGAAGTACCAACATCAGCCAAATCAAAGACCTGCTTGATGAAGAAGAAACAGAGTTCCTCGGCAATTTGAAAGCCCGTAAAACCGAATTTTCAGACGGCCTGAATACCGCCGCAGAATTGCCGCAATGGCTGGTGGAACAGCTGCAACAGCATTGGCGCGAAGAAGAAATCCTCGCCTTCGGTCGCAGCATCAACCAACCTGCCCCGCTCGACATCCGCGTCAATACCTTGAAAGGCAAACGAGATAAAGTGCTGCCATTATTGCAAGCTGAAAGTGGCGATGCAGAGGCAACGCCTTATTCGCCTTGGGGCATCCGCCTGAAAAACAAAATCGCGCTTAACAAACACGAACTGTTTTTGGACGGCACACTGGAAGTCCAAGACGAAGGCAGCCAGCTGCTTGCCTTATTGGTGGGCGCAAAACGCGGCGAAATCATTGTCGATTTCTGTGCCGGCGCCGGCGGTAAAACCTTGGCTGTCGGTGCGCAAATGGCGAACAAAGGCAGAATCTACGCCTTCGACATCGCCGAAAAACGCCTTGCCAACCTCAAACCGCGTATGACCCGCGCCGGACTGACCAACATCCACCCCGAACGCATCAGCAGCGAACACGATACCCGTATCGCCCGACTGTCAGGCAAAGCCGACCGTGTGTTGGTGGACGCGCCCTGCTCCGGTTTAGGCACGCTGCGCCGCAATCCCGACCTCAAATACCGCCAATCCGCCGAGACCGTCGCCAACCTTTTAGAACAGCAGCACAGCATCCTCTATGCCGCCTCCAAACTGGTAAAACCGCAAGGCCGCTTGGTGTACGCCACTTGTAGCGTGTTGCCGGAAGAAAACGAACTGCAAGTCGAACGTTTCCTGTCCGAACATCCCGAGTTTGAACTCGTCAACTGCGCCGAACTGCTGCAAAGCCTGAAGGTCGATTTGGATACCGGCAAATACCTGCGCCTCGATTCGGCAAAACACCAAACCGACGGCTTCTTCGCCGCCGTATTGCAACGTAAATAACCCTGTTTAAACAAAATGCCGTCTGAACCCTTTTCAAAGCGTTCAGACGGCATTTCATCAATTATAGTGGATTAACAAAAACCAGTACGGCGTTGCCTCGCCTTAGCTCAAAGAGAACGATTCTCTAAGGTGCTGAAGCACCAAGTGAATCGGTTCCGTACTATTTGTACTGTCTGCGGCTTCGTCGCCTTGTCCTGATTTTTGTTAATCCACTATAAAAATATCAAAATACCGCAGATTCAACCGATTCAACACCAAAGGCAGAAGCACGCGCCCATCGGATTTTATACACACTAGGCTGCAATTTTCTTTTTCTTTGCCGAAATATACGGTAGCATAAGCATATTCCAATGATATTTTTGGGAATCTGTTTTACCCCAATATATAAAGCACCATATTAAGGCAGAGTGTCTTCTTTGCTTTGACCCGAACCCGGAAAAGACACCGCCCGAACCAATCCCGATTCTGCCCGGGCAGTCAACCATCAAGGAAACCCCGATGAACTTTTCTTTATCCGTCATTATGTTTACCCTCGCCTCTTTCCTGCCCGTCCCGCCTGCCGAAGCCGCCGTCTTTACTTGGAAAGACGGCGGCGGCAACAGCTATTCGGATGTTCCGAAACAGCTTCATCCCGACCAGAGCCAAATCCTCAACCTACGGACGCGCCAAACCAAACCGGCGGTCAAGCCCAAACCTGCCGTCGATAAGAATGCGGACAGTGCGAAAGAAAACGAAAAGGATATTGCCGAAAAAAACGGGCAGCTTGAGGAAGAAAAGAAAAAAATTGCCGAAACCGAACAGCAGAACAAAGAAGAAAACTGCCGGATTTCAAAAATGAACCTGAAGGCGGTGGGAAACTCAAATGCGAAAAACAAGGATGATTTGATTCGGAAATACAATAACGATGTGAACAAATACTGCCGTTAAGCAGCCTCATCGAAAACCCCATGCCGTCTGAAACGGCACGGGGTTTGTTTATTTCTGCCAGTAGGTTTTGACGTTGACGAACTCGTACAGCCCGAATTCGGACAATTCGCGCCCGTAACCGGAATCTTTAACCCCTCCGAAAGGTAGGCGCAAATCGCTGCTGGTATGGCGGTTGATGAATACCGATCCCGCCTGTATTTTTTCGGCAAACCGCCAGGCGCGTTCAGTATCGGCGGTATAAATGCAGGCGCCGAGCCCGAATGGGGAATCATTGGCAAGGGCGATGGCATGATCTTCGTTTGCCGCACGCAAAATCAGGGCGACGGGGCCGAATACTTCTTCATGCCAAACCCTACAGGCAGGATTTACCCTGTCTAAAACAGTCGCGGGGTAGAACCATCCCGGCCCCTGTGGAACTTTGCCCCCGGTCAGGCACACCGCGCCGTTTGAAACGGCGTCTTCGACCTGCTCGTGAACCCGGTTCCGCAAATCTTCGCGGTGCAGCGGTGCAAGCGTGGTATCGGGATGTTTGGGGTCGCCCATTTTCAATTTGGAGCATTCGGCGAGAAACAGCGGAATAAAGCGGTCGGCTACTGCTTCAGTTACGATGATGCGTTTGGCGGCGTTGCACGATTGCCCCGCATCGCGGAAACGGGAATAACAGGCTTCTGCGGCGGCGCGTTCCAAATCGGCATCGGGCATCACGATAAAGGCGTTGCTGCCGCCGAGCTCCAACACGGTTTTCTTGAGGTTTGCGCCCGCGTGTGCCGCAAGGATGCGCCCCGTATGCGTCGAACCGGTAAACGCCATCGCATCGGTGTGTTCGATGGCTTTGAGTGTGTCCGCCTCATCCAGCCACGCGCCTGCCAAAGGAATGCCGTCTGAAACCAAATCGAACAACGCCTGACTAACACGCGCCACGCTGGGCGCGGGTTTGACGGCGCACGCGTTGCCCGCGCAAACGGCAGGTACGGCAAAGCGTAATACCTGCCAGACGGGGTAATTCCAAGGCATGACGGCAAACACCACGCCCAAAGGCTCAAACCTTACCTGACTCAAACTCGCCTGCGTCGCAATGGTTTTGTGGGCAAGCAGTTCGGGGGCGAGGCGGGCGTAATAGCGTATCAGCTCGATAGACTTGCCGATTTCCGCACGGCATTCGTGCAGGCAGCGTCCGACTTCTTCGCACACCATTTCCGCAAAACGCTCTTTCTCCGCCTCCAAACGGCCGGCAAATTTTTGCAGACGCGCGGCACGTTCGGTTACGCCCAGTTGCGCGAACGCCCCGCCGTGCATTTTCAAATCCGCCAGTTGCCGTTCAAACTCCGCATAATCTTGAGCAGGGCGGCGGTAAAGCGTTTCGCCCGTAAATACATTGACACTGTGAAACATCGAATCAACCTGCCAGTTGCGGGAATATCGTTTTCAGTCCCGACACAATAATCTCCACCGATACCGCCGCCAGCATCATACCCATAATGCGGTTTAAAATCGTCAGCCCCGTCGTGCCCAGCAGGCGGCTGACCTTCCCGGCAACGATTAAAATGGCATAACAAATCGCACTGACCACCAAACCGGCCACGATAATCAGCGCGATATCGCTGTACGTTTTGGCTGCCGAAGCGTAAATAATCACGGTCGAAATACCGCCCGGGCCGATGGTGATCGGTATGGCGATGGGCACGACGGCAATCGCTCCGGCATTGCGGGCGGGGCGCGCCTGCCCCGTGTCCGGCTGCGCGCCGAGATTCTGCTTGGCGGGATTGTCGTTGCCGTTCATCATCGAAATGGCGATCAGCAGCACCAAAATCCCGCCGCCGACCTGAAACGAACCGACGCTGATGCCCAAAACCTTCAACAGCGCACCGCCGATCAGCGCAAATACCGCAATCACGGCAAACACGGCGACAGCAGCCGTCCGCGCGACCTTCCTGCGCTCCTTCGTGCTGTGCCCGTTGGTCAGGTCAAGGTAAAGCGACAACGCGCTAAACGGATTAATCAGCACCAAAAAAGCCACAATCAACTTGCCGATTTCCATACCCAATCCCATTATTTCCCCCTCCTTCAAACCCGTGCGGCAGGCATCCGATGCTGCAAATTGCCGCCGCAACGGATTTTTCCGTTATAATTAAAAATTCAAGCAATACGCCCCATCATACCCGAACGACGGTATCTTTACCATCAGACAAGGATGCTTTTCATGGCACTGACACTTGCCGACGTAGACAAAATCGCCCGACTCTCCCGACTGCACCTGACTGCGGAAGAAAAAGAAAAATCGCTTCAAGAATTAAACGACATCTTCGCTATGGTCGAACAGATGCAAAACATCGACACAGACGGTATCGAACCGATGGCGCACCCGCACGAGGCCGCCCTGCGCCTGCGCGAAGACGAAGTAACCGAAACCGACCGCGCCGCCGAATATCAGGCGGTCGCGCCGGAAGTACGCAACCGTCTGTACATCGTACCGCAAGTTATCGAAGAATAATCCGAATATGCTTCAGACGGCATCAGAAATACCGCCTGAAACCCTTTAGGGATGGAAGATTTATGACACAATACACATTGAAACAGGCAAGCGTCCTGTTGCAGTCCAAACAGATTTCCGCCGTCGAACTGGCAAGCGCATACCTTGCCGCCATCACTGAAAAAAATCCCACCCTCAACGGCTACATCACCATCGACCAAGATAAAACCCTCGCAGAAGCCCGTGCCGCCGACGAACGCATCGCTCAGGGCAACGGCTCTGTGCTTACCGGCGTACCCGTCGCCTACAAGGATATTTTCTGCCAAACCGGCTGGCGCAGTGCGTGCAGCTCCAAAATGCTCGACAACTTCATCTCCCCCTACACCGCCACCGTCGTCCAAAACCTACTCGACGAAGGTATGGTAACGCTCGGCCGCACCAATATGGACGAGTTCGCTATGGGTTCGACCAATGAAAACTCATTCTACGGCGCGGCCAAAAATCCGTGGAATCTTGAGCACGTACCCGGCGGTTCGTCCGGCGGTTCCGCCGCCGTCGTTGCCGCGCGCCTCGCCCCTGCCGCGCTCGGTTCGGATACCGGCGGCTCTATCCGCCAACCCGCGTCGCACTGCGGCATTACCGGCATCAAACCCACATACGGCACGGTTTCCCGCTTCGGTATGGTCGCCTACGCCTCCAGCTTCGACCAGGCCGGCCCGATGGCGCAAACTGCCGAAGACTGCGCGATTCTGTTAAACGCGATGGCAGGTTTCGACCCCAAAGATTCCACCAGCCTCGAGCGCGAAAAAGAAGACTACACCCGCGATTTGGACAAACCGCTCAAAGGCGTAAAAATCGGCCTGCCCAAAGAATACTTCAGCGAAGGCAACAGCACCGATGTTCGGACGGCATTGCAAAACACCATTGATTTGCTGAAAGCGCAAGGCGCGGAATTGGTCGAAGTTTCCCTGCCGCAAACCAAGCTGTCCATTCCCGCCTACTACGTCCTCGCCTCTGCAGAAGCCGGCACCAACCTTTCACGTTACGACGGCGTTCGTTACGGACACCGTGCCGCCCAATTCGGCGATTTGGAAGAAATGTACGGCAAAACCCGCGCCGAAGGTTTCGGCAGCGAAGTCAAACGCCGCATCATGATCGGCACTTATGTACTGTCGCACGGCTACTACGATGCCTATTATCTCAAAGCCCAAAAACTGCGCCGCCTCGTTGCCGATGATTTTCAGACGGCATTTGCACGGTGCGACCTCATCCTCGCGCCGACCGCACCCGCTGCCGCCCCAAAAATCGGAGCGGATTCTTCGCCGGTTGAAACCTACTTGAGCGATATCTATACCATCGCCGTCAACCTCGCCGGACTGCCCGCATTGACCCTGCCTGCAGGTTTCAGCGGCGGCGGGCTGCCCGTCGGCGTTCAGCTTATCGGCAACTATTTCTCCGAAGCCAAAATCCTCGGTGCGGCGCACCAAATCCAACTCAACAGCGATTGGCACGGCAAACGACCCGAATGAAGCAGAACCGCACCTTTACCTTCCCCGATTTTCGCACCGTTTACAGCTATGCGCCTTTATACCGGCTGCAACATCTAAAATACACATTGCGGAAATTTTTCGGAAAAAAGAAATTTACGCCTTCGAGCAGTTTGTCAACGCCTCCCCCGTCCGTCAGGGGCTGTTCCTCCACTGCCCGCAAAATGCCTATCCGCTGCTGCGCGAATTCGTTGACAGGCGTTTTAACTGCAAACGCCGTTTAGATGCGATGACGGCAGATTTTCTCATGGCAGAAAAACTGTTCGGCACAGACATTCTGCACCAAATGGAAGACTACCGCTTCCATCTGGTCTTGGCGCACCTTTCAGACGGCATCAGCTTGTGGCTCAACCGCAACGACAACTGCGTCGAAGAAGGCGCGTGGTCTTTATCTTTGCGCGATGAAGCAGGCAGCCGGCTGTATATGGCGACTTTCGCCTTTGTCGGCACACACCTGCTGACAGCCTCCGTGCAAGGGCCTGCGGGTGAAGAAGCCAAAGACACCGTCCGCCGCATAACCAAACAACTTCACGGCCTGCGTCCCCAACAACTGATGGTAACCGCACTGCAATATTTCGCCGCCGCATTAAAATTAGACGGTGCGATAGGCATCGCACAAAAACATCAGGTCAAACTGCGCTGGAAACTTAAAAAGCGCGTCAAAATGAATTATGACGCATTCTGGCAGGAATACGGCGCAAGTTTGGAACGGGACGGCTACTGGCATCTCCCCCCAACCCCCGCCCGCAAAGACCTTGCCGACATCGAAAGCAAAAAACGCTCGATGTACCGCAAACGTTACCAAATGCTGGATGAGATGGTTGCGGAAATGACCGCCTGTTTCAACAAGGGGCAGGACGCGCTTCAGACGGCATCCGGACAGGAAGCCGGCCCGTCGAACCGTCCATCGAATTGATATGTTAAAGAAAGAAGCTCTTATGACCTGGGAAACCGTAATCGGCTTGGAAATCCACGTCCAATTAAACACCAAATCCAAAATCTTCAGCGGCGCATCTGCCGCATTCGGCGCAGAACCCAACGCGCACGCCGGCGTGGTGGAATGCGCGCTGCCGGGCGTACTGCCGGTAATGAACCGCGAAGTCGTTGAAAAAGCGATTAAATTAGGCTTGGCTTTGGATGCGGAAATCAACCGGAAAAACGTGTTCGACCGCAAAAACTACTTCTATCCCGACTTGCCGAAAGGCTATCAAATCAGCCAGTTGGATTTGCCGATTGTCGAACGCGGCAAACTGGAAATCGTAGTCGGCGACACAGTGAAAACCATCAACGTAACCCGAGCCCATATGGAAGAAGACGCGGGCAAATCCGTGCACGAGGGCTTGAACGGCGCGACCGGTATCGACTTGAACCGCGCCGGCACGCCGTTGTTGGAAGTCGTATCCGAACCGGAAATGCGTTCCGCCGCCGAAGCCGTTGCCTACGCCAAAGCCTTACACAGCTTGGTAACCTGGCTGGACATCTGCGACGGCAATATGGCGGAAGGCTCGTTCCGCGTCGATGCCAACGTATCCGTCCGCCCGAAAGGTCAAAAAGAATTCGGCACGCGCCGCGAGATTAAAAACCTCAATTCTTTCCGCTTCTTGGAGCAGGCGATTAATTACGAAGTGGAAGCGCAAATCGAGATTTTGGAAGACGGCGGCAAAGTGCAACAGGCAACCATGCTGTTCGACCCGGAAAAAGGCGAAACCCGCGTGATGCGCCTGAAAGAAGACGCGCAAGACTACCGCTACTTCCCAGACCCCGATTTGCTGCCCGTCATCATTTCAGACGCTCAAATGCAAAAAGCCAAAGCAGAAATGCCCGAGCTGCCGAAAGAAATGGCGGCGCGTTTCGTGGCGGATTACGGCGTGTCCGAATACGACGCGCGCCTGCTCACCGCAAGCCGCGCACAGGCCGCCTATTTTGAAGAAGCCGCCAAAGAGAGCGGACAAGGCAAGCCGACTGCCAACTGGATGAACGGCGAACTCGCCGCCGCACTGAACAAAGCCGGTCTGGAACTTGCCGACAGCCCGATTACCGCCCCGCGCCTCGCCGCGCTGGTGGGCAAAATCGCCGACGGCACATTAAGCGGCAAACTGGCGAAAAAAGCCTTTGAAGCCATGTGGGCAGAACCCGAAGCCACCATTGCCGAAATCATTGAAAAACACGGCTTGCAGCAAATGACCGATACCGGCGCAGTTGAAGCCATTGTGGACGAAGTGCTGGCAAACAACGCCAAAGCCGTGGAACAATTCAAATCCGGCAACGAAAAAGCCCTGAATGCGATTGTGGGGCAAGTGATGAAGGCCAGCAAAGGCAAAGCCAATCCCGCGCAAGTTCAAGAACTGATTAAAGCCAAACTTGCCTGATAAGCAAGATGCCGTCTGAAACCCAGATCCGACGTTCAGACGGCGTTTTCACAGTCTGACCACATTAAAACAGCATAAAAAACAATATTCCATGAACCACACCGTTACCCTGCCCGACCAAACCACCTTTGCCGCCAACGACGGTGAAACCGTTTTGTCCGCCGCCGCCCGACAAAACCTTAATCTGCCCCATTCCTGCAAAAACGGTGTCTGCGGGCAATGCAAAGCCGAACTGGTCAGCGGCGATATTCAAATGGGCGGACACTCGGAACAGGCTTTATCCGAAGCAGAAAAAGCGCAAGGCAAGATTTTGATGTGCCGCACCACCGCGCAAAGCGACATCAGCCTCAACATCCCCGGCTACAACCCCAACGCCCTCCCCGTCCGCACCCTGCCAGCACGCATCGAAAGTATGGTTTTCAAACACGATGTCGCCCTCCTGAAACTTGCCCTGCCCAAAGCCCCGCCGTTTGCCTTCTATGCCGGGCAATACATTGATTTACTGCTGCCGGGCAACGTCAGCCGCAGCTACTCCATCGCCAATTCGCCCGACCAAGAAGGCATTTTGGAACTGCACATCCGCAGGCGCGAAAACGGTGTCTGCTCGGAAATGATTTTCGGCAGCGAACCCAAAGTCAAAGAAAAAGGCATCGTCCGCGTTAAAGGCCCGCTCGGTTCGTTTACCTTGCAGGAAGACAGCGGCAAGCCCGTCATCCTGCTGGCAACCGGTACAGGCTACGCCCCCATCCGCAGCATCCTGCTCGACCTTATCCGCCAAGACAGCGGCCGCGCCGTCCATTTCTACTGGGGCGCGCGTCATCAGGATGATTTGTATGCCCTCGAAGAAGCACAAGGGTTGGCATGCCGTCTGAAAAACGCCTGCTTCACCCCCGTATTGTCCCGCCCCGGAGAGGGCTGGCAAGGAAGAAAAGGTCACGTACAAGACATCGCAGCACAAGACCATCCCGACCTGTCGGAATACGAAGTATTTGCCTGCGGCTCTCCGGCTATGACCGAACAAGCAAAAAATCTGTTTGTGCAACAGCATAAGCTGCCGGAAAACTTGTTTTTCTCCGACGCATTCACGCCGTCCTCATCATAATTCCCCGGTATAAAGAAGATTCGGGCTTTCCGTTCGGAACACAAAAAAACTTCCTGTCCGTGTTTTCCCGTGAAAAATGCCGTCTGAAACCCGATTCCTGTTTTCAGACGGCATATGTTTTTTCCTGTTCAAGGCGACAGCCGCTCGCGTATCCAGCCGCCATCCAGCAAACGGTATTGGATGCGGTCGTGCAGCCTGCTCGGCCTGCCCTGCCAAAACTCAATCAAATCGGGAATCACAATATAGCCGCCCCAATGCGGCGGACGCGGCACGTGCAAAGGATGTTTGAGTCCGACCGCAGCCGCCTTTGCCACCAATACCGCCTTGTTCGGAATAACCTCGCTCTGCGCACTTGCCCACGCACCCAAACGGCTCTGATACGGGCGACTCTCAAAATATTCGTCCGACAACTTCTCAGCCAGCCTTTCAACACGCCCTTCCACGCGCACCTGACGCTCCAGCTCCGGCCAAAAAAACGTCATCGCCGCAAACGGATGAGCATCCAGCGAACGCCCCTTGCGGCTGTGATAATTCGTAAAGAAAACAAAACCTTCAGAATTAACTTCCTTCAGCAGCACCATACGGCTATTGGGTCTGCCGCGTCCGTCGACCGCCGCCACATTGACCGCCGTCGGCTCGTTGACCTGTGCGCGTACCGCCTCGTCCAACCACCGCTCGAACTGCTCGATCGGATTGTCGGCGCAATCGCCTTCCGACAATTCCCGTTTGCTGTAATCTTCCCGAATATTGTGCAAATCCATTTACCGCTCCTCTTAATAGTGGATTAACAAAAACCAATACGGCGTTGCCTCGCCTTGCCGTACTATCTGTACTGTCTGCGGCTTCGTCGCCTTGTCCTGATTTTTGTTAATCCACTATATCATTTGAAAGATTCTACCCCCGCACACAAACCGATTTCAACCGTTGCACAAACTTTGTCCCAAAAGCCGCAGCGACGATTTCATCCGCAAAACCGCCGCATCAGGTACAATATCGAACCGTCCGACTGAGGACGGCATTTTATCAACCCGTCCTGCCGCACACGCCGCAGAAGAACCGCCTTATCAGGCGAGTTAGGAAAAATTATGTCCAAACAGCCCACCAGCAAACGCCAATGGCGCGACGGCGCAGCCCCGTCTGCCAAGAAAACCGCCAAACCTTCCAAAAGCAAAGCCCGTCCCAAAAACGAAACGGGCAAAACCGCATCCCAACCTTACGGACAAAAAGCTTCAGACGGCCTCAAGCCGCAAAACGCCCCCAAACAGCGCGCCGCCAAAGCCAAAAAACTCGTCGTCCGCAATCCCAACCAAAAAATTATGGAACACGCACGCGATTTGAAAGAACGCCGCAGCGACCTATCGCGCATGGAACCCGAACGCCTGCAAAAAGTGCTCGCCGCGTCCGGCGTCGGCTCGCGCCGCGAAATGGAAGAATGGATTAACAACGGCTGGGTAACGGTCAACGGCAAAACCGCGCAACTGGGCGACAAAGTTACCCCCGACGACCACGTTACCGTCAAAGGCAGCATCATCAAGCTCAAATGGGCCGACCGCCTGCCGCGCATCATCCTGTATTACAAACAAGAAGGCGAAATCGTTTCCCGCGACGACCCGCAAGGCAGGGTCAGCATCTTCGACCGCCTGCCGCAGGCCGCCAGCAGCCGCTGGGTCGCCATCGGACGCTTGGACATCAACACCAGCGGCCTTCTGATCCTCACCACCTCCGGCGAACTCGTCCAACGTTTCGCCCACCCCAGCTTCGAAGTTGAACGCGAATACGCCGTGCGCGTACTGGGCGGACTGACCACCGAACAAATGCGCAGCCTCACCGAAGAAGGCGTGATGCTCGAAGACGGCTTGGCAAAAGTCGAACGCATCTACGAACAAGGCGGCGAAGGCGCGAACAAATGGTACAACGTCGTAATTAAAGAAGGCCGCAACCGCGAAGTGCGCCGCATATTCGAAAGCCAAGGCCTCACCGTCAGCCGCCTCGTGCGCGTCGGCTTCGGCCCCATCGGACTGCCCAACCGCCTCAAACGCGGACAGTTCTACGAACTCAACCCCGCCGAAGTCGCCAACATCCTCAAATGGGCGGAAATGCTGCTGCCGGGAGAATACCGCCGCAAAAAAGCCTAAACCCACCAAAACACAAAAATGCCGTCTGAAACATCTGCTGTTTCAGACGGCATTTTATTCGGGCGTTTTCAGGAGAAAAGGTCGAGTGCTTTGACAAAGACCATCACCACGCCGTAGGTGAGTGGTATGACGGCCAATGCCCAACGCCACCAGACCGATATGCCGCCGCCGGAAACTTTTTCGCCCACAAGGTAAGCGTCGGATATGGCGGTTTCGTCATCGGGGTTGCCGCTGCGTGCGGCGGTTTTGATGTCTTTTTCGTGGTGTTTTTCGTGTACGGATTTGACGGCGAGGTTGCACAACAAACCGATAATCAGCAGACCCGCCATGATGTACATGGTTACGCTGTATGCCTGTGCCGCCGGTATGCCGCTGTCGATTTGGCTTTGGCGTATGTAATTGACCAGTACCGGGCCGATGACGGCGGCGGTTGACCAGGCCAGCAGGATGCGCCCGTGAATCGCGCCGACCTGATAGGTGCCGAACAGGTCTTTCAGGTAGGCGGGAATGGCGGCAAATCCGCCGCCGTACATGGAAATAATCACGCAAAAGCCGATGATGAACAGGGCTTTGCTGCCGCCTTCGCCGATGGAGGGAACGGCGAAATACAGCAGCGAACCGAGTACGAAGAAGATGGTGTAGGTGTTTTTGCGTCCGATTTTGTCGGAAACGCTCGACCACAAAAAGCGTCCGCCCATGTTAAACAGGCTAAGGAGGCTGACGAAGCCTGCCGCCGCACCTGCGCCGACTGCCGCATGCCTGCCTGCGGAGGTTTCGGAAAAGAGTTCCTGAATCATCACAGATGCCTGACCCAATACGCCGATGCCGGCGGTTACGTTCAGGCACAATACCCAGAACAACAGCCAAAACTGCGGCGTTTTCATGGCTTGGGACACGTTGACATGATTGCTGCTGACCAGCTTGTTTTGCGTTTTCGGCGCGGTATAGCCTTCAGGTTTCCAGCCGTCGGCAGGTACGCGGATGGTAAACGCGCCGAACATCATCAGTGCGAGGTAAAGCAGACCCAATACGGCGAAGGTTTCGGCAACCCCGACCGAAGCGGCGTTTGAAAAGGCGTTCATCAGTGATACGGAAAGCGGCGAGGCCAGCATTGCACCGCCGCCGAAACCCATAATCGCCAAACCGGTCGCCATACCCGGCTTGTCGGGAAACCATTTCATCAGTGTGGAAACCGGCCCGATGTAGCCTAAGCCTAAGCCTACGCCGCCGATGACGCCGTTGCCCAAATAAAGCAGGAAGAGGTTGTGCGTACTCACGCCGAATGCGGATACGAAGAAGCCCAGGCTGAAACAGCAGGCGGCGGCAAATATGGCTTTGCGCGGCCCTACCCGTTCCATCCATGTGCCGAACAGGGCGGCCGACGCGCCCAGCATCGCGAGTGCGATACTGAAAATCCAACCTACGGTCGTCAGCTTCCAATCTCCGGCCGCCGATTCGGTTATGCCGATAAGTTTGGTCAGCGGTGCGTTGAATACGGAATAGGCGTAAATCTGCCCAATGGCAAGGTGCACCGCCAATGCTGCGGGCGGTACGAGCCAACGGTTGAAACCCGGCTTGGCAATGCTTGCCTCACGGTCTAAAAACTTCATAACATCCTCTTTCTGTCAGTTGAAAAATAAAATTTCATTTGCTCAATGAAAACTTATTGAAAATTATAAAAAATATCGGGTCGGGTTTTTATCCGCCCCAAGATGCGCCGTCTGAAACATTTCGGGTGTACGGAGAGGTTTCTGTTTTTTCCGACAAATTCCTGCGGCTTTTCGCTTCCGGATTCCCGCTTTTGCGGGAATGACGAATTAAAGATTATCTTAAGGTCAAGGGACTAGATTCCCGCTTTCGCGGGAATGACGGCGGCGGGTTGCTGTTTTTTGTTTATAAATTTCTGTAACTTTGAATTTCAGCCATC
This sequence comes from Neisseria polysaccharea ATCC 43768, assembly GCA_000176735.1. Classification (GTDB taxonomy): domain Bacteria; phylum Pseudomonadota; class Gammaproteobacteria; order Burkholderiales; family Neisseriaceae; genus Neisseria; species Neisseria polysaccharea. The sequence continues at coordinate 780 of ADBE01000068.1, read as the reverse complement.
TTCAATAAATTATAGTGGATTAACAAAAACCAGTACGGCGTTGCCTCGCCTTAGCTCAAAGAGAACGATTCTCTAAGGTGCTGAAGCACCAAGTGAATCGGTTCCGTACTATTTGTACTGTCTGCGGCTTCGTCGCCTTGTCCTGATTTTTGTTAATCCACTATATCGAAACGTATCAATCGTCATTCCCGCGCAGGCGGGAATCCATCCACTTCGTTCGATTTCGTTTTTTTAAGTTTCGAGTAACTTCTGACTCGTCATTCCCGCGCAGGCGGGAATCCATCCACTTCGTTCGATTTCGTTTTTTAAGTTTCGAGTAACTTCTGACTCGTCATTCCCACGTAGGCGGGAATCTGTTTTTTTGAGTTTCAGTCATTTCTAATACATTCCCACCACTTTTCGCTTCCGGATTCCCGCTTTTGCGGGAATGACGAATTAAAGATTATCTTAAGGTCAAGGGACTGGATTCCCGCTTTCGCGGGAATGACGGCGGCGGGGGAGCGGTTTTTCCGATTGGGTTTAAATACAATCAAACAAATCCTGCTGCCCTTGTTCTTTGCTTACGCGCACGTCGGTTTCGCCGTCGGCAAAGGTAATGTGCAGCTTCTGCCCCTGCTTCAAAACATCGGCGTTGCGGATGACTTGTCCGCGTGTGTTTTTGACGACGGAAAAGCCGCGTTCCAGAATGTGCTGCGGCGAAACGGCTTCGAGCAATGCGGCTTGGGCAGCCAGACTTTGGCGGCGGCGGGCGAGCAATTGGCTGAAGGCGGCGGGCAATGC
>ADBE01000069.1 GCA_000176735.1 Neisseria polysaccharea ATCC 43768 | reverse complement strand
TATTATCTGTTGCTTGGGATGCAGAGTTCTAAATATATCTGTCAAGTCCATCTGATCCAATGTATCATTCAGGGCCCTTGTTTCTTTATTAATCCTGTGTCTAGATGATCTATCCATTGTTGTAGTGGAGTATTAAAGTCCCCTGCAATTACCACATTCTTATCAGTAAGGATGCTTATGTTTGTGAGTAATTGTTTTATATATTTGGGGGCTCACGTATTCGGCACATAGACATTTATAATTGTTAGCTCTTCCTAATGGATAGACTCTGTAATTATTATATAATGCCCTTCTTCATCTCTTGTTACAGCCTTTAATTTAAAGTCTAGTTTGTCTGATATAAGTATGGCTACTCCAGATTTTTTTGACTTCTGGTAGCATAGTAGATAGTTCTCGATTACCTCACTTTCAATCTGAAGGTGTCCTCAGGTCTAAAATGAGTCTCTTGTAGACAGCAAATAGATGGGTCTTGTTTTTTATCCATTCTGATACCCTATGTCTTTTGGTTGGCGCATTTAATCCATTTACATTCAGTGTTATTATAGAAAGATATGGGTTTAGAGTCATTGTGATGTCTGTAGGTTTCATGCCTGTAGTGATGTCTCTGGTACTTTTGTCTCACAGGATCCCCCTTAGGATCTCTTGTAGGGCTGCTTTAGTGATGATGAATTCCTTCAGTTTTTTGTTTGTTTTGGAAGACCTTTATCTCTCCTTCTATTCTAAATGACAGACTTGCTGGATAGAGGATTCTGCTGCATATTTTTTCTGTTCATCACATTGAAGATTTCCTGCCATTCCTTTCTGGCCTGACAAGTTTCAGTAGAGAGATCTGTCACTAGTCTTATCAGTCTCCCTTTATATGTTAGAGCATGTTTATCCCTAGCTGCTTTCAGAATTTTCTCTTTATCCTTGCATTTTGCCAGTTTCACTATGATATGTTGTGCAGAAGATCGATTCAAGTTACGTCTGAAGTGAGTTTTCTGTGCCTCTTGGATTTCACTGCCTTTTTCCTTCCCCAGATCAGGGAAGTTCTCAGCTATGATTTTTCAAGTACACCTTCAGCACCTTTTCCTCTCTCTT
>ADBE01000070.1 GCA_000176735.1 Neisseria polysaccharea ATCC 43768 | reverse complement strand
ATTATTTTAATGAATGGACAAGCTAATCCTAATTCATATGGAACTATAAGAGTCCCAATATAGCCAAAACAATCTTGAAAAGAACAATGTTGGAGTACTCATACTTCCTGTACTCATACAAAGCCTATTACAAAGCTACAATAATTAAGACAATGCGGTACTGGCATAAGGATAGACTTACAGAGCAATGGGATAGAATTGAAAGTCCAGAAATGAACACATAGAGCTACAACTTTCAATGTTAAGACCTTTAAATGAGGAAAAATAGTTTTTTGTTTTGTTTTGTTTTAACAAATGGTGTTAGGAATACTGGATATCCACATGCAAAACAATGAATCTGGACCTATACTTCATGCCATACACAAATAATAACTCAAGATAGATCAATCTTAACTTTAATAGCTAAAACTATAAAACTCTTAGAAGAAAACAATGGAGAAAATCTTTATGATATCGGATTTTGCAATTACTTCATGAATATGATTCAAAAGTACAGCTAAAAAAAGAAAAT
>ADBE01000071.1 GCA_000176735.1 Neisseria polysaccharea ATCC 43768 | reverse complement strand
GCCACTAACGATATTCCCTGTGCCATGCATGCCTCTGGCAGAGTAATTTTGGAGGAGGATGCAGGCGTACAAGGAATGAGGTACACACATTATGAGGATTTTAATGTGCTTGTGAAGAATAGGTACTTGGTGTTTTTGAATTATCTGAGCGGAGGGAAAACTGCCACATTTGCAGTTTTATTATTCCTTCGTGTGGGGATCTGTTCATGCAGCAGATGCCAGTTGATGCGGATCGGATGCAAGGTGCTGTGGGAGATCTGCCCTGAAGAGTTTATGGTGTGGTGAGGGACTTAGAGATAAATACGTATCATTTTAGTACTGAAGAAATGTGATAAGTCGTGAAGAGAGAGATAGATGAAATGCTTTGTTGAGAATATTTTCAGCTTGGAGCAGCGCTCTCCAGTAGAAATAGAATACAATCCTCACGTGTTAAAAATTTTTTGGTGGCTACATTAAAAAAGCAAAAAGCATGTGAGATTTACTTCAATAATTTTTTATTTTT
>ADBE01000072.1 GCA_000176735.1 Neisseria polysaccharea ATCC 43768 | reverse complement strand
AAAGAATTATTGGTTTGGCGCAAAGATAATTTTGTTATAAGGCGTTTGAAGTTTATCAGATGGGCGGTATATTCTAAAATAATGCCCTATTTTCATATCAAACCATATGTTGTAAGGAACTATTATGGAGATTTTACCTTTTCAGGAAAGTATTGCGGAGCGTATGCTCGTCGGAACGGAAGGAGAGTCGGTTCATCGGGATGCGCAGTTCGTTCAAACGGCAAACGGTTATTGGATTGCGTGGCATGAAGGCGTAGCGGCACTGCTTGCGCCGGATACGCCTCCCGATATTCCGTGTTTTTGGGTAGAAGGGGCGGAAAGCCTTGAAGAGTTGTGTGCCATGGTGGAACGCGGCGAGTTTGACGAAGTGGAAGAGTTTGACGGCGATGACGACGAATGGCTTGAAGCGGCTAAAGGTTGCGGACACCACGGCGACGCTTGCGCCTGCGGACATTGATTCGGATTTCCCGTAAAAAATGCCGTCTGAAATGTGTTCAGACGGCATTTTGTCGGTTTGCGGCTTATACGGCAAAACGTTTGGCGACTTCGTCCCAGTTGACGATTTCCCAAAAACCTTTCAGGTAGTTGGGACGGCTGTTGCGGTAGTCGATGTAATAGGCGTGTTCCCACACGTCGCAGGTCAGCAGCGGCGTGTTTTCAGTGGTCAGCGGAGTTGCTGCGTTGGAAGTGGAAACCAAATCCAATCCGCCGGCAGGGGTTTTCACCAGCCATGCCCAACCGGAGCCGAAAGTACCGGCAGCGCAGGCATTGAACGCTTCTTGGAATTTCTCGAAGCTGCCCCATTTCGTGTCGATGGCGGCGGCCAGTTCACCGGAAGGTTTGCCTTGACCTTTGGACGTGAAACCCAGCCAGTAGAAAGTGTGGTTCCAAGTTTGCGCCGCGTTGTTGAACACGCCGCCCGAAGATTTTTTCACAATCTCTTCCAAAGGCAGGTTTTCAAATTCGGTGCCTTTGATTTGATTGTTCAGGTTGGTGATGTAGGTTTGATGGTGTTTGCCGTAGTGGAATTCCAAAGTCTCTTTGCTCAGATGCGGGGACAATGCGTCCAGTTCATAAGGCAGTTGCGGCAGCTTATGTTCCATTTTGTGCTCCTAATATTGTTTTAAATGTTGTATTTTGGCAGTGTTGCTGCAAATAGCTCAGCAGCGCACATATTTTACCTGTTTTGAGGGATGGAAACCAATTAAACCTGCTTTACGCTATAATAGAAGATTGCAATTTCGGCACGACAGATAGGATGTACCATGAACGATTACGCAGCTATGCCGTCTGAAGACCGTGAGGTCGGAGCATTGTCGCTGCCTCCACATTCGATGGAGGCGGAACAATCCGTTTTGGGTGGGTTGATGCTGGAAAATCCGGCTTGGGACAGGATTGCCGATGTGGTTTCCGGTGAAGACTTCTACCGCCACGAACACCGCCTGATTTTCCGATCCATTGCCAAATTAATCAATGAGAGCCGTCCCGCAGATGTGATTACGGTTCAGGAAGATTTGCAGCGGAACGAAGAATTGGAAGCGGCAGGCGGATTTGAATATCTGATTACGCTGGCGCAAAACACCCCGTCTGCCGCCAACATCCGCCGCTATGCCGAAATCGTGCGCGAGCGTTCCATCATGCGCCAACTCGCCGAAGTGGGGACGGAAATCGCCCGCAGCGCATTCAATCCGCAAGGCAGGGATGCGGGGCAGCTTTTGGACGAGGCGGAAAACAAAGTGTTTCAAATTGCCGAAAGCACGGTCAAATCCAAGCAGGGCTTTTTGGAGATGCCCGATTTGCTGAAAGAAGTCGTACAGCGCATCGATATGCTTTATTCGCGCGACAATCCCGATGAAGTTACCGGCGTGCCGACAGGGTTCATCGACCTTGATAAAAAAACCTCGGGTCTGCAACCCGGCGACCTGATTATCGTCGCCGGCCGCCCGTCTATGGGTAAAACCGCCTTTTCCATCAATATTGCCGAGTATGTCGCCATTGAAAAACATTTGCCCGTCGCAGTTTTCTCGATGGAAATGGGCGGGGCGCAATTGGTCATGCGTATGCTCGGTTCCGTCGGACGCTTGGATCAGAGCGTCCTGAAAACAGGCAGGTTGGAAGACGAACACTGGGGCCGTTTGAACGAAGCGGTCGTCAAACTTTCCGACGCGCCTATGTTTATCGACGAAACCCCGAATCTGACCGCCCTCGAGCTGCGCGCCCGCGCACGCCGCCTCGCCCGCCGGTTTGACGGCAGATTAGGCTTGATCGTCATCGACTACCTGCAACTGATGGCGGGTTCGGGGCGTTCGGACAATCGCGCTTCCGAGCTGGGCGAAATTTCCCGTTCCCTCAAAGCCCTGGCAAAAGAGTTGCAAGTCCCCATCATTGCCCTGTCGCAACTGAGCCGCACTGTCGAACAGCGCACCGACAAACGCCCTATGATGTCCGACTTGAGGGAGTCGGGCGCAATCGAGCAAGATGCCGACCTGATTATGTTTATGTACCGTGACGAATACTACAACCAAGACTCACCCATGAAAGGCCTTGCCGAATGTATCATCGGCAAACACCGCAACGGTCCCGTCGGTAAAATCTTCCTCACATGGACGGGACAATTCACCAAATTCGACAATGCTGCCTATATTCCCGAGGAGGCAAAGATAGAAGATTAAATGGCTATATAAAAATTTATTAGGCGAAATCAGGCAAAATCGTTTAAAATCATGCTTAGAGATTGCCCTAAAAAATAAAACGCGGTCTTGAGGCATTTTTGCATGAAGACGGCATATAATTGAAAATACATTACCAGTTAACGTCCTATTGCTTATGTGTACACGAAAACAACAAGGTTTCACGCTAATAGAGCTGCTCATCGTGATGGTCATTGCAGCCATTATGGCGATGATAGCCCTCCCCAGTATGAGCCGGTGGATTGCATCGCGCCGCATTGTCAGTCACGCGGAGCAGGTTGCAAACCTTTTGCGTTTCTCCAGGGGCGAAGCCGTCCGGCTCAATATCCCTGTCTATATCTGTCCTGTTCAAGTTAAAAAAGACGGTACGGTCAACAATCAGTGCGACTTCAGTAAGAAGGGGCAGGGGGTGTTGGCTTTCGGCGACAAAAACGGCAATAAGGCATATGACGGCGATGCGGCGGATGTTTTCCTCCGCAGTGTGGTGTTGAATGATGCCGCCGACAGCCGGATTAATTATGCCTTCAACCATATCGCTTTCGGTAAGTCTCAACCGACTGCCGACCGTGTTGTTTGGACTTTCAACCAAAACGGGGCATTCGGCTATTCTCCCGATCAGAATCTCGCGCGTACTTCCAGATTTGTTTACTCCGACGGTTATATCCAAATCGTGCTGACAGATGCGAAGGCGGTTTCTGCCGATGAAAAGAAATTCCGTTCGGCGGTGGTTTTGATTGACAGCAGCGGCAGGGTTGAGGTTTGTCCTAGAAACGATACGCGTGCCGTATGCCAACATCAATGACTGTTTTAGTTGGTTTGGGAAATAAAAAATGAAGAATAATGATTGCTTCCGCCTGAAAGATCCCCAGTCCGGTATGGCGCTGATAGAAGTCTTGGTTGCTATGCTCGTTCTGACCATCGGTATTTTGGCACTATTGTCCGTGCAGTTGCGGACAGTCGCTTCCGTCAGGGAGGCTGAGACACAAACCATCGTCAGCCAAATCACGCAAAACCTGATGGAAGGAATGTTGATGAATCCGACCATTGATTCGGACAGCAACAAGAAAAACTATAATCTTTACACAGGGTCGTACACCCCTTCTTCCTCCGATGGAGATTTCACGCTTAATAATTTGAAAACCAAGAAGGATTTGGCAAAAGCCCAGTTGGACAGGTTCGGTTATGAATTGAAAAATGCCTTGCCGGATGCGGCAGCCATTCATTACGCCGTCTGCAAGGATTCATCGGGTAGCGCGCCGACATTGTCCGACAGCGGTGCTTTTTCTCGAAATTGCGATGATAAGGCAAACGGGGATACTTTAATTAAAGTATTGTGGGTAAATGATTCGGCAGGGGATTCGGATATTGCCCGTACGAATCTTGAGGCGAACGGTGACAATATCGTATATACCTATCAGGCAAGGGTCGGAGGTCGGGAATGAAACGTAAAATGCTAAACGTACCAAAAGGCAGTTATGATGGTATGAAGGGTTTTACCATTGTTGAATTTCTGGTTGCAGGTCTGCTCAGTATGATTGTCCTGATGGCGGTCGGATCGAGTTACTTTACGTCCCGAAAATTAAATGATGCGGCAAACGAGCGTCTTGCCGCGCAACAGGATTTGCGGAATGCGGCAACATTGATTGTCCGCGATGCGAGAATGGCGGGCGGCTTCGGTTGTTTCAATATGTCCGAGCATACCGCGACTGATGTTATTTCCGATACGACGCAACAAAATTCTCCTTTTTCCTTAAAAAGGAACGGTATAGATAAACTTATTCCCATAGCGGAATCTTCAAATATCGGATATCCGGGTTTTACCCAGTCTGGTAAGGCATTGATTTTCCAATACGGTATCGATGATGCTAATGCAAGCGCCGCGACTACCGTCGTCAGCAGCTGTGCCGCAATATCGAAACCGGGCAAGCAAATCCTTACTTTAGAAAATGTAAAAAAAGAATTGAATATTCCAGATACGGATAACAGGCAAAATGGCAATATTGCGCGTCAAAGGCATGAGGTCAATGCCTATGCGGTCGGCAAGATTGCCGATGAGGAAGGTTTGTTCCGCTTCCAATTAAATGCTAATGGCGGGTGGGGTAATCCTCAGTTGCTCGTGAAAAAAATTACCCATATGAATGTACGGTATGTCTATGTTTCCGACTGTCCTGAAGATGAAGATGCCGGCAAAGAGGAAAAATTCAAATATACGGATAAATTCGACAGCTCCAAAGGTGCTGTTACGCCTGCCGGGGTGGAAGTTTTATTGAATAGCGGTACTGATACCAAGATTGCCGCTTCTTCAGACAATAATATTTATGCTTACCGTATCGATGCGACAATACGCGGGGGAAATGTATGCGCAAACAGAACACTTTGACGGGAATCCCGACTTCTGACGGACAGAAAGGGTTTGCACTGTTTATCGTGCTGATGGTTATGATCGTCGTGGCCTTTTTGGTTGTAACTGCCGCGCAGTCTTACAATACCGAGCAGCGGATCAGTGCCAACGAATCAGACAGGAAATTGGCTTTGTCTTTAGCCGAGGCGGCTTTGCGGGACGGCGAATTTCAGGTTTTAGATTTGGAATATACTACGGACAGTAAGGTTACATTTAGCGAAAATTGTGAAAACGGCCTGTGTACCGCAGTGAATGTGCGGACAAATAATGATAATGAAGAGGCTTTTGACAATATCGTGGTGCAAGGCAAGCCCACCGTTGAGGCGGTGAAGCGTTTTTGTCCTGCAAATTCTAGCAACCTGTGCATTGACAACAAGGGGATGGTATATGGGAAAGGTACGGGAAGCGTCAGCAAAATGCCGCGTTATATTATCGAATATTTGGGTGTGAAGAATAACCAAAATATTTATAGGGTTACTGCCAAGGCTTGGGGTAAGAATGCCAATACCGTGGTCGTCCTGCAATCTTATGTAAGCAATAATGATGAGCAATAAAATGGAGCAAAAAGGGTTTACATTGGTTGAGGTAATGATAGTCGTCGCGATACTCGGCATTATCAGCGTCATTGCCATACCTTCTTATCAAAGTTATATTGAAAAAGGCTATCAGTCCCAGCTTTATACGGAGATGGTCAGTATCAACAATGCTTTCAAACAGATTATTTTGAAAAATCCCGGGGAAAGTAATCAGAACCTTGAAACGGAACTGAAGAAGTTTGCGCCGGCTTATAGGATGAACCCGAAAATTGCTGAAAAATATAGTGTTTCGGGGGAATTTGTCGATGCGGCAAAATCAAGGGCATACAGGTTGGTCGGCGTTCCGAAGGAGGGGACGGGTTATACTTTGTCGGTATGGATGAACAGCGTGGGCGACGGATACAAATGCCGTGATGCCCCTTCTGCCCGAGCCTATTCGGAGACTTTGTCCGCGGATGCCGGCTGTGAAGCTTTCTCTAATCGTAAAAAATAGGGCTGTTTTGCCAATGCCGTCTGAAAATCAATGTTCAGACGGCATTTTTTACGGACATTTTGAAATGAATTATGTCATCAACCATCCCAAGATGCCTGACGAGCCGACCCCTATCAATACGGTAGGCAACATAGAAAAGCGGCAGGCTGCCAAGGCGGTTAACGCGATGGCGATAAGTTCGTGCGGCTTGTCGGATACGAAATAGGGGGCAATGACGGAAATCAGGACGCAGCCCGGCGCGGCTTCCATAATGGTTTGGGCACGGCGGCTTAAGGTTCGGTTACGCAGTGCGAAAAAGCCGATCAACCGGGTAGAGTAGGTAACGGCAAGCATAGAGGCAAACAACAGGAATGATTGGAGCGACAATAAACCTTTCATTTTTGTTCTCCCCAGAGATAAGCCGATAACAGACCGGACAGTGCGCCGGCAGGAACATACCACGCGCCGTCAACGGTCAGGTAAACGGCGGATGCAACAATCAGGCTGACAAACCAAGGTCTTGATGCGGAAAAACTTTCCCACATCCCCCTCAATAAAACCAGAAATACGGCAGGAAACGCCATACCGAATCCCCAACGTCCACATTGCCGAACACGGGTCCTACTGCCGCGCCGAATGCGGCAAATCCTATCCAAGTAATGTAGAGGATAAAGCATACGCCCATATAAAAAGGCATATTGAATGCGGGCAAACCTGCTGCTTTCCGCTTTTGGATTTCGGAGAATGCCATCGCCCAGCTTTCATCACACATAAAAAACAGTGCGGGCACGGCTTTTTTCAGCGGTATTTCTTTCAGGTGCGGGGCAAGTGCCGCCCCCATCAGGATATGCCGCGAATTAATCATGAAGGTTACGGTGGCGATAAGCAGTATCGGTAGAGGTTCCGCCCACAGGTTGACCGTGGCAAATTCGGAGCCGCCGGCGAAGTTCATCCCCGTCATCAGCAACATCTCCAGCCAGCTCATGCCTTCTTGTCCGCCTTGCATACCGAGTATTAATGCCCAAGGCAAAAGCCCAATCAGCATGGGCGAACTTTCTTTGATGCCGCGTATAAATTCGTTACGGGGTGAACTTGTATGTGTCATGTTAATATTGATATGTAAGAAGGTCGGGCATTATACACAGACGGTGTATTTCAGAACAAAACCTATTTGCCGTGTTTCAGCGTAAACACGGCTTGTGTATAATCTCCCATCTTTGAAACCGGCCGTATGCAGGAGCAAGACGATGAATATTGAAGTAGAAATGAAAGTGTTGGACGAGAGGATGGCGGATTTTATCCCTGCCTATGCAACGGAGGGTTCTGCAGGTTTAGATTTGCGTGCCTGTTTGGATGAGGAAGTCGTTTTGCAGCCGGGTGAAACGTTTCTTGTGCCGACAGGTTTGGCAATTTGTTTGGCGAATCCCGCATATGCCGCCGTTTTGCTGCCCCGTTCCGGCTTAGGGCATAAACACGGCATCGTTTTGGGCAATTTGGTCGGTTTGATCGACTCCGATTATCAAGGGGAATTGAAGGTGTCGTTGTGGAACAGGGGTAGCGAACCGTTTGCCGTCAAGCCGTTTGAGCGTATCGCGCAGATGGTTATCGTTCCAATCGTGCAGGCGCGTTTCAAACGTGTCGAAGAATTTGTCGGAAGCAGCCGTGGAGAAGGCGGTTTCGGCAGTACGGGTTTGCATTGAATATAAAATGCCGTCTGATGGGTGTCGTCAGGTTCAGACGGCATATCTTCCCAATATGCCGGTAATCGGAGAACATTATGAATACCTTACTCAACCAACTCAAACCCTATCCCTTTGCCCGACTGCGTGAAGCGATGCAGGGCATTTCCGCGCCCAAAGGTCTGGAAGCCGTCCCCCTTCATATCGGCGAACCGAAACATCCGACACCGAAAGTCATTACGGATGCGCTGACCGCCTCATTGCACGAGTTGGAAAAATATCCGCTGACGGCCGGTCTGCCTGAATTACGTCAGGCGTGTGCGAACTGGTTAAAACGCCGTTACGATGGTTTGACAGTGGATGCGGATAATGAAATTCTGCCGGTTTTAGGCAGTAGGGAGGCGTTGTTTTCTTTTGTCCAAACCGTGTTGAACCCTGTTTCAGACGGCATCAAACCCGTAATCGTCAGCCCGAATCCCTTTTATCAGATTTATGAAGGTGCGACACTTTTGGGCGGCGGTGAAATCCATTTTGCCAATTGCCCCGCGCCGTCTTTCAACCCCGATTGGCGCAGTATTTCCGAAGAGGTTTGGAAACGCACCAAACTGGTGTTCGTCTGCTCGCCCAACAACCCCAGCGGCAGCGTGCTGGATTTGGACGGCTGGAAAGAAGTTTTTGATTTGCAAGACAAATATGGTTTCATTATTGCCTCGGATGAATGCTATTCCGAAATCTATTTCGACGGCAACAAACCTTTAGGATGTCTGCAAGCTGCAGCGCAATTGAAACGGGGTAGGGAAAAACTGGTTATGTTTACCAGTCTTTCGAAACGTTCCAACGTACCCGGTTTGCGTTCCGGATTTGTTGCAGGAGATGCGGGATTACTTAAAAATTTCTTGCTTTACCGAACTTATCACGGCAGCGCAATGAGCATTCCCGTGCAGCGTGCCAGTATTGCCGTCTGGAATGACGAACAACACGTTATTGACAACCGCCGCCTGTATCAAGAAAAGTTTGAACGGGTTATTCCTATCCTGCAACAGGTATTTGACGTTAAATTACCGGATGCCTCGTTTTACATCTGGTTGAAAGTCCCCGATGGCGACGATTTGGCATTTGCACGCAATTTATGGCAAAAAGCCGCTATCCAAGTATTGCCCGGACGTTTTTTGGCGCGGGATACCGAACAGGGCAATCCCGGGGAAGGTTATGTCCGTATCGCTTTGGTTGCCGATGTCGCAACTTGTGTCAAAGCTGCGGAAACCATTGTTTCCCTATATCGGTAAAGAATAAAAAATGCCGTCTGAACTTTTGTTCAGGCGGCATTTTTCAATATTTTACGGTTGAATTTGCTGTAACGGTATTTACTTCACTTTTAATCGGCTTGCCCGCAAACACGTTTAAACTTAAAATTCCCGTGTTTGACACAATACCGAGCAGATTATGTTTTTTGTCCTTTCCCCTGCGAAAAACCTTAATGAAAAAGACCCTGCCCCTGTCAGCGAGTTTACCCAACCCGACCTGCTGGCAGAGTCCGAAATTCTAATGCAGCAGCTGCGCGAGCTTGCGCCGCAACAGATTGCCGAACTGATGCACGTTTCCGACAAAATTGCACTCTTAAACGCGCAACGCAATGCAGAATGGCACACGCCGTTTACGCCGGAAAACGCCAAACAGGCGGTCTTTATGTTCAACGGCGATGTTTACGAAGGTATGGATGCAAACACATTGGATATTGGACAGATACGCTATCTGCAAAACCATGTCCGCCTGCTGTCCGGTCTGTACGGTCTTCTGCGTCCACTGGATCTGATGCAGCCCTACCGCCTGGAAATGGGAACGCCCTTCGCCAATTTGCGCGGCAAGAATTTGTATGAGTTTTGGGGCGACATCATTACCAACCTTTTAAATGATACGCTTGCCCAAGCAGGCGGCAATACGCTTGTCAACCTTGCCTCACAGGAATATTTCAAGTCCGTCAACACGAAAAAACTTCGGGCGCGGCTGATTACCCCGATATTTAAAGACGAAAAAAACGGCAAATATAAAATTATCAGTTTCTATGCTAAGCGCGCGCGCGGATTAATGGTGCGCTATGCGGCCGAGCATAATATTACCGATCCTGAAATGCTGAAGTGTTTTAATTATGAAGGTTATGCATTTAATGCAGCCGCTTCAAATGAAAGCGAATGGGTGTTTATGCGTTCGGAACAAATAAAGTGAAAACAATAAATTAAGTATTTTCCAAAAAAGTGCTTGGCAAAATGTATAAACTTCATTATTATTCATCTTCTTCAAGAAGACGGAAGCGTGGCAGAGCGGTTTAATGCAACGGTCTTGAAAACCGTCGAGGGTTGATAGCCCTCCGTGAGTTCGAATCTCACCGCTTCCGCCAATCCTTGAGGTCAAAAACCAAATAAAATGAAGTAGCATAAAGCATCGGCATTTTTATTTGGTTTTACTTCATTATCGGAAACGTGGCAGAGAGGCTGAATGCAGCGGACTCGAAATCCGCTGAGGGTGCAAATCCTCCGTGGGTTCGAATCCCACCGTTTCCGCCAGAAAACATAACCGCCCTGATTCAGGGCGGTTCTTTTTTGTTCAAGTTGTGTCAATTACTATATAAAAATCATCGATTTACCCTGATTTTTCGTAACGCCTTGCAACAAACCGCAATCGGTAGACGCTTTTTATTAATGTTTTATGGTATTAATTTGTATGGTCATTTTTTGGAATGGGAACTTACCATAATGGTTAAAGCCGTTACTCCGTTTAATCCTGTTTGGGTCAGGGATGCGGGGAAGGCGGGTTTTATCAAGCCGCGCGTTTTGATGTGAGAATGCCGTCTGAAATCATTGTTTCAGACGGCATTGTTATTGCTGATGCGGCTTTATTCGCAATTCAGATTGCGGGTTTTTTCTGCAAACGAATCCATAGCGATTTGGCACATTTGCTTACGCTGTCCCAAATCGGCGGCAGGCAGGGCTTGGAATAGGAATTTGGTGTTGTTGCGTGCGAAATCTGCTTTGTTTCCGGCTTTGTTGTAACAGGTTTCGGCGCGTTTGAAATATTGTTGGCAAATCGGCGGCAGCTCGTCCATAGTCAGGGGTTTGCTCTTATGCATACCGTGTGCGGATGCAGGAAGGGCGGTTGCCAAAAGGATGCTAATCAGGATGGCTGGAATAGCTTTCATATTATTGTCTTTTCCTAGGGTAAAAACTAAAGATTATATTATTTATAATCAATGAGTGTTGCGTTTAATCATAATCAGGCAGATAGGAATAACTAATGCCGTCTGAACGATAAATGTTCAGACGGCATTTTTACCTTTGTGCTTATAAGGTGCTTAGTGCCTGATTAAAGGTTGCGCTTGGACGCATCGCTTGTGCCGCTTTTTCAGGATTGGTTGCGTAGTAGCCTCCGATGTCGGCCGCTTTGCCTTGTACGGTAGAGAGTTCTTCAACGATTTTGGCTTCGTTTTCCGCCAACGATTTGGCCAACGGCGCAAATGCGGCTTTCAGTTCGGCATCTTTGTCTTGCGCCGCCAATTCTTGCGCCCAGTAGAGGGTGAGGTAGAAATGGCTGCCGCGGTTGTCGAGTTCGCCCGCTTTGCGTTTGGGCGATTTGTCGTTCAACAGCAGTTTTTCGGTGGCTGCATCCAAAGTGTCGGCGAGGACTTGGGCTTTGGCGTTTCCGGTTTTTTGCGCCAGATGTTCAAACGATACGGCAAGCGCGAGAAATTCACCCAAAGAGTCCCAACGCAAGTGGTTTTCTTCGAGGAATTGTTGAACATGTTTCGGTGCAGAACCGCCCGCGCCGGTTTCAAACATATCGCCGCCGTTCATCAATGGAACGATAGACAGCATTTTCGCGCTGGTACCCAGTTCCAAAATTGGGAACAAGTCGGTCAGGTAGTCGCGCAAGACATTACTGGTTACGGAGATGGTGTCTTCGCCGTTTTTCAGACGACCCAAGCTGAACTTGGCGGCTTCTTCAGGAGCGAGGACGCGGATGTCGAGGCCATTGATATCCAGTTCGGCAAGGTAGGCTTTAACCTTGGCGAGCAGGCTCTTGTCGTGCGGACGGTTTTCATCGAGCCAGAACACGGCAGGCGTGTTGCTCAGGCGGGCGCGGTTGACGGCAAGTTGTACCCAGTCTTTAACCGGAGCGTCTTTGGTTTGGCACATACGCCAGATGTCGCCGGCTTCAACGTCGTGCTGCATCAGGATTTTTCCTGACGCATCAATGACTTGGACTTTGCCGTCGGCTTCGATTTCAAAGGTTTTGTTGTGTGAGCCGTATTCTTCCGCCGCTTGCGCCATCAGACCGACGTTGGGCACAGTACCCATTGTTGTCGGATCGAATGCGCCGTGTTCGCGGCAGAAATCGATGGTTGCTTGGTAAACACCGGCATAGCTGCTGTCAGGAATGACGGCTTTGGTGTCTTGCGCTTTGCCGTTTTTGTCCCACATACGGCCGGAGTTACGAATCATCGCAGGCATAGAGGCATCAACGATGACATCGCTGGGAACGTGCAGGTTGGTAATGCCTTTGTCAGAATCGACCATCGCCAAATCAGGGTTGGCGGCGTAAACGGCAGCGATTTCGGCTTCGACGGCGGCGCGGGTGTCCGCATCCAGTTTGTCCAGATTGACAAGCAGGTTGCCGAAGCCGTTGTTGACGTTGACGCCTGCGGCAGCCAGTTTGTCGCCGAATTTTTCAAAGACAGGAGCAAAGAATACTTTGACGGCGTGTCCGAAGATAATCGGGTCGGACACTTTCATCATCGTGGCTTTCATGTGCAGCGAGAACAATACGCCTTTAGCTTTTGCGTCTTGCACTTGTTCGGCAAGGAAGGCGAGCAGGGCTTTTTTGCTCATCACGGTCGCGTCGATGATTTCGCCGGCTTTCAGGGCAACAGGCGCGCGCAGCTCTTTTTTATTGCCTTGTTTGTCGGTGAACACGATGGATACGGAAGTCGCTTCAGGTACGGTAACGGATTGTTCGTTATGGAAAAAGTCGCCGCTTTGCATGGTGGCGACGTGGGTTTTGGAGTCTTTCGCCCACGCGCCCATGCTGTGTGGATTTTTTTGGCAAAGTTTTTCACTGCTTTAGGCGCGCGGCGGTCGGAGTTGCCTTCACGCAGGACAGGGTTTACCGCGCTGCCTTTGATGCGGTCGTAGCGTTCGCGTACGGCTTTTTCTTCATCGGTTTGTGGGTCGGCGGGATAATCAGGGATGGCAAAGCCTTTAGACTGCAATTCTTTAATCGCGGCGGTCAGTTGCGGTACGGACGCGCTGATGTTCGGCAGTTTGATTACGTTTGCATCGGGTTGTTTCACCAGTTCGCCCAATTCGGCAAGCGCATCAGGTACGCGCTGCGCTTCGGTCAGATATTCGGGAAATGCCGCCAAAATACGGCCGGACAGGGAAATGTCGGCAGTTTTGACATCAATATCGGCGTGGCGGGCAAACGCCTGCACAATCGGCAACAGCGATTGGGTCGCCAGCGCGGGGGCTTCGTCGGTATGGGTATAAACAATGGTGGATTTTTGAGTCATAGGATTATTCTCTTGTAGGTTGGTTTTTTCTTTTGGAACACATTGCGCGGGGAATGTGCGCGGCTATTATGGCATATTTTGGCGGCTTTGTTCGCGCTTTGTTCGATCTTGGCGTGTTTGAACGCGGCGGCGTGAAAGGAAGGGGGAAATGGTTTTCCCGCGTTTGGCGGCGGTGTCGGAGGTGCTGTGCCTGATATGAGGCGGCACATTTTCGGTGAAATTGATTTTTAATATTCGGTAACTGTCGGAATATCTGCTAAAATTCCGCATTTTTCCGCCCCGGGACACTCGGGGCGTATGTTTAATTTGTCGGAATGGAGTTTTAGGGATATGGGCTTGAAAAAGGCTTGTTTGACCGTGTTGTGTCTGATTGTTTTTTGCTTCGGGATATTTTATACATTTGACCGGGTAAATCAGGGGGAAAGGAATGCGGTTTCCCTGCTGAAGGACAAACTCTTCAATGAAGAGGGGGAACCGGTCAATCTGATTTTCTGCTATACCATATTGCAGATGAAGGTAGCAGAAAGGATTATGGCGCAGCATCCGGGGGAGCGGTTTTATGTGGTGCTGATGTCTGAAAACAGGAACGAAAAATACGATTATTATTTCAATCAGATAAAGGATAAGGCGGAGCGGGCGTATTTTTTCTACCTGCCCTACGGTTTGAACAAATCGTTTGATTTCATTCCGACGATGGCGGAGCTGAAGGTGAAGTCGATGCTGCTGCCGAAGGTCAAGCGGATTTATTTGGCGAGTTTGGAAAAAGTCAGCATTGCCGCCTTTTTGAGCACTTACCCGGATGCGGAAATCAAAACCTTTGACGACGGGACAGGCAATTTAATTCAAAGCAGCAGCTATTTGGGCGATGAGTTTTCTGTAAACGGGACGATCAAGCGTAATTTTGCTCGGATGATGGTCGGAGATTGGAGCATCGCCAAAACCCGCAATGCTTCCGACGAGCATTACACGATATTCAAGGGTTTGAAAAACATTATGGACGACGGCCGCCGCAAGATGACTTACCTGCCGCTGTTCGATGCGTCCGAACTGAAGGCGGGGGATGAAACGGGCGGCACGGTGCGGATACTTTTGGGTTCGCCCGACAAGGAGATGAAGGAAATTTCGGAAAAGGCGGCAAAAGATTTCAACATACAATATGTCGCGCCGCATCCCCGCCAAACCTACGGGCTTTCCGGCGTAACCACATTAAATTCGCCCTATGTCATCGAAGACTATATTTTGCGCGAAATTAAGAAAAACCCACATACGAGGTATGAAATTTATACCTTTTTCAGCGGCGCGGCGTTGACGATGAAGGATTTTCCCAATGTGCACGTTTACGCATTGAAACCGGCTTCCCTTCCGGAAGATTATTGGCTCAAGCCCGTTTATGCCCTGTTTACCCAATCCGGCATCCCAATTTTGACATTTGACGATAAAGATTAATCTTAATCGCATAGCAAATCAAAATAGAAGATGGCGGAGTAAGTAAGGCAAAAATCAGGATATGGCGTATTTTTTGAATTGACGATAATTTCCGATTGCTTTGCGTGTGCTGAAATGACAAAGAAAATGCCGTCTGAAGGCTTCAGACGGCATTGTTCTGTTTCGGATGTTATTCCGGCGCACGGAAACTGTCGTGGCAGGATTTGCAGCTTGCACCGGTTTCGCCGTAGGCGGCTTTGATTTCGTCCAGTTTGCCGGTTTGGGCGGCGGCGTTGAGTTTTTCGACGGAGGCGGCGAATTTTGTTTTTTCGGCTTCAAATTTTGCACCATCCGACCAAACGGCGGGCAGGGCGCGCCCGTTGCCTTGCGGGTCGGACTCAAAAAGTGTGAACGGTTTTTTGCTGCTGTCGGCAAACGCCGCCGCCGCCTGTTTGAATTTTTCGACATCGTAAGGCTCTTCGCCTTTGACCATTTTGCCCATACGCGAGAAGTCGGGCATCATAGATTTGAACGCGGCGGTGCGGTTTTCGGAAATTTCGCCTTTGGGCTGTGCGGGCGCGCCGCCGTTTCCGCAGGCGGAAAGGAATAGGGCGAGGGCGGTTGCGGCAAGGAGGGTTTGAATGTTCATCGTGTTTCCTTTTCGGTTGAAACCCCGCCCACTTGGACATCCGTCCTTCGGGGCGGTAGAATCAGATTTTATTTGGGAAGGGTGCAATCCCTTCCGAATCAGGACGGCACATAGGGCGACGCTTTATGTGTCGTCCTGTGTGTTGAAACATATTGAATGTGTCCTGTCGTGGTGGTATGGTTGTTGTCATTTTCAGCCGGCGCGATGCCGTCTGAAAGGCGTTATGATACCTGAAACAGGTTTGGGAAACGAGAAAGAAAGGAAAAACAATGGCTGTTTTAATTACCGGTGCTTCGGCAGGATTCGGCGAAGCGATGTGCCGCGCGTTTGTCGGGGCGGGATACCGCGTTATCGGTGCGGCGCGTCGTGCGGACAGGCTTCAGGCCTTGGCGGATGAATTGGGTGCTTTGTTTTACCCTTTGGAAATGGACGTGTCGCGCCGCGAGTCGGTGGAAAACGCCTTAAACGGCATCCCCGATGAATTTTCCGACATCGACTGCCTCATCAACAATGCCGGGCTGGCTTTGGGTTTGGACACGGCGGACAAGGCGGATTTTGAAGATTGGGAAACAATGATTCAAACCAATGTTTTGGGTTTGGCGTTCCTGACGCGCAAGATTTTGCCGCAAATGGTGGAACGCGGCGGCGGCTATGTGATGAATTTGGGTTCGATTGCGGGCAATTATGCTTACGCCGGCAGCAACGTTTACGGGGCAACCAAGGCGTTTGTGCGGCAGTTCAGCCTGAATTTGCGCGCGGAGCTGGCGGATAAGAACATCCGCGTTACCAATATCGAGCCGGGTTTGTGCGGCAATACGGAGTTTTCCAACGTGCGCTTCAAAGGCGATGACGAGAGGGTGGCGGGCGTGTATGAGGGTGTGGAATTTATCCGCCCCGAAGATATTGCGGAAACCGCATTATGGCTGTACCGCCGGCCGGCGCATATGAATGTGAACACGATTGAAATTATGCCCGTGGCGCAGACTTTTGCAGGAATGAAGGTGATAAAAAAAGCCGTGCCCGAAGTGCGGGAAGACTTTGAAAAACAAAGTATGTCGCTGTTTTCCCGCATCAGGTCTTGGTTCAAATGATGCGGAATGCCGTCTGAAGACAGTTTCAGACGGCATTTTTACGGGCATTTTTACGGAGTAGGCAATAAGCCCGCCAATTTGGGGTTGCCTTCTTTCGGAATCGGGCGCGGATTGCCTTCCGCATCGATGGCGACATAAGTGAACACGGCTTCAGTTACGAGGTGGCGGTCTTCGGTAACGCAATCGTTCATCAAAGTTTTCACCCAGACTTCCACTTTAAGCTGGAGGGAAGTATTGCCCACGCGGACGCAATGCCCGTAGCAGCAGACGACGTTGCCGACCTTGACCGGGCGGATGAAGTTCATTTCCTGAACGGCGACGGTAACGATGCGTCCCCGCGCGATTTCCGCCGCCAATATGCCGCCGCCCAAATCCATCTGCGACATAATCCAGCCGCCGAAAATGTCTTGGTTGGGATTGGTATCGCGCGGCATAGCGACGGTACGCAGGAGCAGTTCGCCTTGAGGGCGTTGGCGGTTGCCTTCTTCGTGCTGCATAAAGTTTCCTTGTTTTATTGAAATATAAATCGGACCTGCACCCCTGCCCGAAACGGGAAGTCGGGAAGTGCATAGTTTAACTCATTTGAAACATATAAGGGCAGGCGAGGGACAGATTCGCAAGGCGCATTGTAGGGCGGATGCGTAGGGCGGGCCGTAGGGTGGGCTTCAGCCCACCAATCCCGCCAAATCCTACCCTAAGCAACTGAACCGTCATTCCCGCGCAGGCGGGAATCCAGACCTGTCCGCACGGAAACTTATCGGTTAAAAGGTTTCTCTAGATTCCGCATCCTAGATTCCCGCCTGCGCGGGAATGACGGGTTTCAAGATTACGGTGTTGTCGGGGATGACAGGAAATGGCGGGAATTGTGTAAAAATGCCGTCTGAAACCGTTGGAAGCATCGTAAACGTTGGAGTCGATGAATCGGTGGGCTTCAGCCCACCATTTCCATCAATCCAACATTTCTACCGTTTTCATTGAGTCCATCGAATCCGCCCCTTTCGACAATCCGACCCTATGCAACTGAACCGTCATTCCCACGGAAGTGGGAATCTAGAACGCGGGGTTTGGGCAACTGTTTTTATCCGATAAGTTTCTATGCGGACAGGTCTGGATTCCCGCCTGCACGGGAATGACGAATCTATCCATACGGAAACCTGCACCACGTCATTCCCACGAAAGTGGGAATCTAGAATCTCGGGGTTTCAGTCATTTCCGATAGATTCCCGCCGCGTCGGGGGTCTGGATTCCCGCCTGCGCGGGAATGACGAATTTCAAGATTGCGGTGTTGTCGGACGGGTTTCGAGATTACGGTGTTGTCGGGGATGACGGTTCGGGTATTTCCTTACGCCCGCCCCGAGCCTGAAACGGCAAGTGCATCAAAAATGCCGTCTGAAGGTTCAGACGGCATCGGTGTCGGGGAATCAGAAGCGGTAGCGCACGCCCAATGAGGCTTCGTGGGTTTTGAAGCGGGTGTTTTCCAGGTGTCCCCAGTAGTGGTAGCGGTATCCGGTGTCCAAGGTCAGGTTGGGCGTGATGTCGATGCCTACACCTGCCACCGCGCCGAAGCCCACGCGGCGGATGCTGTGGCTTTCGTGTAAGGGCGGATGGACATTGGTCGGTCCCCGTTTGATATTGTTAACGGTAATAGTTTGCTGGTCTTCCACAGCAATGCTGTGTCTGATTTTGCCCAAACCAACCCGTATGCCGGCATAGGGTTTGAAGCGGGTGCCGGTATCGAAATCGTAGATGGCGGAGATGCCGTAGTTGGATTCGGCTTTGAATGTGCCTTTGTCGGTGTGATCCGCTTCTAGTTTGGCGGTAACAGATGGAGTAGGATTTTTTGTTTGTTCCAAATGAATATGCTTGCCATGTCTCCAAGTATTGTAACGGGCATAATCGAGGGCGATGCGCCAGTTGCCGAAATCGTAGCCGACGGAAAGGCGGGGGTGGGTGGAATGGGTTTTGATGTCGCGGTAGTCGTCGAAGACTTTGGCGTTGTAGCCAGGATAATCGTAGGTAATGTGTTCGTAGGCGTAGGCTAAATCTGCCTGTACATACGGGCCGCGGCCATTGTCTTCACTTGCCGCCTGCGCTGCGGAAGAGAAGAGAAGAGAAGAGAAGAGAGAGAAGAGAAGAGTTT
>ADBE01000073.1 GCA_000176735.1 Neisseria polysaccharea ATCC 43768 | reverse complement strand
GCAAAGAAATGTAAATTTTAATTTTTAAAACCGTTCTGCCGAATCCGTCTTTATGCCGTCTGAAACGGCGGCAGGGTTTTACCGTTCCGTGCCGCAAACCGGGCATTCAGGGTTGCGCGGCAGGTCGAAATATTGCCAGCCCCCTTCCAAGGCACGGTAAACCGCCAGCCTGCCGTGCGACGGTTCGCCCGCATCCAGCAGGATTTTCAGAGCTTCCGCCGCTTGGGTACTGCCGATGATGCCGACCAGCGGCGAGAACACGCCGAAGAGGGAACAGATGCCGTCTGAAGCCGATCCGCCGTCAAACAGGCAGGCGTAACACGGCGAGTCGGGCAAGTCGGGACGGTACACGGCAAGTTGCCCTTCAAAACGTACCGCCGCCCCCGAAACCAGCGGTGTTTTCGTTTGCACGCAGGCACGGTTGACGGCTTGCCGCGTGGCGTAGTTGTCGCAGCAGTCTAAAACGATGTCGGCGGCTTGAACCAAACCGGTCAGGCGGCAGCCGTCAAGTTTTTCGTTGACGGCGCGGACGTTGACGGTATGGTTGATGCGTTTCAGACGGCATGCCAAGGCTTCGGCTTTGGGCTTGCCGACATCGCCCTCGTCAAATGCGACTTGGCGTTGCAGGTTGTGCAGTTCGACCGTGTCGGAATCGGCTATGGTCAGCGTGCCGATGCCGGAAGCGGCAAGGTAGGGCAGGGCGGCGGTACCCAATCCGCCGCAGCCGACGACCAAAATATGCGCGGCGGAAAGTTTCTGCTGCCCTTCGATGCCGATTTCGTCCAAGAGGATGTGGCGGCTGTACCGCAGCAGGAGTTCGTCGTCGTTGTCGTGTCGGGTGGTGTTCATCTCGATTCCTTATCGGTTTGGGGGCGGGCTTGGGAAGGGCCGCCCTGTCCGGGACGGCGGATGTGCCTTATGCCCGGTTTGCGGCAGCGGAAACCCCTGTTTCGGAAACCCGAATCCCGTGCCGGAAAACGGGAAGGCGATTGTACCGCCGCCTTTGCGGGGCTTTCAACTTCAGACGGCATCCGCAGGGCGGCGGTTAAAATATGAATGGTTCGGGGTGTCCGGCGCACCCCGGCGGACAAAACGTTTTGGCACGGATGCGGCATTTGGGGTACATTTACAATATTTACGGCAAACGAGAGAGAAAAATCATGCAACTGCATATCTTAAATAATCCGAAAGATGCCGCTTTGGCGGCGGACGCGGAATTTTTGAAACAATCCCTGTTCAACCTCCTGCACGAAGAAGCCTCGCCGTTGGTTGTCGAAACGGTCAAACTCTTGTCCACTTCCGACGACAGCGCGGCATTGATTGAAAAAGTATTGCCGCAGTTGGACGAACAGCAAACCTACGACCTGACGCTTGCCTGCGGGCTGTTCGCACAAATTTTGAACATCGCCGAAGACGTGCACCACGAACGCCGCCGCCAAATCCACGAAGAAGCCGGACACGGCGGCGCGGAAGGCAGCCTGACGGAAACCGTCCGCAGGCTCAAAGCGGGGAAAGCCGACGGCAAAACGGTGCAGCGGCAGTTGGACAATACGTCCGTTACCGCCGTTTTGACCGCGCACCCGACCGAAGTGCAACGCCAAACCGTTTTGAATTTCAACCGCCGCATCCGCGCGCTGCTGCCGCAACGCGAACGCTGCACCAATGCCGACGCGCTGGCACGGCTGCGCCGCGAAATCGACACCGTGCTTTTGGGCTTGTGGCAGACCAGCGAAACGCGCCGCCACAAACTCAGCGTCAACGACGAAATCAACAACGGCGTGTCCATCTTCCCGATGAGCTTTTTTGAAGCCCTGCCCAAACTCTACCGCAAGATGGAACACGACTTTCAGACGGCCTATCCCGATGTCCGCGTTCCGGACATCCTCAAAATCGGCGGCTGGATCGGCGGCGACCGCGACGGCAATCCGTTCGTTTCTGCCGAAACCCTGCGCTTTGCCTTCCGCCGCCACGCCGATGCCGTGTTCCGTTTTTACCGTGGCGAACTCGACAAACTTTACCGCGAACTGCCGCTCTCCATCCGCCGCGTCAAAGTCAACGCCGATGTGATGGCGTTGTCCGACAAATCGCCCGACGAAGAAATCGCCCGCACGGAAGAACCCTACCGCCGCGCCATCGCCTACATTATGGCGCGCGCTATGGGCAAAGCGCGCGCGCTCGGTTTGGGCATGGGCTGCAAATTCGGCTTTCTCGAACCTTATGCTTCGGCACAAGAATTTCTCGATGATTTGAAAAAATTGCAACGTTCCCTTATCGACAACGGCAGCCGCCTGCTTGCCGAAGGCCGTTTGGCAGACCTCATCCGTTCCGTGTCCGTGTTCGGCTTCCATATGATGCCGCTTGATTTGCGACAACACTCAGGCAAACACGCCGATGTGGTTGCCGAGCTTTTCCAACACGCAGGCTTGGAAGACTACAACAGCCTGAACGAAGAGCAAAAACAAGCCGTCCTGTTGCGCGAATTGAGTCATCAACGTCCGCTGTACAGCCCGTTCATCACATACAGCGACCATACCCGCCGCGAACTGGCGATTTTCAACGAAGCGCGCAAAATCAAAGACGAATTCGGCGAAGATGCCGTAACACAAAGCATTATTTCCAACTGCGAACAACCCAGCGACCTGCTTGCCTTGGCATTGCTGCTGAAAGAAAGCGGCCTGTTGGCGGTGGAAAACGGCAAACCGCACAGCCGCATCAATATCGTGCCGCTGTTTGAAACCATCGAAGCGTTGGAAAACGCCTGTACGGTCATGGAAACCATGTTCCGCCTCGACTGGTACGGCGCACTGCTCGAAAGCCGGGGCAACATCCAAGAAATTATGCTTGGCTACTCCGACTCCAACAAAGACGGCGGCTACGTTACCAGCTCCTGGTGCCTCTATCAGGCGGAATTGGGCTTGGTCGAACTCTTCAAAAAATACGGTGTCCGTATGCGCCTGTTCCACGGACGCGGCGGCAGCGTAGGTCGCGGCGGCGGCCCTTCTTACCAAGCAATCTTGGCGCAACCCGCAGGCAGCGTTGCCGGACAAATCCGCATTACCGAGCAAGGCGAAGTCATTACCGCCAAATACGCCGACCCCGGCAATGCCCAACGCAACTTGGAAACCCTGGTTGCCGCGACTTTGGAAGCCGGCATCCCGACAGACAAAAAAGACCCCGATGCCAAGCTGATGCAGGCATTGTCGGACGTATCGTTCAAATACTACCGCGAACTGATTACCCACCCCGACTTCATCGACTACTTCTTGCAAACCAGCCCGATTCAGGAAATCGCCACCCTCAACCTCGGCAGCCGTCCCGCCAGCCGCAAAACTTTGGCGCGGATTCAGGACTTGCGCGCGATTCCGTGGGTATTCTCCTGGATGCAAAACCGGCTGATGCTGCCCGCTTGGTACGGTTTCGGCAGCGCGGTGGAAACCTTGTGCGAAGGCAGTCCCGAAACCCTCGCCGCCCTGCGCGGACACGCCCGAAACAACCCGTTCTTCCAAGCCATGCTTTCCAATATGGAGCAAGTGATGGCGAAAACCGACATCACCCTCGCGGAAAACTATGCCGGCTTGAGCGAATCGCCCGATAAGGCAAAAATCATCTTCGGGATGATTAAGGAAGAATACCGGCGCAGCCGCAAAGCCCTGCTCGACCTGCTGCAAACCGAGGAACTTTTGCGCGACAACCGCAGCCTTGCCCGCTCGCTCGCCTTGAGGATTCCCTACCTGAACGCCCTCAACGGCCTGCAGGTCGCCATGCTCAAACGCCTGCGCAAAGAGCCCGACAATCCGCACGCGCTGCTGATGGTCCACCTGACCATCAACGGCGTGGCACAAGGTTTGCGTAATACCGGCTGACGGTGCCGCATCGGGGCAAAATGCCGTCTGAACGCCTTTCAGACGGCATTTCCCTGACTGCACTTGCAGAGAAACAGCGATTGTTTTAAAGTGAACGGCAGTGATATGTTGAAAGACGACCAATGAAAATTACCGTTATCGGCGCAGGTTCGTGGGGTACGGCGCTCGCCCTGCATTTTTCCCAACATGGCAACCGCGTATCCCTGTGGACGCGCAACGTAGACCAAGTCCGCCAAATGCAGGAGGCGCGTGAAAACAAACGCGGACTGCCCGGCTTTTCCTTTCCCGAAACCTTGGAAGTGTGTGCGGATTTGGCAGACGCGCTCAAAGACAGCGGGCTTGTCCTTATCGTAACCTCCGTTGCCGGATTGAGAAGCAGCGCAGAGCTGCTCAAACAGTACGGCGCGGGACACCTCCCCGTCCTCGCCGCCTGCAAAGGATTCGAGCAGGATACAGGGCTGCTGACCTTCCAAGTATTGAAAGAAGTATTGCCCAACAATAAAAAAATCGGCGTACTTTCCGGTCCGAGTTTTGCACAGGAACTCGCCAAACAACTGCCCTGCGCCGTCGTCCTCGCCTCCGAAAACCAAGAGTGGATTGAAGAACTCGTACCGCAGCTCAACACGACCGTCATGAGGCTTTACGGCAGTACCGACGTTATCGGCGTGGCAGTCGGCGGCGCGGTAAAAAATGTTATGGCGATTGCCACCGGATTGTCCGACGGTCTAGAGTACGGGCTTAACGCCCGCGCCGCACTGGTTACGCGCGGATTAGCTGAAATCACCCGCCTTGCCTCCGCAATGGGCGCACAGCCCAAAACCATGATGGGGCTTGCTGGCATCGGCGACCTCATCCTTACCTGCACCGGCGCACTTTCGCGCAACCGCCGCGTCGGCTTGGGTTTGGCAGAAGGCAAGGAACTGCATCAGGTGCTGGTCGAAATCGGACACGTTTCCGAAGGGGTCAGCACGATAGAAGAAGTCTTCAATACTGCCTGTAAGTACCAAATCGACATGCCGATTACCCAAACCCTGCTGCAACTCATCCGTAAGGAAATGACCCCGCAACAGGTTGTCGAAAGACTGATGGAACGCAGCGCGCGTTTTGAATAAACAACAGACAGATGCCGTCTGAAGCCTTCAGACGGCATACGGACAGGTAAGGTTATGAAACAAAATATCGAAAAACTCGAAAGCAGCGTGTATACGCTGGTACAAAAATTCGAAACCCTCGTCAGCGAAAACCGCCGCCTCAAAGAAACCGCCGCCGAACTCAAACGGGCGCATGAGCGGCAAAAACTCGAACACGAAACCGCCGTCGACGAACTCAGCGAAGCCCTGCTCGTCCAAGTCGGCAAACTCAAAGAAGACCTGCAAAACAAGATTGACAGCCTGACAGAAGAAAATTCACGATATCGCACCCTACTCGAACAGAGCAGGGCAAGAATCGAAGCACTGATTGCACAGCTTCCCCAAAATCAGGAAACGCAGCGATAAGGAGTAGAGGATGAATATCGAACAAGTCCATATCGAAGTCATGCACGCCCGGCTGACCGTCAACACGCCGGCAGAAGAAAAAGATACACTGTTGCAGGCAGTCGGAATGCTCAACGGCAAAGCCGAAGCCATCCGCGAAGGCGGACGCGTCGTGGACAGCGAGAAAATCGTCATTATGGCAGCACTCAACGTCGTCCACGACCTGTTGAAAACCTCCCTGAACGGCGGCGATTTGGCAATCGGCGATTTTGCGCGTAAAATAACCGATATGGACAACGCCTGCCAAAAAGCACTATCCCGCTTGGGGCAGGAATAACAGTTTTTCCCTGCGGTGTCCGCGAAGGCATATATTCCTTTGAACCAATAAGTTCGCTTCAGGCTGCCGGGAGCAGTAGTGGGCGCGAGCGTCCCCTTGCGGACGCACCCGAAACTACCCGGGGCAGCCGCCTTGTCAGCAAGGTTCAAGCGGATTCGGCCGAAACGGCTCTCGCGGGGATTCCCATTCAAAACCGCATCGCAATGATGCGGTTTTTCACATTGACCGCCGCCCCGCCCGAAAAAGCAGTATGCAGTCTGCCGAAATCCGGAAAATCCTTCCGTAACGCGGTAATGCGATTGACAAAATCGAATCCTGTCTTTAAAATTTACAACTTTCTATATCTATCTGGATTTCCACTATGAAAACCTTTTCAGCGAAACCCCACGAGGTGAAGCGCGAATGGTTCGTCATCGATGCTCAAGACAAAGTCTTGGGTCGCGTTGCAGCCGAAGTCGCTAGCCGTTTGCGTGGCAAACACAAACCTGAATACACCCCCCACGTCGATACCGGCGATTACATCATTGTTATCAATGCGGACAAACTGCGTGTAACCGGTGCTAAATTCGAAGATAAAAAATACTTCCGCCACTCCGGTTTCCCAGGCGGTATCTACGAACGCACCTTCCGCGAAATGCAAGAGCAATTCCCAGGCCGCGCTTTGGAACAAGCCGTAAAAGGCATGTTGCCTAAAGGTCCACTGGGTTACGCTATGATTAAAAAACTGAAAGTGTATGCTGGTGCAGAACATGCCCATGCCGCACAACAACCCAAAGTTTTGGAATTGAAATAAGGACGCGACATGAACGGTAAATACTACTACGGCACAGGCCGCCGCAAAAGTTCAGTGGCTCGTGTATTCCTGACTAAAGGTACAGGTCAAATCATCGTAAACGGCCGCCCCGTTGACGAATTCTTCGCACGCGAAACCAGCCGAATGGTTGTCCGCCAACCCTTGGTTCTGACTGAAAACGCCGAATCTTTCGACATCAAAGTCAATGTTGTCGGCGGTGGTGAAACCGGTCAGTCCGGCGCAATCCGCCACGGCATTACCCGTGCCCTGATTGATTTTGATGCCGCGTTGAAACCTGCCTTGTCTCAAGCCGGTTTTGTTACTCGCGATGCCCGCGAAGTCGAGCGTAAAAAACCGGGTCTGCGTAAAGCACGCCGTGCAAAACAATTCTCCAAACGTTAATGTTGGAAATTCAAAAAACCCTGCTTATCGCAGGGTTTTTTATTTGTAACAGGCGGTTTCCCATTGGTAATCTAAAGATTACGGATTGGGCAAAAATCAAAAACAGCACCAGCATCGACTACACGGATGAACTGACCGCCAGGGATGGCTGTTACTGGAGAGGACATCGTATTTCTACTTTGTAAAATAACTTTTAATTCATTTGGAGTTATTGAAAAAATAGAACGACTATTTCAACTAGCCTATAAAAATGGCAATCTATTAGGGTTAGCATAGGTGTCACCGCCGCCGTTCAAGCCGATCAGTAAAGGAAAAGTTTCCTAGTTTTTAGCTAACGTATTACATAATGGGGAGAATATCTTAAATAACCAAGCATCCTCAATCATAATTTAGAGAAATTATTTTTTCAGAGTCTAATTCTGTTAATATAATTAACTTATTAATTTTATCTATTTTCCAGTCTGATATTATATCGGTAGATACTAAATTCTCTCTTGTTAAGTTTTTATCTGTAATAATTGCACCCAACTCATGAATAATACAAATTTTTTGATTCTCCAATAAATAAATATCAAAAACTATTCCATCTATATTTAGCATGTTAACTTGTAAATTTTGTATAGAAATACAAAAAACGACTGAATCAAATCCGATAAAAATATTTTTATTCATCAAGTATTAATACTTTTGGGGAAATACTTATGCAGGAAACGGCTAATCCAATACCTATATTGAATTCTTTATGAAAAGAAAGAATAAAACATCGATAAATCTCTTTTCCTCCCTCTTGTAGAAGAATATATTTTTGATAGGTGTTTAGTAAATAGTCTTCTAACTCTCTTATGGAGTTATAAGGATATTTCGTTAATCTCATTATTTTTCCCCATGCCTAAAACGTCCTGTTGATCCATATATTTCACCCGTTATGAGTCTGTTCCCATCTCATATAGTTTCAAGTTTAACAACCCCTTGAGACCATGTTAAAAGAGGTTTTCTAATAACTATTCCGTTTTCTTAAATATAAAAATAGAAAAACCGCCCGGGTATGGTTTGAACAAGGGAAATCAGACAGGTTCCAACTCACTTAATCCGGGCAAGTCCGCGAAGCCGCGTTCACGTATGATTTGGCAAAAGTTGTTCAGATAACTTTTATCTGTGTCTTCAGTGCGGATGGCGGCATACAGTTTGCTTTGCAGTCCGTCGGCAGTAATTTGGCGGTGGACGACATAGCCTTTTTCAAGGTAGGGCATGACTGTCCAATAGGGAAGGGCGGCAATGCCACGTCTGCTGGCAACCAGTTGGATAATGGCGATGGTCAGCTCGCTGTGTCGGCGCGGCGGGTTGATGTTTTTCGGAATCAGGATTTTTTTGGGTAAATCCAGCATCTCGTCGGGAACGGGATAAGTAATCAGGGTTTCCCCGATAAAGTCTTCCGCCGTCCAAACGTTTTTGGCGGCAAGCGGATGGTCCGGGGCGCAAATGCCGACCATTTCGTAGGCAAACAGCGGTTGGAAGGAAATACCGTTTTGTTTTTCCGCTTCGGAAACAATGGCAAGGTCAGCGCGGTGTTGCAGCAGCAGCCCGACGGGATCCGCTTGGAATCCCGATACGATATCCAGTTCGACTTGGGGCCACATCGGGCGGAATTCGCCCATGGCGGGCATCAGCCAGTCGAAACAGGTATGGCATTCGACGGCAATCCGCAGCTCTCCCGCCTCCCCTTCCGTGATTCGCACCAAATCTCGTTCTGCAACAGCAACTTGAGGTATCAGTTCGTGGGCGAGGCGCAGCAGCCTTTCGCCCACCGGGGTAAAGCGCAAGGGCGTGGATTTGCGTTCGAACAGCGGCGTGCCGTAGTGGTTTTCGAGCATACGGATCTGGTGGGAAAGGGCGGATTGGGTAAGGAAAACCCGTTTGGCGGCAAGGGAGACGCTGCCGGTTTCTTCGAGTGCCAGCAGGGTTTTGAGGTGGCGCAATTCGATAATGGAATCCATGGAGCTTCAGACGGCATATTGAACCGGCGCATATTAAAATAATTCATATGTGGGTGCAAATCGGAAAAATGGGCGTTTCGGGCATTTGCGGTTAGAATGCCCGCTTGTTTGGAAATGACAGGAAAAAATATGGTTTTGCGCAGAGATTTTTTAGCCTGGTGCGACGAAACGTTGCAGACGGCATCGTTTAAAGATTACGCCCCCAACGGTTTGCAGGTTGAAGGGAGGGAATATATCGGGAAAATCGTTACGTCGGTAACGGCAAGCAGGGCAGCGATTGATTTTGCTGTGGAGCAGAAGGCAGATTTGCTTTTGGTGCATCACGGTATGTTCTGGAAAAGCGAGCCGCCGACCGTTACCGGTTGGAAAAAAGAACGGATTGCCGCACTGTTACGGCACGACATCAATATGGCAGGCTACCATCTGCCCCTGGATGCACATCCCACACTGGGCAACAATGCCCAACTCGCCGACAGATTGGGTTTTGCGACAGAAAAACGGTTCGGCGAACAAAACCTGCTCAACTCGGGCAGCCTGAAACAAGTCAAGACACTCGGCGCATTGGCGGCGCGTATTGAAACAGTTTTGCAACGTAAGCCTGTCGTCATCGGCAATCCTGAACGCGAAATCCGACGGGTCGCATGGTGTACCGGCGGTGCACAGGGCTTTTTTCAGACGGCAATAGATGAAGGTGTCGATTTGTATTTGACGGGAGAAATCTCTGAAGCCCAATACCACCTTGCCAATGAAACGGGTACGGCTTTTGTTTCTGCGGGGCATCATGCGACGGAACGTTACGGCATACGGGCATTGGCGGCGGCGGCGGCAGGAGTGTTCGGATTGGAAGTGTGTCATTTTGATGAAGGCAATCCGGCTTGATTATTGAGAAATATCATAAAACTTTACCTTATTTTAAATAATGCTTTGAGTATCACTGCAAACTGGGTAAAATTGCAATGTTTAATGGCTCGGTATTCCCAAAATATTAGGACGACTGAATAATGGATAATCAAGAAATCAATAACGGCCGCCGCCGTTTCCTGACACTTGCGACCTGCGGCGCAGGCGGAGTGGCAGCATTGGGTGTGGCAACGCCGTTTGTGGCCAGTTTTTTCCCTTCGGAAAAAGCTAAGGCCGCCGGTGCTGCCGTCGAAGTGGATGTCAGCAAAATCGAAGCGGGTCAGATGTTGACTGCTGAGTGGCAAGGCAAACCGATTTGGGTGGTCAACCGTACGGATCAACAGCTTAAAGACCTGAAAAGCCTGAACGGCGAACTTACTGATCCCAATTCCGATGTGGAACAACAGCCGGAATACGCGAAAAACGAGACACGTTCGATCAAGCCGAACATCCTTGTCGCCATCGGTATCTGTACCCATTTGGGCTGTTCGCCAACCTACCGTCCCGACATTGCACCTGCCGATTTGGGTGCGGGCTGGAAGGGCGGCTTTTTCTGCCCCTGCCACGGTTCGAAATTCGACATTGCAGGCAGGGTGTATAAAGGTGTTCCTGCGCCGACCAACTTGGTCGTACCGCCTTACAAATATCTGAGCGATACTACCATCTTGGTGGGTGAAGACTGAGAATAAGGAACGATAATTATGGCAAACCAAACCAATAGCAAAGCAAAAGCATTGTTAGGCTGGATGGACACTCGTTTCCCCCTGTCTAAGATGTGGAATGAGCATTTGGCTCAATACTACGCACCAAAGAACTTCAACTTCTGGTATTACTTCGGCTCTTTAGCCTTGCTTGTCCTCGTAATTCAAATCGTCAGCGGTATTTTCCTGACTATGAACTACAAACCGGACGGCAACCTTAACGCCTACCATCTGCCTGCTGCCTTTACTGCAGTAGAGTACATCATGCGCGACGTGTCCGGCGGTTGGATTATCCGCTACATGCACTCCACCGGCGCATCTTTCTTCTTTATCGTCGTTTATCTGCACATGTTCCGTGGTTTGATTTACGGTTCGTACAAAAAACCCCGTGAGTTGGTGTGGATTTTCGGCTCCCTGATTTTCTTGGCATTGATGGCGGAAGCCTTTATGGGCTACCTGTTGCCTTGGGGTCAAATGTCCTTCTGGGGTGCGCAGGTAATTATTAACCTGTTCTCCGCCATCCCGGTTATCGGTCCGGATTTGTCCACTTGGATCCGCGGCGACTTCAACGTTTCCGACGTTACCCTGAACCGCTTCTTTGCCCTGCACGTTATCGCAGTACCGCTGGTATTGCTCGGCTTGGTTGTGGCGCACATCATCGCACTGCACGAAGTGGGTTCTAACAACCCTGACGGCGTTGAAATCAAGAAAAACAAAGACGAAAACGGTATCCCGCGCGATGGTATCCCATTCCATCCTTACTACACCGTTAAAGACATCTTGGGTGTTGTTGTATTCCTGATTGTCTTCTGTTCCGTGTTGTTCTTTGCACCAGAAGGCGGCGGCTACTTCTTGGAAGCGCCAAACTTCGATGCAGCAAATGCGCTGAAAACACCTCCGCATATTGCGCCGGTATGGTACTTCACTCCGTTCTACGCCATTTTGCGTGCGATTCCCTCGTTCTTGGGAACACAGGTATGGGGTGTAATCGGTATGGGTGCGGCAGTTGTACTGATTGCCCTGTTGCCTTGGCTGGATAAAGGCGAGGTTAAATCCGTCCGCTATCGTGGCCCGATCTTTAAAACCGCATTGGTTCTGTTCATCATTGCCTTTATCGGTTTGGGTATTTTGGGTGCGATGGTGGCAACTGATACGCGTACTTTGGTTGCGCGCATCCTGTCCTTCGTCTATTTTGCATTCTTCTTGGGTATGCCGTTCTATACCAAACTGGATACCAACAAACCGGTTCCCGAACGTGTAACCATGAGTACCGCCAAACAGAAAATCATGTTTTTGTTTATGTAGGCATTACGGCGGTTTGTGCATATCTGTTTGCAACCAACATCTGATGAGGGCAGTTAAAATGAAACAAGTTATGAAAAACTGGTTTGCTGCCTTACTGTTGGCAGTACCCATGAGTGCGGCATTTGCTTCGGGCGGTCATGCACACTATGAGAAAGTCGATATCGATTTGCGCGACCAAGTAAGCTTGCAGCGCGGCGCACAAATCTTTACCAACTACTGTCTGTCATGTCACTCGGCAAGCGGTATGCGTTTCAACCGTTTGAAAGACATCGGTTTGACTGACGAAGAAATCAAGAAAAACCTGATGTTTACCACCGATAATGTCGGCGATGTGATGCATGCTGCAATGGATCCTAAAGATGCGGCAAAATGGTTTGGTGCTGCTCCGCCCGATTTGACGTTGATTGCGCGTTCTAAAGGTGCAGACTACCTTTACGCCTATATGCGCGGATTCTATAAGGATCCTACGCGTCCGAGCGGCTGGAACAATACCGTATTTGATAAAGTCGGTATGCCTCACCCGCTGTGGGAGCAACAAGGTGTTCAAGCCGTTGAGTTGGATGCCAAAGGTCAGCCGGTTATGGTAAAAGACGAACACGGCGAGATGAAGCCTAAGCTGTATTGGGAATCTACCGGTCTGCACAGCCGTCGCCTGCCGAACGGCAAAGTGATCCAAAAAGAGTACGACGCATATGTACGCGATTTGGTGAACTATCTTGTGTACATGGGCGAGCCTGCACAACTGCAACGCAAACGTATAGGCTATGTCGTGATGATTTTCTTATTGGCGGTTATGCTGCCTTTGGCGTATTTCCTGAAAAAAGAATATTGGAAAGACGTACACTAAGCGTTTGGAACAAAAGGGCAAATCCTTTAGGATTTGCCCTTTTTGCATGCTTCGGCCCTTTTGGAAAATCAGCACCCGTATGCCGTCTGAACATAGCTGCAACATTTCAGACGGCATCATTCTAAAAATGTCAGACATCGGGAACTTAATTAGGGTTTGTGGCAGATTGATATTGAATTAGGAAAAGGTCTGAAACCGCAAGCAGCATGGTAAGGCGATGTCGAACAGGTTTAAAGCCAATCCGCTATATTTTTTGGAGCTATGTCGAACAAACAGGTAGAATCGGAATAAGCGGCGGTTTTGTCCGGTGTGAAAATGTTTGAATATTAGGATGATTTATGGAGCTGATGACTGTGTTGCTATTGCTGGCGGCTTTGCTGTCAGGCGTGTTGTTTACATGGTTACTGATGAAGAGCCGGTTTCAAGGTGTATTAGCCGTATTGAACGCGCAATTGGCGGAAAAAGCGGCAAGATGTGATTTTGTTGAACAGGTACACGCAGAAATTGCATCGGAATTGGCCGTTTTGGATGGGAAATACGAGCATTTGCAAGACGAAAATTATGCTTTGGGCAATCGTTTTTCCGCAGCCGAAAAGCAGATTGCTTATTTGCAGGAAAAAGAGGCGGAATCGGTTCGGCTGAAGCAGTCGTATATCGATTTGCAGGAAAAGGCACAGGGTTTAGCGGTTGAAAACGAACGTTTGGCAACACAGCTCGGACAGGAGCGGAAGGCATTTGCCGACCAATATGCCCTGGAACGCCAAATCCGCCAAAGAATCGAAACCGATTTGGAAGAAAGCCGCCAAACTGTCCGCGACGTGCAAAAC
>ADBE01000074.1 GCA_000176735.1 Neisseria polysaccharea ATCC 43768 | reverse complement strand
CAAGGTCAATGATCAAAGATCCGCAGGAGTAGTAGAAGAACAACGTGGACATGAAAATGAATGTGAGCCCATCAGGGCTTCTCCAAACCAGCAAATGAAGTGCACAGCTGGCCACCTGCGAGGCCAGGGTAAAGGCCAAGCAGGTTGGACATCCTCAGCCCCCAGGTACCTGTAGTGGTTCCCTCTCCGGGAAGGTGGCAGCAGGCAGGCAAACCAGGGACTGAATAATGGACAAGACCAACCCACCCCAGTGACTCTCAGTAGTATTTGGGGAGGGAAACCTAAGAAAAGTCTGACCTTTCTGCTGATTTGACAGGTGGGCCCGGGCCTTTGTGATTTGGATATTTGAGAGGAATGGGTGTCTTATTTTGGAGATACAGACTGAGGAAGACAGGGCTTTGGATTATTGACTTTATCTCCATCATCCACGCACTTGGCAAAGGGGAAGCAGAGGTGGAAATATTTCAAAACAGCAACAATCCCCAAACTGTAGGGCAGTCAGTGAGACCTTCCCTGCCCACGCTATTTAAAACCATACTCCTTCAACCTAGCACTCCCTGTCCCTCTCCCTGCTGCATTTTCCTTAGTAGAACAAGTCCCTCAATTTTTTCAAGTCACTTTTCCCATATCTCCAACTAGAATACAAACTCCACGAAGTCCAAGGTCTGTTTTGCTTATTTCTGGTCTGGAAGTTTTAGAGCTATGCTCACCAGAAGATAGGAGCTCAGTAAACATTTGTTGAGTCTTAGGATGACTGAAGCCTCGCTAGGTTTTTGAATGTGTCAGACCTTACACATGCCTCAGCTGGACCCCCCTCGTGCTTCCCCCCACCACACACTC
>ADBE01000075.1 GCA_000176735.1 Neisseria polysaccharea ATCC 43768 | reverse complement strand
GTAGGGTAGTTCTATTTTTAGTTTTTGAGGAATCTCCATACTGTTTTCCAGAGTGGCTGCACCAGCTTGCATGGCCACCAACAATGCAAAAGAGATCCTCTTTCTCCGTATCCTTGCCAACATCTGTTGTTGCCTGAGCTGTTACTGTTAGCCATTCTGACAGGTGTGAGGTGATATCTCATTGTGGTTTTGATTTGTATTTCCCTGATGATGAGTGATGTTGAGCATTTTTTCATTGTGTCTGTTAGTCATCTGGATGTCTTCTTTGGATATTTTGGTTTTTGCCCAATAAAATATCTTTAAATTAAGGTGTGTACATTGATTTTTTATACATAGTGCTGTTGCACACTTAATAGACTACAGTATAGTGTAAGCATAACTTTTAAATGCACTGGGAAACCAAAAAATTCATTTGACTCACTATATTGTGATACTTGCTTTATTTCATTGGTCGGGAACCAAACCCACACTATCTCTAAGGTATGCCTGTATTCAAAAATCAACATTTCCTAATTATTCTGGTGAGGGAAACAAAGGCAAGAGAAAGTAG
>ADBE01000076.1 GCA_000176735.1 Neisseria polysaccharea ATCC 43768 | reverse complement strand
TGGATTTTCGTGTGGATTGGTGGAGTTGGTGGGCTGAAGCCCACCCTACATCCCGCCCCGCAACTACCGCCGTCATTCCCGCGCAGGCGGGAATCTAGGTCTGTCGGCGCAGAAACTTATCGGATAAAACGGTTTCTTTAGATTTTACGTTCTAGATTCCCACTTTCGTGGGAATGACGGGATGTAGGTTCGTAGGAATGACGCGGTGCAGGTTTCCGTGCGGATGGATTCGTCATTCCCGCGCAGGCGGGAATCCGGCGATTCGTAGGGTGGTTGTAGGGTGGGCTTCAGCCCACCGATGCCGCCAACCCTGCAAAGGTTTTCGGCGGAATCGGCGGGTGTCGGCAAACCGGCGGACGTGGTTGGAATTGACGAAATAGGCGGGATTAATGGATTTGGTAACATTGGTGGATTTTGTGGGATTGGTGGAGTTGGTGGGCTGAAGCCCACCCTACAACCCACCCTACATCCTACCTTACAACCCACCTTACGCATCCGCCTCACGAAACACCCCGCGCCTTGAAAATCCGCATCACGGCGCATATTGCGATATTTACGGCCGGGCGGGAATGCCGTCCGGCCATCGGGAAAACAAACGGAAGGAAAACGATATGAAAAAAACACCCAAACGGCACTTGCTCCGCCATACCGCGGTTTATACCGCGATGCTCTTGGCGGCATCACAACAGGCATTCGGCGCGGGCGATAGTGAAACTTTCAACTTTATCGTCAAAGACGACGGCAGCGTAGAAGGCAATAAGATACCCGGCGGTCAGGGCGTACGCAACGGTCGGAAATTGTCTATTCCGAAAGGTCAACCCGGTTCGGTAAGCACAAAACAAGCGTGTACTGATCTAGGAATCACACCCGGAACTCCAGAATGTAATTTTATCGTGTCGCTGACTGACGAATTTACCTACGCAAACACCGACACGCTGCTTGCGGGCAAGGTCGGCAAGCTGAACCTCGGCGGCGGTCCCGCCCCGCTGTGGGGCAAA
Organism: Neisseria polysaccharea ATCC 43768; assembly: GCA_000176735.1. Lineage (GTDB taxonomy): Bacteria > Pseudomonadota > Gammaproteobacteria > Burkholderiales > Neisseriaceae > Neisseria > Neisseria polysaccharea. The sequence continues at coordinate 2,816 of ADBE01000076.1, read as the reverse complement.
GTTTCCGGGCTTGATGCCGACAATATGGCGGGGCGCAAAACCGACAGTTGGCTGACGACCGTCCATAAAGGGAAGATGGGTTATGATTTTACCGGCATCAGCTGCTTCCTCAAGGGCGTGGGCGTATCGACGGGTCAAAGCCGCCAGTGTCCCGACCTGCCTTTCAAATTTTATTTCAACTTTAAGGACAGCGCACTCGATCCCACCTCGGCGGGAACCAGTCCGGACGGCCTGCCGATATACAAGCTGACAGACCATCCGTGGCTGGGCGTTTCCTTCCAATTGACTAAATCGAGCGGCACTGCGCCGCAATGGATAACCATTAATAATGACCATACGCTGCTAAACGAAATGATTACCCAGCCGACAGGGGAAAGAAGCAGCGGCAGAGCCTTCGCCCTGCGCGCCAAGCTGCACCTGTTGGGTACTCCGGGCAGCCTCAACGCCCAAGAAATCAAACTGGGCGAGATTAATATGCCCGACTTCAACTTTATGCCGTATAACGCAAACGGCAGGGGTCGGACGGGTACTCTGTATAAGATACATGAACAAGGCCATATCGACGTAAAACTCCAGCTTCCCAGCATAGGCGCGGGCGGCTGTACGCGGGCGCAATATACCGCCGCCGGCCCGGACGGCAGCCAATACGCCATTGTCGCCCCCGCCCCTTTGGGCGCGGGTTTCCCGGGCAAGGCGGCGGCGGTCGTTACCGATCCCAAGTCGGCAAGCAGCCGCATCCTCTTTTACACCTTGGATAAAAACAATAAGAAAAACGGCGGCGCGGATTATCTGCCAAGCAAAGGGTTTACCGAACCCGTCTTTGCCGGACGCAAGGCGGCAATCCGCCTGGCAAACGGCGTATCCTTGAGCGACAGCAATATTAACGGCATTACGAATAGCACATTTGGTATCGGCGGCTTGGGAAACAATCAAGACGAATGGAAAACCGTGCTGCTGCGCTGGACCGACCGGCGCGATACAAACGACAATCAGTTTAACTATTTTAACAATACGATAGATGCCTTGACACGCGGCAAACTGTATAGCCAGCAATACCGCATCCGCGACGACAAGAATCGCAATTTGGGCGACATCGTCAACAGCCCGGTAACGGCGGTCGGCGACTATCTGGCAACCGCCGCCAACGACGGGATGGTGCATATCTTTAAAAAAAGCGGCGGCGGCTACAATCTGAAGCTCAGCTACATCCCCGGCACGATGCCGCGCAAAAACTTGGATAACCAAGATTCCGATTTGGCAAAAGACCTGCACAATTTTGCCAACGAAAACTACACGGGCGGTTTGTACGGCGTGGACGGCGGCTTTGTCTTGCGCCAAGTCGGAAACCGCGTGTTTATGTTCGGCGCGATGGGTCAGGGCGGCAAAGGCGCGTATGCCTTGGATTTGACCAAAGCCGACAGCAACCAGACCGGTGTTTCCCTGTTTGACGTAACAGGCAACGGCTTGGGCTACACCGTCGGCACGCCGCAAATCAGCAAAACCCACAACGGCAAATATGCCGCCTTCCTCGCTTCCGGCTATGCGACTAAAGATATTAACAGCGGCGATAATACAACCGCGCTGTATGTATATGATTTGGAAAGCAGCGGTACTCTGATTGCAAAAATTACCGTACCCGGCGGCAAGGGCGGGCTTTCGTCCCCCACGCTTGTCGATACGGATTTGGACGGCACGGTCGATATCGCCTATGCCGGCGACCGGGGCGGCAAGATGTACCGATTTGATTTGGGCGGCAACGACCCGACCAGATGGTCTGCACGCGCCATTTTCAACGGCACAAAACCGATTACTTCCGCGCCCGCTATTTCCCAACTGAAAGACAAACGCGTCGTCATCTTCGGCACGGGCAGCGATTTGACCGAAGAAGATGTGGCAAGCCAAGACATCCAACACGTTTACGGTATCTTTGATAACGATACGGATTCTTTGCCGGCAGAAGACGGTTTGGGCAAAGGGCTGCTTGAGCAAGTGCTGACACAAGAAAACAGTACGCTGTTCCTGAGCGACTACAAAAGGTCTGACGGCTCGGGCGATAAGGGCTGGGTAGTGAAATTGCAGCCCGGACAGCGCGTTACCGTCAAACCGACCGTGGTATTGCGTACCGCCTTTGTAACCATCCGCAACTACAATGCCAACGGCTGCGGCGCGGAAACGGCATTTTTGGGCATCAATACCGCCGACGGCGGCAAGCTGACGAAGAAAAGCGCGCGCCCCGTCGTGCCGGATAACCGCGTGGCAAAAAAAGTCGGCGAGAAAAAAGACGCGAAAGGCAACAATATCCCCGTGGGCTGTATGGAAAAAGGCACTGAAACCGTCTGCCCGAGCGGATATGTTTATCCGAAACTGCTGACCGCAAGCTATTTGGACAGCCAAAAAACAAGCGATCACCCGACAACGGCAGACGGCGACGCGGGCGGCAGTGGCAATGACAACACCCCCTTCCAAAAATCCGGCAACCGTTGCTTCTTCAGCAAAGGCGTGCACACGCTGCTGATGAACGATATGTCCGACTTGGACGTTGCCGGCCCGATCTGCAATATGAAACGGGTAAGCTGGCGCGAAGTCTTCTTCTAACCCGCCCGCGCAGCCGATTCCCCCGCAAATGCCGTCTGAAAGCCCTTCAGACGGCATTTTTTTGCGTTTTTCGGAGGGGGCAAATGAAACGCCGACAAACCGATGCCGTCATTCCCGCGCAGGCGGGAATCTAGGATGCAGGATTAAGGAAACCTACATCCCGTCATTCCCACAAAAGTGGGAATCTAGGACTCAGGACTGGAGAAACCTTCACGTTTATA
>ADBE01000077.1 GCA_000176735.1 Neisseria polysaccharea ATCC 43768 | reverse complement strand
GAAATGACTCAAATAATAAAAATTTTCTATTTCAGAATATTGAAAATATCTAAATGCTGTCATTTCACAAAGCAGAAACAATTCTCCCAAGTAAAGTGTTATTAATCTACTTTAAAAATTGAATGCAGTTGAAAATAGCCATAATTAGAAGTTAAACAAAATCCACAGAGGTAAGTGCATTATTTTCATTGTTTTGTCTTGAATAACTTAAAATTTTAGAAGAAATCAGTTAGGTCCAAAAATATTTCTTTAAAAAAATTTTTTTTAACATTTATTTATTTTTGAGACAGAGAGAGAGCATGAACAGGGGAGGGTCAGAGAAAGAGGGAGACACAGAATCTGAAACAGGCTCCAGGCTCTGAGCTGTCAGCACAGAGCCCGCAGGGGCTTGAACCCACGGACCATGAGATCATGATCTGAGCCGAAGTCGGATGCTTAACCGACTGAGACACCCAGGCGCCCCTGGAAGTTTTCATAGATAATTGCCATCAACTCACAAGAACAGATATACTGCAGTCAATTAGTTTCAGAAACTAGAAAAAGAAGGAAAAGTGCCCAGTCTGTTTTATGCAGCCACTATAACCTCGTATACCAGAAGACGGCACAAGAAAAGAAAATCGAAGCTCTTTCTCACTTCTGAAC
>ADBE01000078.1 GCA_000176735.1 Neisseria polysaccharea ATCC 43768 | reverse complement strand
ACTATTGTCATATAGGGGCACCTGGCTGGCTCAGTCGGTAGAGCATGCGACTCTAGATCTTGAGGTTGTGAGTGCAAGCCCCACGCTGGGTGTAGAGATTACTTAAAAAATAAAATCTTTAAAAAAATTCCAATCTATTGTCCCCTACTTTTATAAAATACTCTACATGTGAATTATTAGAAAAGGGAAATAAAATCTGTATTTTTATTAGATTCATTAAATACAAAAATTTTCTGTTGAATTGCTGGAAAAGTTTCTAAATGCTTACATTTAACTTTGAAATGCTTTCATTACAGATTGGTAACAACCTTTGAATAGCATTGTTGTAGTTAGTTTCTTTACATCTGTGTTTTAGATCATACTAAGAACCCTGGGCTTCATCACCTGAGATACTATGGAATCATAAAGACTTTATAACACGGGAGAGACATAGGCAGATCTGCATTTAAAAGTAGGATGGGTGAAGGGTTTTAGGGCTGCAAAAACAGCAGGGAAACCAGCTTGGAGTA
>ADBE01000079.1 GCA_000176735.1 Neisseria polysaccharea ATCC 43768 | reverse complement strand
CCACAAACCCTCCAGTAACCCTCCGTTTGTTCTCCATATTTAAGAGTCTTATGTTTTGTCTCACTCTCTGTTCTTATATTATTTTTGCTTCCCTTCCCTTATGTTCATCTGTTTTGTATCTTAAAGTCTTCATATGAGTGAAGTCATATTTGTCTTTCTCTTACTAATTTCACTTAGCATAATACCCTTCAGTTCCATCCATGTAGTTGCAAATGGCACAATTTCATTCTTTTTGACTGCCGAGGAATACTCCATTGTATATATATACCACATCTTCTTTATCCATTCAACCATCGATAGACATTTGGGCTCTTTCCATACTTTGGCTATTGTCAATAGTGCTGCCATAAACATTGGGGTGCATGTGTCCCTTTGAAACAGCACACCTGTATCCCATGGATAAATACCTAGTAGTGCATTGCTGGGTCGTAGGGTAGTTCTATTTTAACCTTTTGAGCGAACCTCCATACTGTTTTCCAGAGTGGCTGTACCAGTTTGCATTCCATGAATTCACTTTTTTTTGAGAGAGCACGGAGGTGGGGGAGGGGGGTGCAGAGGGAGAGACAGAACCCCAAGCAGGCTTCATGCCCAGTGGGGAGCCCCCGACTGTGAGACCGTGCCCTGAGCTGAAATCAAGAGTCAGACCACCCAGGCGCCCCTAAGTGTGGTTTGGTGGCATTATGTACACTCCCATTGTTGTACAGCCATTACTACCATCCTTGAGTCCATTTTTAAACCCACCCATACGGGGTGGCCTGGGAACTCCATCACATTCCTTTCCCACAACGGAATGAAATGGATCTCTCACTTGAACATGATTTCAGCAGCTGTGGTGGGAACAGCGTAGTGATCAAGCACACGGGCTCTGATCCTAGCTCAGCCACGTCAATT
>ADBE01000080.1 GCA_000176735.1 Neisseria polysaccharea ATCC 43768 | reverse complement strand
CCGCCAAATGCGCGGCAAAACGCTGGTCGCCGGCATAGACGACCGCCTGCTCGAAGGCGATACCTTAAATAAGCTCGCCGCCGACATCGGGCTGTTGTCGCAACTGGGCATCAGGCTCGTCCTCATCCACGGCGCGCGCCACTTCCTCGACCGCCACGCCGCCGCGCAAGGCCGCACGCCGCATTATTGCCGGGGCTTGCGCGTTACCGACGAAACCTCGCTCGAACAGGCGCAGCAGTTTGCCGGCACCGTCCGCAGCCGTTTTGAAGCCGCATTGTGCGGCAGCGTTTCCGGGTTCGCGCACGCGCCTTCCGTCCCGCTCGTATCGGGCAACTTCCTGACCGCCCGTCCGATAGGTGTGATTGACGGAACCGATATGGAATACGCGGGCGTTATCCGCAAAACCGACACCGCCGCCCTCCGTTTCCAACTCGACGCGGGCAATATCGTCTGGCTGCCGCCGCTCGGACATTCCTACGGCGGCAAGACCTTACATCTCGATATGCTTCAAACCGCCGCCTCCGCCGCCGTCTCGCTTCAGGCCGAAAAACTCGTTTACCTGACCCTTTCAGACGGCATTGCCCGCCCCGACGGCACGCTCGCCGAAACCCTCTCGGCGCAGGAAGCGCAATCGCTGGCGGAACACGCCGGCGGCGAAACGCAACGGCTGATTTCGTCCGCCGTTGCCGCGCTCGAAGGCGGCGTGCATCGCGTCCAAATCCTCAACGGGGCCGCCGACGGCAGCCTGCTGCAAGAACTCTTCACCCGCAACGGCATCGGCACGTCCATTGCCAAAGAAGCCTTCGTCTCCATCCGGCAGGCGCACAGCGGCGACATCCCGCACATTGCCGCCCTCATCCGCCCGCTGGAAGAACAGGGCATCCTGCTGCACCGCAGCCGCGAATACCTCGAAAACCACATTTCCGAATTTTCCATCCTCGAACACGACGGCAACCTGTACGGTTGCGCCGCCCTGAAAACCTTTGCCGAAGCCGATTGCGGCGAAATCGCCTGCCTTGCCGTCTCGCCGCAGGCACAGGACGGCGGCTACGGCGAACGCCTGCTTGCCCACATTATCGATAAGGCGCGCGGCATAGGCATAAGCAGGCTGTTCGCACTGTCCACAAATACCGGCGAATGGTTTGCCGAACGCGGCTTTCAGACGGCATCGGAAGACGAGTTGCCCGAAACGCGGCGCAAAGACTACCGCAGCAACGGACGGAACTCGCATATTCTGGTACGTCGCCTGCACCGCTGACCGCAACGGAAAGCCGCCGCAGAAATGCCGTCTGAACCCCGTTTCAGACGGCATTTCCCCGATTATAAAGACCTGCCCAACCCTCAAGGACCCCGATGAAATCCTACCCCGACCCCTACCGCCATTTTGAAAACCTCGATTCTGCCGAAACGCAAAACTTCGCTGCTGAAGCGAATGCCGAAACGCGCGCGCGTTTTTTAAACAACGACAAGGCGCGCGCGCTTTCAGGCGGCATTTTGGCGCAGATGCAGGACACGCGGCAGATTCCGTTTTGTCAGGAACACCGCGCGCGGATGTACCATTTCCATCAGGATGCGGAATATCCGAAGGGCGTGTACCGCGTATGTACCGCGGCGACGTACCGTTCCGGCTATCCTGAGTGGAAAATCCTGTTTTCGGTGGCGGATTTTGATGAGTTGCTTGGTGACGATGTATATTTGGGCGGCGTGTCGCACTTGGTGGAACAGCCCAACCGCGCATTGTTAACGCTGAGCAAATCGGGCGGCGATACGGCGTATACGCTGGAAGTGGATTTGGAAGCAGGGGAGTTGGTAGAAGGCGGTTTTCACTTTCCAGCAGGCAAAAACCATGTGTCGTGGCGCGATGAAAACAGCGTGTGGGTGTGTCCGGCTTGGGACGAACGCCAGTTGACCGAATCGGGCTATCCGCGCGAGGTGTGGCTGGTGGAGCGCGGCAAGAGTTTCGAGGAAAGCCTGCCTGTGTATCAAATCGATAAAGATGCAATGATGGTGAACGCGTGGCGTTATCTCGATCCGCAGGGTTCGCCGATTGATTTGATTGAAGCGTCGGACGGTTTTTACACCAAAACCTATTTGCAGGTGTCGGCCGAAGGCGAGGCGAAACCGTTAAACCTGCCCAATGATTGCGACGTGGTCGGCTATCTGGCGGGGCATCTTTTGCTGACGCTGCGCAAGGACTGGAACCGCGCGAACCAAAGTTATCCGAGCGGCGCGCTGGTAGCGGTGAAACTGAATCGCGGCGAAATCGGGGCGGCGCAGCTTTTGTTTGCTCCTGATGAAACGCAGGCATTGGAAAGCGTGGAAACGACCAAGCGTTTTGTGGTGGCGAGCCTGCTGGAAAACGTACAGGGCCGTCTGAAAGCGTGGCGTTTTACCGAAGGCAAATGGCAGGAAGTCGAACTGCCGCGCCTGCCTTCGGGCGCGTTGGAAATGACCGACCAGCCTTGGAGCGGCGACGTGGTTTACCTTGCCGCCGGCGATTTCACCACGCCGCTGACGCTGTTCGCGTTGGATTTGAACGTGATGGAATTGACCGTCATGCGCCGTCAGCCGCAGCAGTTCGATTCAGACGGCATCAACGTGCAACAGTTTTGGACGACTTCAGCCGACGGCGAGCGCATTCCTTATTTCCACGTCGGCAAAAACGCCGCGCCCGACACGCCGACGCTGGTTTATGCCTACGGCGGTTTCGGCGTACCCGAGCTGCCGCATTATCTGGGCAGCATCGGCAAATACTGGCTGGAAGAGGGCAACGCCTTCGTGTTGGCGAACATACGCGGCGGCGGCGAGTTCGGCCCGCGCTGGCATCAGGCGGCGCAGGGAATCAGCAAACACAAAAGCGTCGACGATTTGCTTGCCGTCGTGCGCGATTTGTCCGAACGCGGTATCAGTTCTCCCCAACACATCGGCTTACAGGGCGGCAGCAACGGCGGCCTGATTACCGCCGCCGCCTTCGTGCGCGAACCGCAAAGCATAGGCGCGCTGGTGTGCGAAGTGCCGCTGACCGACATGATCCGTTATCCGCTGCTGTCCGCCGGTTCAAGCTGGACGGACGAATACGGCAATCCGCAAAAATACGAAGTCTGCAAACGCTGGCTGGGCGAATTGTCGCCGTATCACAATCTTTCAGACGGCATCGATTATCCGCCTGTGCTCATTACCACCAGCCTCAGCGACGACCGCGTCCATCCTGCTCACGCGCTCAAGTTCTACGCCAAACTGCGCGAAACCTCGCCGCAATCTTGGCTCTACTCGCCTGACGGCGGCGGCCATACCGGCAACGGCACGCAACGCGAATCCTCCGACGAAATGGCGTGTGTCTTATTGTTTCTCAAAGAATTTTTGGCATCATAAATCAAGACGGCATTCCGTACCGTATCCGATAAGGAATGCCGTCTGAAATATCTGCCTCAATAACGCATCATATTGCCGTCAATCTCGACCGCCCATGCATCGATGCCGCCCTGAAGGTTGTACAGGTTTTCAAAACCCGCGTCCGCCAAATACATCGCCGTATGCAGGCTGCGGATACCGTGATGGCAATACACCACAAGCGGCACATCGTCCGGCAGCTCGTTTTGCCGCAGCGGAATCAGATTCATCGGGATATGCAGCGCATCGGGCAGCGAACAAACCGCCGTTTCCTCATCCGTACGCACGTCCAACAAACAAAACATCCGCCCTTCGTCCATCCACGCCTTCAATTCCGCCGACCCAAGTTGCACAATATCCATCGCAAAAACCCAAAAAAACCAAGCAAAATGCCGTCTGAAGCCCCAAACCCGCTTTCAGACGGCATCACAATCCGAACATCAAAAATTAAAACTATCGAAAGGATGGGCATCCTTATCGTCCAAATGCGCCACCAAAGTATCGAACAGCGCCTTCTCTTCAAACGTATCGCCCCTGCGCGTAATCAAAAGCGCGCGCTGCACCGGCTTGCGTCCTACGATAACCACCATGCGTCCGCCATCTTTCAACTGTTCTTTCAACACTTCAGGCACAAGGTTTACCGCGCCGCCGACGTAAACCGCATCAAATGGCGCGCCTGCGGAAAGTTCGGTCAACCCGTTATTTTGCACATAATCGATGTTTTCCAAAGACAAGCCGTCCAAAACCGCTTTGGCGCGGTTTTGCTGTTCGGCATCGATGTCGTCCGAAACCACCCTGCCCGCCAATTTTGCCAACAGCGCGGCCGCATAGCCCGAACCCGTGCCGATTTCCAAAACCGTATCGTTTTTCGTCAGCTTCAAGCCCTGCGCCAGCCGCGCCACAACTTTCGGCTCCAGCATCTTATGCCCGTTGGCAAGCGGCAGCGCCATATCCGCATACGCCAAACCCTGCAAGTCCTCATCGACAAAAAGCTCGCGCGGAATCTCCGCCAAAGCATCCAAAACATCAAAATCCAATACATCCCAAGGACGGATTTGCTGTTCGACCATATTGAACCGCGCTTTTTCAAAATCCATTTAGTGCTCCGTCAAATAATTGTTTCAACAATAGCAGGCATTATAAAACCACACTCCCGCCGCGCCAACTTCGGCACGCGCCGCCCGCCCCTTTCCATCACTCAAGCCGCCTGACGCGAAGCCTCAAACCGCTTCTCCAAAATCTTCGCCAGTTCGCCCAAATACAAAGCATCTGTCTCATCAAACTGCGCCAAATGTTCGCTGTCCGCGTCCAACACGCCGATACAGCGGCCGTCTGAAAACAGCGGCACGACAATCTCCGAACGCGACAAAGACGAACAGGCAATATGGTCGGGATGCGCGTTGACATCCCCGACGACCACCGTCTCTCCCTTCGCCCAAGCCTGACCGCACACCCCGCGACCGAACGGAATCCGCGTACACGCCAAAGGCCCCTGAAACGGTGCCAAAACCAATTCGTCCGAACGCGTATCGACCAAATAAAAACCCACCCAAAACCAACCGAACGCCTCCTTCAAAACCGCCGCCGTGTTCGCCAAATTCGCCACCCAATCCGCCTCGTCCGCCACCACAGACTCAATCTGCGGCAACACCTCCCGATAAAGCGCGGCCTTGTCCGAAGCCGAAAAATGAAGCGCGTGCATCACATCTCCTATATTTGCATACATATCAGGCGACCATTATAAAACAACCTGCCCGAAACAACATTCCAAACCGCCCCCGCAGCCGCCCGCCCCAAGTTGCGAACCCGCCGCATATCCACTAAACTTCACATTGCAACGCGCCACACGCGGCAGACAGAAAAAACACGACACGGAGCAAAAAAGATGTATCACCAAATCGGAATGTGGGATCAAAAATGGGTCATCGGCAACTGGAAAATGAACGGCCGGCTCCAAAACAACAACGCACTGATGCACCGCTTCCGCATCCTCCCCACCGCCGAACGCGTCCTCATCGGACTCGCCGCCCCGACCGTTTACCTGCTGCAACTGCACAACGCCATGCAAATCGTCTTAAACAACCGCATCCTTACCTGCGCCCAAGACGTGAGCCGCTTCCCCAACAACGGCGCGTACACCGGCGAAGTGTCCGCCGAAATGCTCGCCGACACCGGCACAGACATCGTCCTCATCGGTCACTCCGAACGCAGCCTTTATTTCGGCGAAAAAAACGAAATCCAACGCCGCAAAATGGAAAACGTCCTTAACGTCGGACTCATCCCATTATTGTGCGTCGGCGAAAGCCTCGAAGAGCGCGAAGCCGGCAAAGAACACGAAGTCATCGCCCATCAGCTTTCCATCCTGCAAGGACTGGACACCAAAAACATCGCCGTCGCCTACGAACCCGTCTGGGCGATCGGCACCGGCAAAGTCGCCACCGTCGAACAGATTGCCGACATGCACGCATTCATCTACAAAGAAATCTTGTCTTTGTGCGGAAGCGATGTTAAAATCCGCGTCCTTTACGGCGGAAGTGTGAAGGCGGACAACGCGGCCGACATCTTCGCAGTACCTTATGTGGACGGCGCACTCGTCGGCGGCGCGTCATTGTCGTACGACTCCTTTACCGCCATCATCAGTGCCGCACAAAATGCGTAGAAAAATATGGAAGCCTTCAAAACCCTAATTTGGATTATTAATATTATTTCCGCTTTGGCCGTCATCGTGTTAGTATTGCTCCAACACGGCAAAGGCGCGGATGCCGGCGCGACTTTCGGATCGGGAAGCGGCAGCGCGCAAGGCGTATTCGGCTCTGCCGGCAACGCTAACTTCCTCAGCCGCTCGACCGCCGTTGCAGCAACATTTTTCTTTGCAACCTGCATGGCTATGGTGTATATTCACACCCACACGACAAAACACGGTTTGGACTTCAGCAACGTACAACAGACTCAGCAAGCACCCAAACCCGTAAACAATACCGAACCTTCTGCCCCTGTTCCTCAGCAGCAGAAATAACAGTTTTTCAAATGCCGACATGGTGAAATTGGTAGACACGCTATCTTGAGGGGGTAGTGGCCGTAGGCTGTGCGAGTTCAAATCTCGCTGTCGGCACCAACACACGAAAACGCTTAGAAATTCTAAGCGTTTTTTTTCGTTTAATCCTGCCTGATGCCATCAACCAATCCCAATCAATACAAGGTTTTCAGGCTGATTGTTATCCTGCCGTCCCCTTCCTGACAGTGCAATCCCGTCCAATCCGCCCTAATTGAACTAACCTGATTTTTTACGGCATCCGAAAATACCGCGAAAAATACGTGAAAATAAAGCTGAACGACCGCCAAATCAGGAATGCCAAGCGGAAAAGAGCTTGCGGGGAATACTGCCAAGACGTAGGGAACAGGGGAAAACCGTCCAAGATGCAGGGCGGTTTTTTTGGTTCTCGGAAAATCCCTATATAAAAATGCACTACCCTTACCCGTTACCGCCGTTACTGAAAGATATTATAAAAATAAGTATATAAAATAAAATAATAAAAATCGGTAACGATTACGGTAACAAGTAGTAACGGATTGATGGCGGGTTTTGTGTGTTTGCGTTTTTTTGCCGTCTTGGCGGCGCGGGTGCATCGGGACAGAAAGCGGAAACGCGCTAAAAACGAAAATTTGAGCCATTGGAAGCGATTGATTAAAAAATAATCAGATTAGCCGCCGGTGTTTCAGACGGCATAAACGGAGAAATTGCAGGGCATATAGTGGATTAAATTTAAACC
>ADBE01000081.1 GCA_000176735.1 Neisseria polysaccharea ATCC 43768 | reverse complement strand
GGGCACATGTACCCCAATGTTTATAGCAGCACTATTGACAATAGCCAAAGTATGGAAAGAGCCCAAATGTCCTTCAACTGATGAATGGATGGAGAATATGTGGTATATATAATGGATTATTACTTGGTGACCAAAAAGAATGAAATCTTGCCATTTGCAACAACATGTATGGAACCAGAGTGTATTATGCTGAGCACAATAAGTCAGAGAAAGACTAATACCATATGACTTCATTAATATGTGGAATTTAAGAAACACAACAGATGAACATAGGGGATGGGAAGGAAAAATAATCTAAAAACAGAGAGGGAGACAAACCATAAGAGACTCTTAGCCACAGAGAACAAACTAAGGGTTGATGGAGGGGAGGTGGGTGGGTGGATGGGCTAAATGGGTGATAAGCATTAAGGAGGGCACTTGTTGGGATGAGCACTGAATGTTATGTGTAAGAGATGAATCACTAAATTCTATTCCTGAAGCCAATACTAATTTGAATTTAAATAAAATCTTCAAAATAAA
>ADBE01000082.1 GCA_000176735.1 Neisseria polysaccharea ATCC 43768 | reverse complement strand
GACGGCCAGATATGGATCACGTCCGTGAAGTCACCGAGATAAACACTGCTCTGTAAGACCTCTCGGGAGTGACACTAGCAGTTTTCATTTGTGACTGTGGCTAGAGTGGGTCCCTACCTCTCAGTCAAAAACTTATCAAGCCAGGATACAGAACACTGTGGTGGCCAAGGCAGGTTCCCAAAGTCATTGTAGCAACCAGGATTGGTCCGGGATGAAGTTTTCTGCTGTCCTTTGCCGGAATAAGAGACCCACAGAAAATGAGGAAAATGTAAGGGCCACCTGTCTTGTGGAAATGGACCATCCTGTTATCGGCGATGAGAAACATGCCTACTTCCTTTGTATTTAAAAAAAAATTTTTTTTAAATTGTTTATTTATTTTTGACAGAGAGAGAGAGACAGAGCATGAGCGGGGGAGGGGCAGAGAGAGAGGGAGACACAGAATCCGAAGCAGGCTCCAGGCTCTGAGCTGTCAGCACAGAGCCTGACGCGGGGCTTGAACTCACAACCCGTGAGATCATGAGCTGAGCCAAAGTCGGATGCCCAACTGCCCGAGCCACCCAGGCGCCCCTAAAACTTGTTTTTTACCTGCAAAATGTCTAAAACCCAAAGGCATTAAAATGTGCCAGCAATGTGAAGAAGGAGGACCGTGAAGACATGCACGTCACCAAGGCGGTGTTCTACAGATCTAGCAACGTCTTCTACCCGCGATCTTTCTCAGAGGGCAGGTACAGACTTCAGGGAAGTCC
>ADBE01000083.1 GCA_000176735.1 Neisseria polysaccharea ATCC 43768 | reverse complement strand
GGTCTTCGCCCACGCACATATTGCACGCGTTCGCGCCTGCGAGCAGGCCTTGCGCGGCGGCTTCTTCGTAGCCTGTCGTGCCGTTGATTTGTCCGGCGAAAAACAATCCCTCAATGGTTTTGGTTTCGAGGCTGGCTTTGAGGTTGCGCGGATCAAAGTAGTCGTATTCGATGGCGTAACCGGGGCGCAGGATATGGGCGTTTTCCAAACCTTTCATACTGCGGACGAGCGCGATTTGGATGTCGAACGGCAGGCTGGTGGAGATACCGTTGGGGTAGTATTCGTGCGTGGTCAAGCCTTCGGGTTCGAGGAAAATCTGGTGGCTGTCTTTGTCGGCGAAGCGGTTGATTTTGTCTTCGATAGACGGACAATAACGCGGACCCACGCCTTCGATTTTGCCGGTAAACATCGGGCTGCGGTCGAAGCCTGAGCGGATGATGTCGTGGGTTTGCGTGTTGGTATGCGTAATCCAGCAGGACACTTGGCGCGGGTGCATATCGGCGTTGCCGCGCACGGAAAAGACGGGCACGGGCGTGTCGCCGGGCTGTTCGGTCAGTTGGGAAAAGTCAATCGTGCGTCCGTCGATGCGCGGCGGCGTGCCGGTTTTCAGACGGCCTTGCGGCAGCTTCAATTCGCGCAAACGTCCGCCCAGCGATTTGGCGGCGGGGTCGCCGGCGCGTCCGCCTTCGTAGTTTTCCAAACCGATGTGGATTTTGCCGGACAAAAACGTGCCTGCGGTCAGCACCACGGCGCGTGCTTTAAACTCCACGCCCATCGCGGTGATCACGCCGCTGATGCGTTCGCCGTCGAGTATGACGTCTTCGACGGCTTGTTGGAAAAGGTCGAGGTTTTCTTGGTTTTCCAACATTTCGCGGATGGCGGCTTTGTACAGGATGCGATCCGCCTGCGCGCGCGTGGCACGAACTGCCGCGCCTTTGCTGGCGTTCAGACGGCGGAACTGGATACCGGATTTGTCGGTTGCCAACGCCATTGCGCCGCCGAGCGCGTCGAGTTCGCGTACCAAATGCCCTTTACCGATGCCGCCGATGGAAGGGTTGCACGACATTTGTCCGAGCGTTTCGATATTGTGTGTGAGCAAAAGCGTCTGCGCGCCCATGCGTGCGGCGGCAAGCGCGGCTTCCGTGCCTGCGTGGCCGCCACCGACGACAATCACGTCGTAGGTTTTGGGGTAAATCATGTGGGTCATGTGTGTATTGCCTGACGGTGTTTCAGACGGCATTCCAAGCAGGATGTCGTCTGAAAAACGAAATGGATTCAAAAGTAAAGGTTTGGGATTGTACGCTTGTTCGCCCTGTTTTTACAGTGCGCGCAGGAAGAGAAAAGCCGCTTCGCGGGGAAGCGGCTCTGGTAAGGGCGGGATTTACCAAATGTCGGATTTGATGCGGCGTTTCAGGCCCGGATGTTCGGAAAGTTTGAACTCGGGGTCTTTGCCCATTTTCAGCTTGGCGGTGTAATCGCGCAGCAGCATAAACGCCAATGGCGAGAGCAGCAGGATGGCGACGAGGTTGATCCACGCCATGATGCCCATTGCCATATCCGCCATATCCCAGACCAAAGGCACATTGGCAACCGCGCCGAAATAGACCCATGCCAAAACCAGCATACGGAAAACGGCGGTAATCAGCCAATGGCTTTTGATGAATTGGACGTTGGACTCGGCATAGGCATAGTTGCCGATAACGGTGGAAAAGGCAAACATAAACAGGATGACGGCGAGGAAGCCCGCGCCCCATTGCCCCACTTGGCTGACAATCGCCGCCTGCGTCAGTGCCGCACCGCTCAAATCGCCATAAGGCTGTTGGTAAATCAAGATGATGAAGGCGGTGCAAGAACAAACGATGATGGTATCGACGAAAACGCCCAACATTTGAATCATACCTTGCGAAACAGGGTGTTTCACTTCGGCGGCGGCGGCAGCGTTCGGTGCGGAACCCATACCCGCCTCGTTGGAATACAGGCCGCGTTTGATGCCCATCATCATCGTTTGCGAAATCAGACCGCCGAGGAAGCCGCCTGCTGCCGCGTCGAATTTGAACGCGCCCGAAAAAATCTGACCGAACACGTCCGGAATCATCGGAATATTGGTCAAAATGATGAAAAGTGCGATAAAGAGGTACAAAACCGCCATCAGGGGCACGACGATTTCAGCCGCTTTAGATACGCGCCTGATGCCGCCGAAGATAATCGGCGCGGTTAAAATCACCAGGGCAACGCCGACATAATGAGGCTCCCAGCCCCACGCCGATTTGACGGTATCGGCGATGGTATTGGTCTGAACCGCTTCAAACACAAAGCCGAAACAGAAAATCAGACTCAGGGCGAACAACACGCCCAGCCATTTCTGCCCCAGCCCTTGAGTAATGTAGTAGGCGGGGCCGCCCCGGAAATGGTGGTTGTCGTAGTCGCGGACTTTAAAGAGCTGCGCCAGCGAAGATTCGACAAACGCCGAACTCATACCGATTAAGGCGGTTACCCACATCCAAAACACCGCGCCCGGCCCGCCGACTTTGATGGCGATTGCCACGCCCGCGATGTTGCCCACACCCACGCGGCTGGCAAGGCCGGTTACAAATGCCTGAAACGGCGTGATGCCGTGAGGGTCGTCCCCCTGTTTGCGGCCGCCGAGCATTTCTTTGATGCTGCGTCCGAACAGGCGGAATTGGACAAAGCCCGTGGTTACGGTGAAGAAAAGCCCCGTACCCAAAAGCATATAAACCAAGTATGACCACATCGGATCGTTGATGGCGCCGACCCAGCCGTGCAGCCATTCGGTAAAGTTCTCGTTCATATCGCTTCCTTAAAGTTGAAACCCGCACATATGGCGGTATGTAAGCAGGGTTTAAATTTTGTAAACGCCCATTCTAGCAGATTGTCAACAAAATCAGAAAAATTTACATCGCCGCGCGGCTGCGGCGTTAGAATCACATTTTGTTTGGAGCAAACGAAATGAAACAGCCCGTCTTTGCCGTTACTTCCGGCGAGCCTGCCGGCATCGGCCCCGATATTTGTTTGGACTTGGCATTTGCCCGCCTGCCCTGCCGCTGCGCGGTATTGGGCGACAAAAACCTATTGCGCGCGCGCGCCGAAGCCTTGGGCAAAAGCGTCGTCTTGCGCGACTTTGATCCGGAATCAGGCGGCGCGCCCGAAGAAGGCGTGCTGGAAGTGCTGCACATCCCGACCGCCGAAGCGGTTGAGGCGGGCAAACTCAATCCCGCCAACGCCGCCTATGTGCTGCAACTTCTAGACACCGCGCTCACAGGCATTTCAGACGGCATTTTCGACGGCATCGTTACCGCGCCGCTGCACAAAGGCATCATCAACGACGCGCGCGCAAGCACAGGTTTTTTCAGCGGACACACCGAATATCTGGCGGAAAAAAGCGGCACGGGGCAGGTCGTGATGATGCTTGCCGGCAAAGGCCTGCGCGTCGCCCTCGTAACGACCCACCTGCCGCTGAAAGACGTTGCCGCCGCCATCACGCAACCGCTGATTGAAAGCGTCGCACGCATTCTGCATCACGACTTAAAACACAAATTCGGCATCAAAAATCCCAAAATCCTGGTCGCCGGACTCAACCCCCACGCCGGCGAAGGCGGACACCTCGGACACGAAGAAACCGACACCATTATCCCCGCGCTCGAAAACCTGCACCGCGAAGGGATAAACCTTGCCGGCCCATATCCGGCGGACACATTGTTCCAACCGTTTATGCTCGAAGGTGCGGATGCCGTATTGGCGATGTACCACGACCAAGGGCTGCCCGTGTTGAAATACCACAGTTTCGGGCAGGGCGTGAACATCACGCTGGGGCTGCCCTTTATCCGCACCTCCGTCGATCACGGCACCGCGCTCGATTTGGCGGCAACCGGCAGGGCGGACTCCGGCAGCCTGATAACTGCCGTGGAGACCGCCGTCGAGATGGCGCGCGGCAGCCTTTAAAGATGATAAAAGACCCGTCATTCCCGCGCAGGCGGCATCGTCCACCCTCCGCCGTCATTCCCGCGCAGGCGGGAATCCAGACCTTGGGCGCGGCAATATTCAAAGGTATCT
>ADBE01000084.1 GCA_000176735.1 Neisseria polysaccharea ATCC 43768 | reverse complement strand
ATCCGGATCAATCATTTTAAGGATAACGTCCCTCCAATAAATCATAAGCCGTACCCAAATCGCGGGAGCTGCCGTCAAGGATAACGAACACCAAATCTATCCAGCCCCACTGCCCATCCGAATGAGTGTAGGTTTTGGACAGGACATCAATCAGTTTTTGCCGATGTGTGCGGTCAGCCTCCTTCCCGTCGCCCAAACCTGCGCTGTCCCAAAACCGCAACACATCGTTCAGCATATAGCTTTCGACCAATTGCGTTTCGGGATCCACGCCTGTGCCTACCTTGGCTTTTTGTTCGCCAAACAAGGCATTTAAGGTTGAGGACTTGCCGACACCTGTCGCACCGACAAGCAAGACATCCAGAGGATGGAAACCGGCTGCTGTGACTTTTTGCCCGATTTCAGAAATACGGTAACGATGCATATGCGCTCCTACCAGCCAAACCAAGAGGCAATCGTGCTAATCCCCCTTCCAATCGTTTCTCCAATCGCTTTTGCAGCTCCGCCGATCAGCGTCCCGACACTGCTCGCTATCGTTGAAACAACATCTTTAACCACGCCTCCCGCAGCCCCCAATATTTTCTCCAGCGCACTGCCGATACTGCTGTCGATTTCTTGCCGCTCCTCCTGTTTGCGGCGGCTGGTATCTCGCTCGATTTCTTCCACATTAATCTTCTCTGCCACAATCACCCGTTTTTCAGACGACATAGCCGTAATGATGTAACGCAACAGGCGGGTTATGTTATAGGGACGCTGCTCCTCATCCTCACTCTTAAAGCCCGCTGAAAAATAAATCGGGTTGACCGTAACGCCGGTAGCTTCCTGAATGCGCTTGCGTGTCGAACACACTTTCTCCTCCAAAAAGTTTTCCAAGGCGGCATTCGGACGGCCGGCTTCCGCATCCCAATTCCGCCCTTTCATCGCCATATCGCACTGATTAATCGCAACCAGCAACCGGTCTGTACGGCCTTCCCCGCTCTTCTTCAATGTATTGATGATTACATTGTTAATCAGTTCGTACGATGTCCCCAAGTCCCTAGAACCGCCGTCAAGCAGTACCAAAACCAAGTCGATGACGGCATTGCCGTTACTGTCTTTCTCCAGCAGCTTATTGATGATATTGCGCCGGTGCTTTTGGTCTGCCTTCTCTCCGTCGCCCAAGCCCGGACTATCCCAAATCGTCATATTTTCCAATTCATATTTGGCAATATCCATAGTTTCAGGATCTACGCCCACGCCTACTTTTGCGACTTCCTTTACCGCCCCATCACTCTTTCCCGTTGCCTGATCTATGCTGAACAAGGCATTGATGGTGGATGATTTGCCGCAACCGGTGGCTCCGGTAATCAAAATATTGACGTGCGTATCCTGCAAGATATTAACCGCCCGCTCCAAATCATGCCGTTCTTCCGAATTCAATTCTTTGTTGTTTAAAATATCTTTAAAGACATTAAGTAGGCTCATCATCTTTCCTTTATTTACTTGAGAATAAAACATCATCCATCCTTAGAATCAGATGGATGCTTCTGCCCAAACCAAGCCTGATTCTACCTTTCTTCGGGGGGGGGGGGGCAAGCCTTCGGAAGGCTATGGATAAAAAATATCCTGTTTTGTTCACTAAAAAATGCCGTCTGAAGATTCTTGAGGCACAAAATAAGCCGATTTCACCGGCCGCACTGTTTTTTGATTTTGTTGTTTTATCTTGAATCTGTTTGCCGCCGCATATTTTCAGACGGCATAACATAAAAAATCCCCAAGCATTGATTGCTTGGGGATTTTCGACAGTCCGAATTATTGGACTTTGATTTCTACATCAACACCGGCCGGCAAATCCAGCTTCATCAGCGCATCGGTAGTTTTGTCGGTCCAATCCACGATGTCCATCAGGCGCAAGTGGGTGCGGATTTCCAATTGTTCACGGGAAGTTTTGTTCACGTGCGGAGAACGCAAAATGTTGAAACGCTCGATTTTGGTCGGCAACGGAATCGGACCTTTTACAACGGCACCGGTACGTTTTGCAGTTTCAACGATTTCTTGTGCAGAACGGTCAATCAGGGCGTAATCATAAGCTTTCAGGCGGATACGGATTTTTTGGTTTGCCATTTATCAATATCCTTCAATTAAGCGATAACAGAAGAAACCACGCCGGCACCCACGGTACGGCCGCCTTCGCGAATCGCAAAGCGCAGGCCTTCTTCCATAGCGATAGGCGCAATCAGTTCCACGGTAATGGTTACGTTTTCACCCGGCATTACCATTTCCACACCTTCTTCCAAAGTAACCGCACCGGTTACGTCGGTGGTACGGAAGTAGAATTGGGGGCGGTAGTTGGCGAAGAACGGGGTATGGCGGCCGCCCTCTTCTTTGCTCAGTACGTACACTTCTGCTTTGAACTTGGTGTGCGGAGTGATGGTGCCGGGTTTGGCCAATACCTGACCGCGCTCTACGTCTTCACGCTTAGTACCGCGCAACAATACGCCTACGTTGTCGCCTGCCTGACCTTCGTCCAGCAGTTTGCGGAACATTTCAACGCCGGTACAGGTGGTTTTTGGGTTTCTTTCAGACCGACGATTTCAATCTCGTCGCC
>ADBE01000085.1 GCA_000176735.1 Neisseria polysaccharea ATCC 43768 | reverse complement strand
AAACGTACCCCTGCCGACCGCGCTCCAACGCAGTTTGGATGTGGCAGACTTCAAAACACCGGTTCAAAAGGTTACGCTGAAACGCCTCAATAACGACACCCAGCTGATTATCACAACAGCCGGCAACTGGGAACTCGTCAACAAATCCGCCGCGCCCGGACACTTTACCTTCCAAGTCCTGCCGAAAAAACAAAATCTCGAGTCAGGCGGCGTGAACAATGCGCCCAAAACCTTCAAAGGCCGGAAAATCTCCCTTGACTTCCAAGATGTCGAAGTCCGCACCATCCTGCAGATTTTGGCCAAAGAATCCGGAATGAATATTGTTGCCAGCGACTCCGTCAACGGCAAAATGACCCTCTCCCTCAAAGATGTGCCTTGGGATCAGGCTTTGGATTTGGTTATGCAGGCGCGCAACCTCGATATGCGCCAGCAAGGGAACATCGTCAACATCGCGCCCCGCGACGAGCTGCTTGCCAAAGACAAAGCCTTCTTACAGGCAGAAAAAGACATCGCCGATCTGGGCGCGCTGTATTCCCAAAACTTCCAGTTGAAATACAAAAATGTGGAAGAATTCCGCAGCATCCTGCGTTTGGACAATGCCGACACGACCGGAAACCGCAACACGCTTATCAGCGGCAGGGGCAGCGTGCTGATCGATCCCGCCACCAACACCCTGATTGTTACCGATACCCGCAGCGTCATCGAAAAATTCCGCAAACTGATTGACGAATTGGACGTGCCCGCGCAACAAGTAATGATTGAGGCGCGCATCGTCGAGGCGGCAGACGGCTTCTCGCGCGATTTGGGCGTTAAGTTCGGTGCGACAGGCAAGAAAAAACTGAAAGATGCAGACCGCGCATTCGGCTGGGGTGTGAACTCGGGTTTTGAAGGCGGCGACGGCAAATGGTCTGCCCAAACCAGCATCAACCTGCCGGTTGCCGCTGCCGCAAACAGCATTTCGCTGGTGCGCGCGATTTCCTCCGGCGCGTTGAATTTGGAATTGTCCGCATCCGAGTCGCTTTCAAAAACCAAAACGCTTGCCAATCCGCGCGTGCTGACCCAAAACCGCAAAGAGGCCAAAATCGAATCCGGTACAGAAATCCCCTACCAAGACACTTCAAGTTCGGGCAGCAGCAGCAGCACAACCACAACCTTCAAAAAAGCCGTCTTGGGGCTGACCGTTACGCCGAACATCACGCCCGACGGGCAAATCATTATGACCGTCAAAATCAATAAAGACACGCCTGTCGACTGTACCGTAAAAGATGAGACGACCAAGTGTATCCAAACCAAAAACCTGAATACGCAGGCTATGGTTGAAAACGGCGGCACTTTGATTGTAGGCGGCATTTATGAAGAAGAGAACGGCAATACGCTGACCAAAGTCCCCCTGTTGGGCGACATCCCCGTTATCGGCAACCTCTTTAAAACACGCGGGAAAAGCACCAACCGCCGCGAGCTGCTGATTTTCATTACCCCAAGGATTATGGATACGGCCGGCAACAGCCTGCGCTATTAATGCGGCCAGATAAGGGCATATGTTTTACGGCATATGCCCTTTCTTTATGCTTTTTGCCGCGACCGAAATGCCGTCATTCCCGCGCAGGCAGGAATCCAACTTGTCTGGTTTCGCTTGTTTTTCGTCTCGTAACTTTTGAGCCGTCATTCCCGCGAAAGCGGAAATCCAGTCCGTTCAGTTTCGGTCATTTCCGATAAATTCCTGTTGCTTTTCATTTCTAGATTCCCACTTTTGTGGGAATGACGGCGGAAGGGATAAATCCTCGCAATCCAAAGCCTCGTCATTTCCACAAAAAACAGCAACCCGAAACGGCAACTTAAAACCCCGTCATTCCTGCGCAGGCGGGAATCTAGGTCTTTAAACTTCGGTTTTTTCCGATAAATTCTTGCCGCATTGAAATTCTAGATTCCCGCTTTCGCGGGAATGACGGCTGCAGATGCCCAACGGTCTTTATAGTGGATTAACAAAAATCAGGACAAGGCGACGAAGCCGCAGACAGTACAAATAGTACGGAACCGATTCACTTGGTGCTTCAGCACCTTAGAGAATCGTTCTCTTTGAGCTAAGGCGAGGAAACGCCGTACTGGTTTTTGTTAATCCACTATAGTATTGATAAACATATTATCTTCAATATATTCAATCGGATAATTGTTTGCCTAAGCAAAGATAATTGCCTTTTCCTGACAAATAAGTGAAATCAACGGATTGTCAAAACACAGCCTGAAATAAAAAACCTCCCTGATTTCTTTTATTTTTCCTTAAAATCAGAAAGGTTCGGGATGGTCGGGTTATTTTTCCAAACATACCGCCGCCCTGCCGATTTCGTATAAAATCCCGCCGTAACCCGACAAGCCCGAACCCTGCCGCCCCGAAAGGCGGGGTGTCAAACATTAAGGAATTGTGATGAAAAACTTTAACGACAAACTCATCCTCATCGGACTGATGGGCGCGGGCAAAACCACGTTGGGCCGGCAAATGGCGCAGCGGCTGGATTACCGTTTTTACGACAGCGATCACGAAATCGCCGCAGCCGCCGGCGTTCCCATCCCCACCATATTTGAAATGGAAGGCGAACAGGGATTCCGTTCGCGCGAAACCGCCATACTCAAAAAACTGATTGTCCTGCCGCATATTGTCCTGTCCACCGGCGGCGGCGCGGTGTTAAAAGAAGAAAACCGCGCCCTTATCCGCAAAAGCGGCACGGTCGTCTATCTGCACGCGCAACCTGAAACACTCCTCGAACGGACGCGCTGCGACAGCAACCGCCCCCTTTTACAAGTTGCCGATCCCTTGGGCAGATTACGCGAACTCTACACCGCACGCGACCCGCTTTACAGGCAAACTGCCGACTTCACCGTCGAATCGGGAAACTGCCGGCAAACCATACAAACCCTGCTCAACCTTTTATCCGAATAAAAACCGACGCATGAAAACACTGACCGTACACACGCCTTCGCACACCTACCCCATCTTTATCGGCAACGAACTGCTGCCGCAGGCAGGAAGCCTGCTCAAACCGCATTTGGGCAAACGCGCCGCCATCATCACCAACGAAACCGTCGCGCCGCTCTACCTCGGCACGCTTCAGACGGCATTGGATGCGGCAGGCGTATCCCATTTCAGCATCATCCTGCCCGACGGCGAGGCGCACAAAAACTGGCAGACGCTCAACCTCATCTTTGACGGGCTGATGCAAAACCGCGCCGAACGCAAAACCACGCTCATCGCACTGGGCGGCGGCGTGATCGGCGATATGACGGGTTTTGCGGCGGCTACTTATCAACGCGGCGCGCCATTTGTTCAAATTCCCACTACTTTATTAAGTCAGGTCGATTCCTCCGTCGGCGGTAAAACCGCCATCAACCACCCGCTCGGCAAAAATATGATCGGCGCGTTCTACCAGCCGCAGGCGGTGCTTGCCGACTTGGACACGCTGCATACCCTGCCCGTCCGCGAATTGTCCGCCGGTATAGCGGAAGTCATCAAATACGGCGCGCTCGGCGACATTAGTTTTTTGAATGGCTGGAACAGCATATACCCAAACTGATGGCACTCGAACGCGCGCCCCTCACCGAAGCTGTGTACCGTTGCTGCCAAATGAAGGCAGACATCGTCGCCCAAGACGAAACCGAACAGGGCATACGCGCATGGCTCAACCTCGGACACACCTTCGGACACGCCGTCGAAGCGGAAATGGGTTACGGCGTATGGCTGCACGGCGAGGCCGTCGCCGCCGGCTGCGTGTTGGCGGCGCGTTTATCCGAACAACTGGGCAAAATCTCCGCCGCAGATACCGCGCGGCTCGCTGCCCTGCTCGAAGCCGCCGGACTGCCGTCCGCACCGCCCGTGTTCCCATTCGAAAAATGGCTGGAACACATGAGCCACGACAAAAAAGTCAGCAGCGGTGTGATGCGCTTTATCGGTCTGAACCGGCTGGGCGAAGCCAACATCACCGAAATTACCGACACGGACATCCTCCGCCGCACCCTGCAACCGTATCTCTGATTAGCCATACCGATGCCGTCTGAAGGGCGTTCAGACGGCATCGGCTTTACCGGTGTGTTGCCGCGCGGGTTTGACGCACGATGATGACTTTCCATCATCATTCTCCGTAAAAGCGGGCATCCGGTTATCCCATATCGCAGGGATTTATCCGGAATAACGACAATCTGTCCGCCGTCATTTCCGCGCAGATGGAAATCCAGAAATTCAAAATCACAGGAATTTATCCGGAATAACAGCAACCCTGTCGCCGTCATTCCCGCAAAAGCGGGAATCCAGTCTGTTCGGTTTCGGTCGTTTCCGATAAATTCCCGTTGCTTTTCATTTCTAGATTCCCGCCTGCGCGGGAATGACAGAATCTTAAGTTTCCGTCTTTGTTTTCTGTTTTCGCGGGAATAATGGGGAACAAGCCGTATTTCAGACGGCATTTTCAGTTCGGGGTATAATCCGAATACTTGCGACCATCTGAATCATTTGGACAAACTATGTGTCAACTGCTGGGCATGAACTGCAATACGCCGACCGATATTATGTTTTCCTTTGAAGGCTTCCGCCGCAGGGGCGGCATTACCGACCATCATGCCGACGGTTTCGGCATCGGCTTTTTCGAAGGCAAAGGCGTGCGCCTGTTCCACGACGACAAGCCGAGTGCAAACTCCCCCGTCGCCGACCTCGTGCGCGCCTACCAGATTAAATCGGAAAACGTCGTCGCCCATATCCGCAAAGCCTCGCAAGGTCAAACCTCGCTGGCGAACACCCATCCCTTTATGCGCGAAATGTGGGGCGGCTACTGGCTATTTGCCCACAACGGACATTTGATCGATTTTTTCCCCGAACAGGGCGAATTTTTCCACCCCGTCGGCACAACCGATTCCGAACGCGCGTTCTGCCACATCCTCAACCGCCTGCGCACACGCTTTGCCGTCCGTCCCGACGACGACACGCTGTTTGACGCGATTGCGGGGCTGACGCACGAAATCCGCAAGTTCGGGCTGTTTAACTTTATGCTTTCAGACGGCATTGCCCTGTTTGCCCACGCCAGCACACTACTGCACTACATCGTCCGCCAAGCCCCGTTCGGCAAGGCGCGCCTGCTCGACGACGACGTGATGGTCGATTTTGCCGAAGTAACCACGCCCAACGACCGCGTCGCCGTTATCGCCACCCTGCCGCTGACCCGCGACGAATCATGGTCCCAACTTGCCGTGAACGAACTGGTCATGTTCCGCGAAGGCAACATCGTCCGACACGACCGTCCCGAAAACCCCGTCTATATGAGTGCCGAAGAAGGTCTGGAAATCGCCCGCGCCGCCGGCGTATCGGTTTGACGTTCAGACGGCATCAGGAAGAAACGCCATGAAATGCCCGTTTTGCGCCCACCCCGACACCCGCGTTGCCGATTCGCGCCTGATAGAAGAACGCAACGCCGTGCGCCGCCGCCGCCACTGCCCCAACTGCGGCAAACGCTTCGGCACGCTCGAAACCGCCGAACTCAAAATGCCCGCCGTCATCGGCACGGACAAAAAACGTTCGCCCTTCAATGCACAACGCCTCCGCAACGACCTGACCGCCGCCGCCCGAAAATCCGCCCTGACACCCGAACAGATCGACGAAACCGTCCGCCTGACGGAACACAGGCTCTACACTTCGGGTCAGCGCGACATCCCCTCTGCCGCACTTGCCGACATGGTGCTAAAAGAACTGCTCCGACAAGATACGGAAGCCGCCGTCCGCTTCGCCGCACTGCACAAACACTTCGACAATCCGTCAGACTTTGCCTCGTGGCTGGCGCAAGCCGTCAAAACAGACCGCAAAGCCTGATTCCCCCAACCCATACTGATACGGTATCCCGATGTTTTCCGAAACAGATATTTCTATGATGCAAAACGCCCTCGACCTTGCCGCTTTGGGGCGTTTTTCCACTTCGCCCAACCCGCGCGTCGGCTGCGTTATCGCACAAGGCGGTCAAGTTGTCGGGCAGGGTTTCCACATCAAAGCCGGCGAACCGCACGCCGAAGTCCACGCCCTGCGTCAGGCGGGGAAAATGGCAAAAGGCGCGACCGCCTTTGTTACCCTCGAACCGTGCAGCCATTACGGGCGCACACCGCCCTGTGCCGAAGCACTGGTGCGGGCGGGCGTGTCCCGCGTCGTCGCCGCCATGCGCGACCCCAACCCACTGGTTGCAGGCAAAGGGCTCGCCCTCCTTGAAGCGGCAGGCATCAAGATGGAATGCGGGCTGCTCGAAAGCGAAGCAAAGGAACTCAACCGGGGATTTTTATCGCGCATCGAACGCCGCCGCCCCTTTGTCCGCCTCAAATGCGCCGTTTCATTAGACGGCAAAACCGCCCTTTCAGACGGCAGCAGTTTTTGGATTACCGGCGAAGAAGCACGCGCCGACGTACAGGTTTTGCGCGCCGAAAGCTGCGCGGTGCTGACCGGCATCGGCACGGTGTTGGCGGACAATCCCCGGCTCAACGTCCGCGCTTTTCCAACTTTGCGCCAACCCGCACGCATCGTGTTAGACAGCCGCCTGCGCCTGCCCCCGTACAGCCATTTGGTTACCGACGGACAATCTCCGACCTACATCGCCACCTTGGAACGCGATGAAGACAAACTCCGCCCCTATCGGGAACACGCACATATCCGCATCCTGATGCCGTCTGAAACGGCAGACGGCAAAATCGACCTGCACCACCTGATGCGCCTCCTTGCCGACGAAGGTTTCGGCGAAATCATGGTCGAAGCAGGCTCCGAACTCACATCCGCATTTTTGGCAGAAGATTTGGCGGACGAAATCGTTTTATACCGCTCGCCCAAAATCCTCGGCGGCGGCAAAGACCTGTTTTCCCTGCCCGAAAACCGCGCCGCCCTTTCCGCACCACCCTTGTGGACACCCGTTTCAAGCGAAATCCTCGGACACGACATCAAAACCGTGTTCCGGAAAAACGGCAACGCCTTTTAAAGGGTTTGTGCCGTTTCACTATATAATAACGCCGATAAAAAACGGCACCATTCAGACCGCCGCCCACCCGAAAAAGCGCAACCCGGACTGCCGCACCCCGCCGGCAGCCGCGACGGTCTGAAAGCCGTCAAATTCCGATCAAGAAAGGCTTCAGACGGCATAGGCAGCATCCCGCCTCCGTCCGGACATCAAAAATGGACACAAAAGAAATCCTCGGCTACGCGGCAGGCTCGATCGGCAGCGCGGTTTTAGCCGTCATCATCCTGCCGCTGCTGTCGTGGTATTTCCCCGCCGACGACATCGGACGCATCGTGCTGATGCAGACGGCGGCGGGACTGACGGTGTCGGTATTGTGCCTCGGGCTGGATCAGGCATACGTCCGCGAATACTATGCCGCCGCCGACAAAGACACTTTGTTCAAAACCCTGTTCCTGCCGCCGCTGCTGTCTGCCGCCGCGATAGCCGCCCTGCTGCTTTCCCGCCCGTCCCTGCCGTCTGAAATCCTGTTTTCGCTCGACGATGCCGCCGCCGGCATCGGGCTGGTGCTGTTTGAACTGAGCTTCCTGCCCATCCGCTTTCTCTTACTGGTTTTGCGTATGGAAGGACGCGCCCTTGCCTTTTCGTCCGCGCAACTCGTGTCCAAGCTCGCCATCCTGCTGCTGCTGCCGCTGACGGTCGGGCTGCTGCACTTTCCGGCGAACACCGCCGTCCTGACCGCCGTTTACGCGCTGGCAAACCTTGCCGCCGCCGCCTTTTTGCTGTTTCAAAACCGATGCCGTCTGAAGGCCGTCCGGCGAGCACCGTTTTCATCCGCCGTCCTGCATCGCGGCCTGCGCTACGGCATACCGATCGCACTAAGCAGCATCGCCTATTGGGGGCTGGCATCCGCCGACCGTTTGTTCCTGAAAAAATATGCCGGCCTAGAACAGCTCGGCGTTTATTCGATGGGTATTTCGTTCGGCGGGGCGGCATTATTGTTCCAAAGCATCTTTTCAACGGTCTGGACACCGTATATTTTCCGCGCAATCGAAGAAAACGCCCCGCCCGCCCGCCTCTCGGCAACGGCAGAATCCGCCTCCGCCCTGCTTGCCGCCGCCGTCTGCCTGACCGGCATTTTCTCGCCCCTCGCCTCCCTCCTGCTGCCGGAAAACTACGCCGCCGTCCGGTTTATCGTCGTATCGTGTATGCTGCCGCCGCTGTTTTGCACGCTGGTAGAAATCAGCGGCATCGGTTTGAACGTCGTCCGAAAAACACGCCCGATCGCGCTCGCCACCTTGGGCGCGCTGGCGGCAAACCTGCTGCTGCTGGGGCTTGCCGTACCGTCCGGCGGCGCGCGCGGCGCGGCGGTTGCCTGTGCCGCCTCATTCTGGTTGTTTTTTGTTTTCAAGACAGAAAGCTCCTGTCGCCTGTGGCAGCCGCTCAAACGCCTGCCGCTTTATATGCACACATTGTTCTGCCTGGCCTCCTCGGCGGCCTACACCTGCTTCGGCACACCGGCAAACTACCCCCTGTTTGCCGGCGTATGGGCGGCATATCTGGCAGGCTGCATCCTGCGCCACCGGAAAGATTTGCACAAACTGTTTCATTATTTGAAAAAACAAGGTTTCCCATTATGAAAATCATCCTGACCACTTCTATGTCGGGCTTGGGCGGCACGGGCACGACATCATCGATTGCCAAATGGCGTGCAAAAACGACCCCGTTCAGTCCGATGAAATCGTCCGCCGCTTCAGGCGCGACATTTCCTATCGGAAAATCGTCAACCTGATTGAAAGATTGGCAAATGAGTAAAGCCGTCAAACGCCTGTTCGACATCATCGCATCCGCATCGGGGCTGATTGTCCTCTCACCCGTTTTCCTGATTTTGGCGTACCTCATCCGCAAGAATCTGGGTTCGCCCGTCTTCTTCTTTCAGGAACGCCCCGGAAAGGACGGAAAACCTTTTAAAATGGTCAAATTCCGTTCCATGCGCGACGCGCTTGATTCAGACGGCATTCCGCTGCCCGACAGCGAGCGGCTCACGCCCTTCGGCAAAAAACTGCGTGCCGCCAGTTTGGACGAACTGCCCGAACTGTGGAACGTCCTCAAAGGCGACATGAGCCTGGTCGGTCCCCGCCCGCTGCTGATGCAATATCTGCCGCTGTACGACAACTTCCAAAACCGCCGCCACGAAATGAAACCCGGTATTACCGGCTGGGCGCAGGTCAACGGGCGCAACGCCGCCTCATGGGACGAACGCTTCGCATGCGACATCTGGTATATCGACCACTTCAGCCTGTGCCTCGACATCAAAATCCTACTGCTGACGGTTAAAAAAGTATTAATCAAGGAAGGGATTTCCGCACAGGGCGAAGCCACCATGCCCCCTTTCACAGGAAAACGCAAACTTGCCGTCGTTGGCGCGGGCGGACACGGAAAAGTCGTTGCCGACCTTGCCGCCGCACTCAACCGGTACAGGGAAATCGTTTTTCTGGACGACCGCGCACAAGGCAGCGTCAACGGCTTTCCCGTCATCGGCACAACGCTGCTGCTTGAAAACAGTTTATCGCCCGAACAATTCGACATCGCCGTCGCCGTCGGCAACAACCGCATACGCCGCCAAATCGCCGAAAAAGCCGCCGCACTCGGTTTCTCCCTGCCCGTCCTGATTCATCCGGACGCATATGTTTCCCCGTCGGCAACCGTCGGTCAGGGCAGCGTCGTGATGGCGAAAGCCGTCGTACAGGCCGGCAGCGTATTGAAAGACGGCGTGATTGTGAACACTGCCGCCACCGTCGATCACGACTGCCTGCTTGACGCTTTCGTCCACATCAGCCCGGGCGCGCACCTGTCGGGCAACACGCATATCGGCGAAGAAAGCTGGATAGGCACGGGCGCGTGCAGCCGCCAGCAAATCCGTATCGGCAGCCGCGCAACCATTGGAGCGGGCGCAGTCGTCGTGCGCGACGTTTCAGACGGCATGACCGTCGCGGGCAACCCGGCAAAACCCCTTGTTGGCAAAAACCCCGAGACCGGGACGGCATAAGCGATTAAAATACACACCGCACCGAGCGGTTTTGACAACACCTGCGGCGCACGCCCGATTTTTCGGGGCGCATCCCCTTCAGACGGCATAGGGTCGGAAATGCCGTCCAAACCCGACGGATGGAACACCATGCTGAACACCTCCCTCTCCCCGTGGCCCTGCTTCACCCAAGAAGAAGCCGATGCCGTTTCCAAAGTCCTGCTGTCCAACAAAGTCAATTACTGGACGGGCAGCGAATGCCGCGAATTTGAAAAAGAATTTGCTGCTTTCGCCGG
This sequence comes from Neisseria polysaccharea ATCC 43768, assembly GCA_000176735.1. Classification (GTDB taxonomy): domain Bacteria; phylum Pseudomonadota; class Gammaproteobacteria; order Burkholderiales; family Neisseriaceae; genus Neisseria; species Neisseria polysaccharea. Next base: position 7,162 of record ADBE01000085.1, on the reverse strand, counting down.
CACGCGGTACGCCGTCGCCCTTTCCAACGGCACGCTGGCACTCGATGTCGCGCTTAAAGCAATGGGCATAGGCGCAGGCGACGACGTCATCGTTACCTCGCGCACCTTCCTCGCCTCCGCGTCCTGCATCGTTAACGCAGGCGCAAACCCCGTGTTCGCCGACGTGGATTTGAACAGCCAAAACATCAGCGTAGAAACCATCAAAGCCGCGCTGACGCCGAATACCAAAGCCGTCATCGTCGTCCACCTTGCCGGTATGCCCGCCGAAATGGACGGCATCATGGCTTTGGCAAAAGAACATGATTTGTGGGTGATTGAAGACTGCGCCCAAGCGCACGGTGCGAAATACAAAGGCAAATCCGTCGGCTCTATCGGCCACGTCGGCGCTTGGTCGTTCTGCCAAGACAAAATCATGACCACCGGCGGCGAAGGCGGCATGGTCACCACCAACGACAAAGAGCTGTGGCGCAAAATGTGGTCGTACAAAGACCACGGCAAAAGCTACGATGCCGTGTACCACCGCGAACACGCACCCGGTTTCCGCTGGCTGCACGAAAGCTTCGGCACCAACTGGCGTATGATGGAAATGCAGGCGGTCATCGGCCGCATCCAGCTCAAACGTATGCCCGAATGGACGGCGCGCCGCCAAGCGCACGCCGCCAAGCTGGCGGAAAGCTTGGACAAATTTGCCAGCATCCGTTTGGTTGAAGTCGCCGACTACATCGAACACGCGCAATACAAGTTCTACGCCTTCGTCCGCCCCGAACACCTCAAAGACGGCTGGACGCGCGACCGCATCGTGAACGAACTGAACGCGCGCAAAGTCCCCTGCTATCAAGGCAGCTGCTCCGAAGTCTATTTGGAAAAAGCCTTCGACAACACACCTTGGCGGCCGAAAGAGCGGCTGAAAAACGCCGTCGAACTGGGCGACACCAGCCTGATGTTCTTGGTGCACCCAACGCTGACCGACGGCGAAATCGCGTTCTGCAAAGAACACATCGAAGCCGTATTGACCGAAGCCACACGATAACCCTTCAGACGGCATATGCCGTCTGAAAAACACACGCCGCCGACAACATGACTCTGGAAACCCTGCTTGCCCTACCGCGCAACATCAAGAAAATCTGTTTCCTCATACACGATTTTCTGATGATTTTCACCGCCTTCTGGTTTACCCAAAGCCTGAAGGCCGACTACTCGAACGAATGGTTCGACCCTGCCAACTGGCAGTCTTTCCTATTGACCGCGCTGTTGACCATCGGCCTGTTCGTCAGAATGGGGCTCTACCGTGCCGTTACACGCTTTGTCAGTTTCCACGTCCTGACCACCGCCTTTGCTGGCAGCCTCGTCTCCGCCGTACTGTTTTTCCTCAATACGCTGATATTTGAAGAAAAATTGCGCCTCGCCCTGCCCGTCGTCTACTTTCTGCTGCTGCTTGTCTCCGTAACCGGCTCCCGCATGGTCATACGCGGCCTTTTATCCGACCACCAAAAAAAACATATGACTCCCGTCATCATTTACGGTGCGGGACGGTCGGGCAGACAGCTGCTCGAGGCCGTCAAACAGATACGCGAATATTCCGCGGTCGCCTTTGTGGACGACAACTCCAAGCTTTGGCACACCGTCATCTACGACCTTGCCGTCTATCAGCCCGATGCCATCGCCTTCCTCATCGAACGCTACGGCGTGGAAAAAATCCTGCTCGCCATTCCCAGCGCGACTCAGGAACAACGCCGCCGAATCATCAGCAAACTGGAAGCCTATCCGTGCGAAGTGTTGACCATTCCCGGAATGAAAGACCTGATGGACGGGAAAATCAGCATCGGCACGCTCAAAAAAATCTCTGTGTCCGACCTGCTCGGGCGCGATTCCGTCGCGCCCGACGACCGCCTGATGAGTGCCGACATCGAAGGCAAAACCGTCATGGTAACCGGCGCGGGCGGCTCCATCGGTTCGGAACTCTGCCGCCAGATTATCCGCCGCCGCCCCGAAAAGCTGCTGCTGTTCGAGTTATCCGAATTCGCCCTGTACGCCATCGAAAAAGAATTGCGCGAAACCTGCATCCAAAAACGCCTCGACACCGAAATCCTGCCCTTTCTCGGTTCGGTGCAAAACCGCACGCTGCTCGAACACGTCATGACCGCCTTTTCCGTTGCGACCGTCTATCACGCCGCTGCCTACAAACACGTCCCCATGGTCGAATTCAACACCGTCGAAGGCATACGCAACAACATCTTCGGCACACTCGAGTGCGCGCTTGCCGCCACGGCATCAGGCGTAAGAACTTTCGTCCTCATCTCCACCGACAAAGCCGTCCGCCCCACCAACACCATGGGTGCCAGCAAACGCATGGCGGAACTCTGCCTTCAGGCACTCGCCGCCGAACCCGGACAGAAAACCCGCTTCAGCATGGTACGTTTCGGCAATGTTTTAGGTTCGTCCGGCTCCGTCGTCCCGCTGTTTGAAAAACAGATTGCCGAAGGCGGCCCGCTCACCCTGACCCACCCCGACATCACACGTTATTTCATGACCATACCCGAAGCCGCCCAACTCGTCATACAGGCAGGCGCGATGGGTACGGGCGGCGACGTATTTGTCCTCGACATGGGCGAATCCGTCAAAATCATCGACCTTGCCCGCCAAATGATTACCCTAAGCGGCCTCAAACCCAAAACACCCGAACAACCTGACGGCGACATCGAAATCCTCATTACCGGACTGCGTCCCGGAGAAAAACTCTACGAAGAGCTGCTCATCGGCGACAACGTCCGCAAAACCAGCCATCCGCGCATCATGACCGCCAACGAGACCATGCTGCCGTGGCACGAGCTCTCCGCCCTGCTCGACCGCATCCGTTCGGCCTGCGACCGTTACGACCAGCAGGCAATCCGTACCCTGCTCATCAACGCCCCGACCGGCTTTGCCCCGAGCGACGGCATCTGCGACCTGCTTTGGGTACGAGAAACACACACAAAAAATGCCGTCTGAACCTTCAGACGGCATAACGTACAAACCAACCTACCTTACACACACGGAGTTTGACATGCAGTTTTCAGCATTCGGCGAAAAATTCACACAACACAGCGGCATCCTCCAACTGATGGACGACCTCGGCGACGCGCTCAAAAGCGACAAGCCCGTCAACATGCTCGGCGGCGGCAACCCGGCGCGCATTCCGGAAATCGATCAGGCGTTCGCCGACATATTTTCCAAACTGGCGGCAGAACACGCCGTCGAAAACATCGGCAACTACTCCAATCCCCAAGGCGATGCCGCGCTGATTGACGCGCTGACCGCCTTCCTCAACCGCGAATACGGCTGGAACCTGACCGCCGACAATATCGCGCTGACCAACGGTTCGCAAAACGCGTTTTTCTATTTATTCAACCTCTTCGGCGGCAAATTCAACCTTTCAGACGGCACATCCGCAGAAAAAGCCATTTTGTTGCCGCTCGCGCCCGAATATATCGGCTATGCCGACGTACACGTCGAAGGGCAGCACTTCGTTTCCGTCAAGCCCAAAATCGAAAACGTCGAACACGAAGGCGAAGCAGGCTTCTTCAAATACCGCGTGGACTTTGAAGCATTGGAAAACCTGCCCGAACTCAAAGCAGGCAAAATCGGCGCGATTTGCTGTTCGCGCCCGACCAACCCGACCGGCAATGTGTTGACCGACGGTGAGATGGCGCGTTTGGACGCTTTGGCGCAGGAACACGGTATTCCGCTGATTATCGACAACGCCTACGGAATGCCGTTCCCCAACATCATTTACAGCGACGTAACGCTGAATTGGCATGAAAACATCATCCTCTGCTTCAGCCTGTCCAAAGTCGGCCTGCCGGGCGTTCGCACCGGCATCATCGTCGCCGCACCCGAAGTCGTCAAAGCCGTCAGCAGCCTGAACGCGATTGTGAACCTTGCCCCCACGCGCTTCGGCGCAGCCATCGCCACCCCGCTGCTGGAAAGCGGCGAGATGAAACGGCTTGCCGACCAAGTCATCCGGCCGTTTTACCGCAATCAGGCGCAAACCGCCGTCTCGCTGCTCAAGCGGGAGCTGGGCGCGTACCCGATGAAAATCCACAAACCCGAAGGCGCGATTTTCCTGTGGCTCTGGTTTGAAAACCTGCCCGTTCCTTCGCAAACCCTGTACGAAATGCTCAAAGCCGAAGGTACGCTGATTATTCCGGGCGAGCATTTCTTCGTCGGCATCGACACGCAGGATTACCCGCACGCGGGCGAGTGCATCCGCATGAGTATCGCGCAGGACGCTCAAACGCTGGAAAAAGGCATTGCCGCCATCGGTAAAACCGTCCGAAAACTGTACGACAACGTTTAAAACACAAAAAAATGCCGTCTGAAAGGTTTTCAGACGGCATTTTTATCCGCATTCAATGTCGGGAAAAATGTTCCCACACCGGCCTGCAGTTTTCCGGCAGCTCGGGACACGCGCCGAGAATGCCGCCGCTGAAGTCGTTTAAACGGTGGAAGTCGCTGCCCGCGCTGGCGAGCATACCGAAGCGTTCTGCCAAAAGCGCGTAGTTGAGGCGGTCGTTTTTGCAACAGTTTCCGCTGTGGACTTCGATGCCTGTGCCGCCGAGGTTTTTAAATTCTTCAAACAGATTGCGCTTGGCGGTAGCGGACAAATCGTAGCGCATCGGATGGGCGATGACCGCCAACCCACCCGCGCCGTTGACGGCGGAGACGCAGTCTTCCAGCGTTGCCCATTCGTGTCGGACGGCGCAGGATTTGCCGTCACCCAAGTATTTGGTGAACGCCTGCTGCTTGTTTTTGACGTGTCCCGCTTGGATGAGGAACTCGGCGACGTGGGTGCGGCTGACCATTTCTTTGTTTGCCGCCAATGCGAGTGCGCCTTCGTATGCGCCGCCGATGCCTTTCTTTTCGAGCTTGGCGGCGATGGCTTCAAGACGTTTCAGACGGCCTTGCCGCACTTGCGCCAACAGGTTTTGCAGGTTTTCGTCCTGCTCGTCGAAATCCAAACCGACGACGTGTATGGTACGCCCGCGCCAAGTTACGGAGATTTCCACGCCGTTGACGAAACGCAGCCCGAGTTTGTCCGCTTCGGCACGCGCTTCGGAGATGCCGCCGGTGTGGTCGTGGTCGGTCAACGCCAGCAGCGTGCAGCCGTTTTGATGCGCGAGACGCACAACTTCGGCGGGGGAGAGCATACCGTCGGAAACGGTGGAATGGCAGTGCAGGTCTATCATGGGGTGTTATGTGTGTGGTGAATGAAGGACGGGATGTTTCAATGTTGTCGGGCAGTGTGGCGTCGGCGGTCATTTTAAAAAACCGGTGTATGGCAAATGCAAAGGAAAAGCCGCTATGCGGTCATTCCCAACCCCCGAATGTGCGGATAGAGCCAGTAGGGATGGGTACATTATTTGTTTGCATTATTAGTTATCCTGCTGTATCCATTAAATCATATGCTTCAATTAATTGTTGTTCTAGCTCTTGTACCAATTTTGGATTGCGAATTCCTAACGCAATTTCAAACAGCGAGTTCTCACTATGTACATCTACACAGTATCTACATAAAGATCTTGTAAAGATATAGGTTCTTGGCTGATGGCACTCATTATTCCAATAGTTAATTTGCATACATATTTGTTTAATAAAATTTTATCTGTATCAAAATGATAAACTTGTTGAGTTAGTATCCAAGGGTATTCTTGGTATATTTTCTGTGATAATTTTTCATTCTCTATAATCGCGAAAGGTATCTGTTTACATAACATACCAACAGACTTTTCGTTTAGACAGAAAATAGCCCAATTTTCCCCATATTCCCAAGAGTATGTAAAATCTGTTTCCTGAACAATATCTTGTAAAACTTGCTCAAAATCCATGTTTTGCCATTTACCTTTATACATACCTAATGCGGCACTGGTTACTATTTCGTTTAAGTCATAAATAGCCATTTATGTTCCTTGCTAATTTCCAGGTGAGCCATGTATAGGACTTAGACCAGTATGTCCATTAGGTTCCCCTCTATACACATTAATAGTAGATGTTGGTTCCGTTTTCAGACGGCATCGTCCGACCAACCCGCTTCTTTCAATTTCCGCCGTTGCGCGTCGTAGCGGGCCTTATCTGCCCAATAAATCGTCTGAATGCACGCCTCGCCGCAGTCGCTACCGCAGCATTCCCACGACTCGGGGCGGACGGGTTCGTCTAAAAGCGGCTCGCCCAAAAGGGCTTCGGCTTTATGCTTCAGGGTCATATCCATCGGCGATTTCCAAGCGCGCGCCGTCAAACTCAATGATTTCGCCGCCGCGTATTTTGGCAGTTTTGCGGGTTTCGGTTTCGCCGTTGCGCAACACCAGCCCTTCGGCGATAAACGCTTTCGCCTGTCCGCCGCTTTCGGCAAGTCCGGCCAATTTCAAGAGGTCGCACAAGGCGATGTATTCGTTGTCTTCGAGATAGACAGTGGCTTCCATAATTCAATCCTTTTTAATGATGGCGATATTTTAACATAGCCGTCTGAAAGAAAATCCTCCTCCTGTTTTATTCATTCTGATAAACCCAAGAGCTTTGCAAAATCCTCACGCTTGGCTATCTCTCGAATTCCTTTTTCAAAATTCCTTCAAGTATTTCAAAGACTTTTAATACCATTAGTGGCGTAACAGTTTCGTATGAGCGGTATAAAAACAGTTGCCATTTTTGAATCTCCACTTCAGGAAATAAACGAACAAGCTGTCCTGATTTTAGATAAGGCTCACACAAGAAGAGACCTTTGCAAAATTCCCCAAAATCCCCTAAATTCCCACCAAGACATTTAGGGGATTTTCCATGAGCACCTTCTTCCAGCAAACCGCATAAGCCATGATTGCCAAACATATCGACCGCTTCCCACTATTGAAGCTGGATCAGGTGATTGATTAGCAGCCGATCGAACAGTACCTGAATCGTCAAAGAACCCGTTACTTTAGAGACCACCGCGGCCGTCCCGCCTATCCCCTGTTGTCCATGTTCAAAGCCGTCCTGCTCGGACAATGGCACAGCCTCTCCGATCCCGAACTTGAACACAGCCTCATCACCCGCATCGATTTCAACCTGTTTTGCCGTTTCGACGAACTGAGCATCCCCGATTACAGCACCTTATGCCGCTACCGCAACTGGCTGGCGCAAGACAATACCCTGTCCG
>ADBE01000086.1 GCA_000176735.1 Neisseria polysaccharea ATCC 43768 | reverse complement strand
CCCCAAAATCCCCTAAATTCCCACCAAGACATTTAGGGGATTTTCCATGAGCACCTTCTTCCAGCAAACCGCATAAGCCATGATTGCCAAACATATCGACCGCTTCCCACTATTGAAGCTGGATCAGGTGATTGATTAGCAGCCGATCGAACAGTACCTGAATCGTCAAAGAACCCGTTACTTTAGAGACCACCGCGGCCGTCCCGCCTATCCCCTGTTGTCCATGTTCAAAGCCGTCCTGCTCGGACAATGGCACAGCCTCTCCGATCCCGAACTTGAACACAGCCTCATCACCCGCATCGATTTCAACCTGTTTTGCCGTTTCGACGAACTGAGCATCCCCGATTACAGCACCTTATGCCGCTACCGCAACTGGCTGGCGCAAGACAATACCCTGTCCGAACTGCTCAAACTGATTAACTGCCAACTGACCGAAAAAGGTTTAAAAATAGAGAAAGCATCCGCTGCCGTCGTTGACGCCACCATTATTCAGACTGCCGGCAGCAAACAGCGTCAGGCTATAGAAGTCGATAACAAAGGACAAGTCAGCGGCCAAACCACTCCGAGTAAAGACAGCGATGCCCGCTGGACAAAGAAAAACGGCCTCTACAAAATCGGTTACAAACAACATACCCGCACCGATGAGGAAGGCTATATCGGGAAACTGCACATTACCCCCGCCAATACCCATGAGTGCAACCACCTGTCGCCTTTGTTGGAAGGACTGCCCGAAGGTACGGCCGTCTATGCCGACAAAGGCTATGACAGTGCGGAAAACCGGCAACATCTGAAAGAGCATCGGTTACCGGACGGCATTATGCGCAAAGCCCACCGCAACCGTCCGCTGACGGAAAATCAAACGAAGCGTAACCGGTATTTGTCGAAAACCCGTTATGTAGTCGAACAAAGCTTCGGTACGCTGCACCGTAAATTCCGCTACGCCCGGGCAGCCTATTTTGGTTTGCTCAAAGTGAGTGCGCAAAGTCATCTGAAGGCGATGTGTTTAAACCTGTTGAAAGCGACTAACAGGCTAAGTGTGCCTGTTGCTGCCTAAAAGGCGACCCGGATGCCTGATTATCGGGTATCCGGGGAGGATTAAGGGGATATTTGGGTAAAATTAGGAGGTATTTGGGGAGAAAACAGCCGAAAACCTGTGTTGGGGTTTTGGTTGTTGGGGGAAAGGAATTTTGCAAAGGTCTCACTACATTAAAACACAGCCAAAACAAAAAGACACCGGCGGCGGCCGA
>ADBE01000087.1 GCA_000176735.1 Neisseria polysaccharea ATCC 43768 | reverse complement strand
CTATGCCGATGGCGGCGTGTATCTCCTGCCAGCGGTAACGCGCGGCGGCTTTGATATCTTGGTAAGTCGGTTTCATTTTTCCGCCTCCCCGTATCTGTCCATTGCTTCGCGCGTAATGGCGGCAACGGCGTTAATTGCGGCTTTTCGGCTTACGCCGTCGTTTACCAACAGCAGCAGGGCGGTTAATGTATCTGCCGCCGCGTTTGCCTTTTCCCTGCTGTTTAACTGGTTTACCAGCTTCTCCGTGATGGTTTTCATTTTTCCGCCTCCTCCGATACAGGCTCTAACACAACACCAGCCATCGGGTCGGTCTCCCATATCGCGGGCGTTTGTGGCTGCGTCTCAACGGCGGGCGGAATATCCGCCGCGTGGTTTTCGGGGGCGTGGTGCGTCATGCCTGCAAAGGCAAAACCGAAAATCAGGAAAACCGCCGCCCCTGCATATGGCGTTCTGCGCGGTCTGTTGTCTTGTCTCATGGCTTTTTCTCCTGTGCCAATGTTTGGAATAAGCCTAAACCCGAAACATCAAACATATATAAATCAATGTATTATCTAAAACATAGGTTTGAGTCTGCCCCTGCTGCCTAAAAATAGGCGGCATGGCGGTTTAGGTTTTACGGGGTTTCGGTGTTATTTCGCGCCGTGGGTTTGGCTGTAAATTTCGTTGTTTAAATCCGTTGCGGTTTCAAACAGGCTGAAAGGGTGAAGCTCTGCCAGTGTCTCTACTTCGTTCTTGGCGGTTTTGATGAGGTTGCGGGCAATCAGCGGCAAATTGTGCCGTTTCGCCTGCTCTGTTTGCGTGGTAGTGGAAATATCTATCAGTGCTTCCACCGCTTCAAGGATGGAGGCAAGGTTTTCAGACGCGCGGTCTGCGTAAAAGCAAGCGTCTGCCGCGTCGTTTGCCAGCTTGTAGGGGATGGTTACCGTTTGGGCTTGGTTTTGAGTGTTTTGAGTTTGGTTTGATGGTGCTGCTTGAGAAAAATCGCTTTGCATTTGGAATGCTCCTAGTTGTTTGAGATTTGAGAATGCCCGAAAAGGGGGCGGTGCTCTCTCCTGCAACTAGTCAGGCGTGGGCGTTGCCGCTACCACACACCGCCATAACTTGATATGCCGTCTGAAGCCTTGAACAGACTGCAAACAGCATAGGGGAAATAGCGATAAAAAATCCCGCAAGCCGTGCGGAATTTCGGCTAGTTGTATTTTAGAGAGAACCTAAATTCTGATTCTCAAGGCTCGATTTGTCAAATGATTTTTACAGGGTCGGGCGGGTTAGATTATTTTATCCAACACAATCAAGACGGTTGCATACTCAATACGCGCTATGTCGTTTCCAACGATTTCGATGATGTCGGCAAGCGTAATTTCACTGTATGGCTTATTAAAAAAAGCGTTGCTGACTTGCCGTATTTCTTCCTGACTTAGCGGGCATTTGCGCTCTTCCTGTTTCACTTGGCTGGTTTCCGCCTCTGCCTTGATTTCCGCCTTATCCACCAGCAAGCCAAGCATTTTTGCCTTGCCCATCGTTGCCGATACCGCCGCGCTGCTTTGCGGCGTGGGGGCTGCCAGTGCCGCCGCCCGCGCCTGCTCCAGTTCGTGCAATAAGTCGTCCACCGTTACCCTGTGCCGTTGCCGCGCCTCTGCCTTGAGATCGTCCACCATCGCGGAAATATCAGGGGATTGAAGCAGCTTATAAGCCTCGTTCGTTACCGTTTCGGGCTTCATGTTTTCGGCGTTGTAGGCTTGGCGGTATGCTTCGCTTGCATTGCCCGTTTCCACATACAGGCGGGCGAAATACTCTTGTTTCGGGGTCATGCGTCATGCCTTTCCGACACCAGCGAAAACCGCCCGCGCTTCACGGTTTCGCCAAATTGGTTTTGGATTTCCTCCATTGTGGTAACAATGTTATGCCCCGCTTGTCGAAGCTCCATAATGCGCGTGTTGTAGCCAAGTATCCCCATTTGGGAAAGCTCCCATGAGGTAACGCTGCCCTGCCTCAATCGGGCTAAAATGCGCTGTCTTTGATTTGGCGTTTTGGGTTTGTCGTTGGTACAATCATGCTTCATCGTTGGTTTCCCCTTTCCGCCGCCTGAATGTCCGTTTTGGCGGCTTTGTTTTGCCCGGTAAATTAACCCGCCTGCTCTTCGCGTTTGGCTGCCAGTTTGCCGATATAGTCGTCAATCTCACTGGAAAGCCAGCCAACGACGTTTGCGGATACTTTGAACGGGCGCGGAAAATCGGCGCGGTAATGGCGGCTCTTGTCGTTGCACCAGTTCCAAACGGTAGAACGGGATACGCCGATTCTTTCGGCTACTTGGTTTGCTCTCAATACGGTTTGTGCCATTTGCTTTCGCTCCTGTCGGTATAGGTTGGATGATGGGGGGATTGTTTCAAAAAGTTTAAGCAAAAAGAATACCCTATGCTTGCAGAATGTATCTTCTGCGTGCATAGGGTATATTTTTTGAGGCGGTTAAAACGGTAGGCTGTCGTCCTCGTCTTTTTTCGGTTTGTTTGGTAAGCCTGTCAGCCATTTTTTAATGGTTTCTGCCTCTATGTTTATTTTTGGGTTTAGGTCTTTTGCAAATTTGCTCTTGCTTCTCGGTTTCTCCTTTTTCAATTCTTCCAACCAAAGCCGCTGTGCCTCGGCTTTTTTCTCTCTGCCTTTTGCGTGTCGTGCGTTGGCGGCGTTGCGTCCTATCTCTGTCTTTATAAGCTCCGCTTTATCGGCATTGTTTGCCAAAATTTCGGCAATACAGACAAATTCAGCAGCAGCAGCAGCATTGGTAACAGATAGGCTGTAATGATTCCACTCCTCATTCAATCCTGCTTCGCTGTTGGCAATTTCCCCGATAAACATTAAAGCCTGAAGCGCAAAGAAACAGGGCTTGATTTCCTCTGGCGGTCGGTTGGTTTCAAAAATGCCGTCCGCGTTAAAGTAATGTTTTGATTTGTCGTGGCTTGCCGATAAGATGGTTTTTCGCTGTTCGTACTTCTCGAATGTTTCCCAAAAATCTATACTTGTTGAAATAATGCCGTCTGCCATAATAAAGGCGTTCTCTAAACAGATGGCGGCTCTATTCAGCTCTGCAAAAGTTCCACATAGGCGGTAGCGGTGCAAAATGGCCAATGCCCTTTCCTGTATCATGAAAAAATCGCTGCCGCCTTCCAGTCTCCACGGGTTATAGCGGTAAAAACAAAAGGCAAGATTATTTTCAAGCAGTAGCTTTGCGCTTCTTCAATTGGGAATATCCATTCAGGATAATAAATATCCTCCTTGTCTCTCCTCTCGTTGTCTTCCCGTATCGCCTCTTGTATTGCGTCGTTTGCTTCTTCGCAAAAATCCCAACCGTAAGGCTTGCCCATCTATCCCACTCCTCTACCGCTCCACATTCTCTAAAATCCAAGTCTTTAAAATCGGGCTGTTTATCTGCAAACGGTTTGCACCGTCTCTGGTTATCAGGTCTTTACGCTCTAATTTGCGGATATTGTTTTGCACCGTGCTTGTGCCTATATCGTCCACACCGATTACACGGGCTAGGGCTTGGCGCGTTTGCGCGGAATATATCGCGGTCTGCCCGTTTGCCAACTCCGATAAAATCAACTGTTCTATCAGGCTCAAATGCCGCCATTGCGCGGCGGTGTCTGCGTGTTTGTGCATTTCCTCCAACCTTATGCTTTCAGCCTGCTCTATGCTTAAATCGGGGTTGATTATCATATCCTGCAGCATGGCGCGCATATAAAGGGGCGTTTTGTTCAACCGTTCAAATGCGCGGTACAGTTCGCCGCCGTCTAACCCCCTGCCCGTCCTCTCCTGATACACACCAGCAAGAAAATCGGTAAATTCCCGTCCAAGCGTTGGAAAGTCTAAGGCGTGGGCGAAATGGAAAAACGGGGCTTTGATGTCATTGAACATGGCGCGTAAGCCGTTTGTGCTGCTGCCCGTGAATATGGTTTTTACCTGCTGCTGGTGTATGTCCAAGCCTGTACGCAAGCTGCGTATCAAGCCACCCGTATCAGGTTGCCGTGCCAGTTCCTGTATTTCGTCCAACAGCAACAGGCTGGGGCGGCTGCCCCCTGCAATGTCGGCGATGATGTCGGACAGCCGCAATTCCGCCTGCTGCCGCTCCGTCCGTCTCTCTATGCCGCTGCCCATAATTTCTATTTTGCTGATTTGCCCAATCAGATTTTGCACCTTTCCGCCCGTCTTGATACTTTCGGCAAAGCGCAATAATGCCGCCTGAAAGTCAATAGTGGGCGCGGTGCTGTCCATAAATGAGAAATAAAAGACATTGAAGCCCGCCGCCTCTGCCGTGGGCTTGATGTCTTTCAAAAGAAACTGTGTTTTGCCCATTCTTCGCGGCGCAAACAGCGTAAAGGCGTGTGTTATGCCTCCATACAGGCTTTTGGCGATGATTTCCGCCAACTCTGAACGGGGGAAATATAAGGGGTCATGCGGCATTGCATTCTTTCGCGTTGTTACTCGTTAGTCAGTATTATACACCGTAAAGCTAATTATTAATGCGGTCAATAATTTTATATAACGCGCGTATTGGTCCGAAAATTACCCGCCCCGCTTATCTTTATCAGTCAGTTTCTGCACTGTATGAAAAAGCCACCTTAATTTCGGCGGCTCTGCGTGGTTTGGGATTAACCCTATACAATCGGCTATGCGATATGCGGGGCGGCAAGGTTCAGATTTAAACCCAATGCCCGCGTTATTTTGATTACCGTATCAAAACGCGGCTTGCTTTTACCTGATAGGGTTTTATATAGGCTCTCTCTGCCCAGCCCTGTTTTTTGCCCGTGCTACGTCGTGGATACACGAAAGGCAAGCCGCCTTTTTTATGCACCGCAATTTCTGCATTTGTGCCGTCTGAAACACCAGCTGCCAACCTGATTATTTTTTAATCAATAGCTTCCAATGGCTCAAATTTGCGTTTTTAGCGCGTTTTATAGTCTGCCTATGCCGTGAATGTCCAAGCGGTTTAACCGCCATTCCTACTCAAATTTGGTGCATTTCCGTGCGTTTTGGCTTTTCATTCCGCCACGCTCCCACTGCCAAGACAGAGGAAAAGCCGAAAATGCGGGGCAGTTGTTACCACTTGTTACGATTTGCTACCGCACTTGTTACCAATTTTTTGTATTTTTATTATTTTATTTCATATATTTATTTATCTAACTTTTTCCCGGTAACAACGTAACAACTAAGGGTATGGTATTCCTATATAGGGATTTTCAAAAAGCCAAAAAAAAACCGTCCTACATTTTGGACGGTCTCCCCCTCATTCCCTACGGCTTGGCAGCATCTCCCGCAAGCTCTTTTTCCGCTTGGCGGTATCGCTCCCGCAAAAAATCACTATACCATTGCATAAGCTCTTTACGCTGTGGGATATATTCCGTTCTGTGGTATGCCGCCCTGACTTTGTTTTGTTCCACATGGGCAAGCTGTCGCTCTATCATATCGCTGTCAAAGCCGTTCTCATTCAAAACATCTGTGGCTAGGCTTCTAAAGCCGTGCGGTGTTGCTATGCCCTTGTAGCCCATTCTGCCCATTAAGTAAGACAGGGTGTTTTCACTCATGTGCTTGTCAGGGTCTTTTACCGATGGGAATAAATAGCGGCTATGCCCTGTTATTTCCTTTAGTTCTGCCAAAAGCTCAAGCGTCCAATCAGCAAGGGGGACGATATGCGGGGCTTTCATCTTCATCTTGGCGGCAGGTATGCTCCATTCTGCCCCGTTTAAATCAAATTCCACCCATTCCGCCGCCCTAAGCTCTCCATTCCTAACAAAAGTCAGCATGATTAACTGCATGGCTATTTTTGTTTGCCGTTCGGCTTGTTCCAACATCAAACGGCGGTAAAACTCGGTCAGCTCGGATTGCGGTAATGCGGGCTGGTGTTTCTGCTTTGGTGCTTTAATTAAACCTACCAAAGGGACTGCGGGATTATTCTCTGCCCGCTCCGTCCGTATGGCATAAGTGAAAACAGCCTTGATACGCTGCAATATCCGCCCTGCCGTTTCAAGTGCTCCTCTTGCCGCTACCGCTTCAATCACTTCTTTTACTTGGCTGACTTTGATTTCACCGACAGGCAAACCGCCAAGCATTGGGAAAACGTCCTTTTCTAAACTATCCCATACACGGGCGGCATGATTGCCCGTCAATCCTGTTTCACGGTGTTTGTGCCATTCGGCGGCAATGCTCCGAAATGTGTTACTGACAGCGGCTTGCCGTTCACGCTTTTCCTGCTGCTTGGCTTCGCCGGGGTCTTGCCCCGCTGCAAGCAAGCGGCGGGCATTTTCAGCGGTTTGGCGGGCTTCCACCAGTGATACGGTCGGATATTTGCCGATTGAAAGCGTTTTACGTTTGCCGTTATGCGAAAAGTCAAACCGCCATAACTTCCCGCCGCTCGTATTGACATACAGATACAAACCTTTGCCGTCATTCAGCTTATACGGTTTTTCGGCGGGCTTGGCGTTTTTGATTTGTCGGTCGTTCAGCTTCATTTTTACGGTATTTTTTTGAGGTATTTTTCAGATACCGTAAAAAATACCGTAAATTTTAGGTTAACTCAATTAGAACAGATTAGACGGGATTAGATGATACGCAGGCACTAAACCAGCGGAAAGCCTTGTCTTTCGTGGCTTTGGTTTACGGCGTTGGACTGCAATAGACAAAAAAATAACCGCTCTAAAAGCGGTTGTGGTGCCCAGGGTCGGACTCGAACCGACACACCTTGCGGCGGGGGATTTTGAGTCCCCTGCGTCTACCAATTTCGCCACCTGGGCTGGTGAAGAAGCCGTCATTATAATGGCTTTTGAGATTCTGTAAACCTTTTTTTGAAATTATTTTATCTGTTTTTATTTTATTTTTGATTTTAAATAGAATTTTTTATTATTTTAATCTTACTGTTCTTTCCGCTCAAAAGCATTCTGTATGATTCGGCAATTCCTGCCGTACAGACAACGTAAAAAATACTACATTAAATCTGCCAAACGCGTTAAGATGGAAATATTCAAATTCCGTACGAATCAGGTTTTTCTATTTATTCTTGGGAGATTGTCATGTTTTCTGTACCGCGTTCCTTTTTGCTGGGCGTTTTCTCACTTGCCGCGCTTGCCGCCTGCAAACCTCAAGGCAACAGTGCGGCGCAAGCCGCTTCTTCAAGTGCATCCGCACCGGCTGCGGAAAATGCGGCAAAGCCGAAAACGCGCGGTACGGATATGCGTAAGGAAGACATCGGCGGCGATTTCACGCTGACCAACGGCGAAGGCAAGCCTTTCAGCCTGAGCGATTTGAAAGGCAAGGTCGTGATTCTGTCTTTCGGCTATACGCACTGTCCCGATGTCTGTCCGACAGAGCTTTTGACGTACAGCGACACGTTGAAGCAGTTGGGCGGGCAGGCTAAGGACGTGAAGGTTGTGTTCGTCAGCATCGATCCGGAACGCGACACGCCTGAAATCATCGGCAAGTATGCCAAACAGTTCAATCCGGACTTTATCGGTCTGACGGCAACGGGCGGTCAAAGCCTGCCGGTCATCAAGCAGCAATACCGCGTGGTTTCTGCCAAAGTCAATCAAAAAGAAGACGGCGAAAACTATTTGGTCGACCACTCTTCCGGTGCGTATCTCATCGACAAAAACGGTGAGGTTGCCATTTTCTCGCCTTATGGAAGCGAGCCGGAAACGATTGCCGCCGATGTGAGAACCCTGCTCTGATAAAACCGTATGCCGTCTGAACCGCCGATGCCTGTTCAGACGGCATTATTGTTTCAACCGACAAAGGACATCCACACCATGCAGGATAATGCTTTGACCATCGCCTTATCCAAGGGGCGCATTTTTGAGGAGACGCTGCCGCTGCTTGCCGCTGCCGGCATTGTTCCGACTGAAGAGCCTGAAAAATCGCGCAAGCTGATTATCGGGACAAACCATGAAAACATCCGCCTTGTCATTGTCCGCGCAACCGATGTGCCGACTTATGTGCGCTACGGCGCGGCGGATTTCGGGATTGCGGGCAAAGACGTGCTGATCGAACACGGCGGCACGGGGCTTTACCGGCCTTTGGATTTGGAGATTGCCAAGTGCCGCATGATGGTTGCTGTGCGTAAAGGGTTTGATTACGAAGCAGCTTCGCAACCCGGATGCCGTCTGAAGATTGCCACGAAGTATCCTGAAATCGCGGCATCTCATTTTGCCGGCAAGGGTGTCCATGTGGACATTATCAAACTGTACGGCTCGATGGAACTTGCGCCGCTGGTCGGCTTGAGCGATGCGATTGTGGACTTGGTTTCGACGGGCAACACCTTGAAAGCAAACGGCTTGGAGGCGGTCGAACACATCGTCGACATTTCCAGCCGCCTGGTGGTCAACAAGGCTGCTTTGAAAACGAAATACGCGCTGCTGGAGCCGGTTATTCAGGCGTTCGGCAGCGCAGTGAAGGCGGGGTGAGTGTTCACTTGAATGAAAATGCGTTTTCAGACGACCCTATCCGTCCCCGCCGACAGGTCGTCTGAAAATATCACCGGCAGTAAACTGTATAGGAGAAGTTAAAATGGTTGCAAAAATAAAAAAATTCTCAGATTCAACCCTTTCCGTTTTGAATAACGGCGAGCGTCGGTTTTATGTCTATTGTCTGACCGACCTGAAAAAAGACAAAATCCTCTACATCGGTAAAGGCTGCGGTAATCGTATCTTCGAGCATGAATGGGTTGCTAGTCGTTCACAAGACCCAGTCTCCGGCGAGATTATCGATCAGAAACTCAAAGCCATCTCCAAATGCAAGAAACTCGGTCGCTATATCATCAGCTATCATCTGACTGAAGTCGAAGCGCTCGCCGCCGAATCTGCCTTAATTCATTTTGTTAAATCTGTCTTGGGTAAAAAACTCAAAAATAAAATTGCTGGGCATGGTCCGGGGGGTATTAGCGTAGAAGAACTAGATCGCCGCTTTGGATTCTCTTCTCTCCCACTTGATGAGATCAACTCCAACGAGCTAATTCTCGCCATCAAAATCCACAATGCTTTCGATTTAGATACTGACGAAGAATTAGACTACCTTTTCGACAACCAAGACGATGCCAACCTCAAATCGCGTACGTTGGGCAACTGGGTTATCGGTAAAGATGTTGCTTCAAAAGTGAAATACGTTATCGGCGTTCACACCGGTCTGCAAAACGCTGTTGTCAGTGCGTACGAAGTGGACGGTTTTGAAACAATGACTGAGGAAAACAAAAACGGCAGAAAACAAACCCGTTACCGTTTCCGTACTACCTCTCGTAGCGAAAAGGTATTAGCCAAACTCGGTCTGCAACAAAAATGCCTGCCCGAATTGAAGTTTGGTAGCGGGGGAGAAAAAGCGTATATCAGACCCAAAACCGAGCAAGAGACGCTTCAGACGGCCCCAAGTCCCAAAATAACAAAGGAGAATCCCAAATCATGAAAAAACTCAACACCCAATCACCCGATTTCCAAACCGGACTCAAAGCACTGCTGGCTTTTGAAACCGCGCAAAACCCCGAAACCGAACGCATCGTCGCCGACATTTGCGCCGACGTGCAAAAGCACGGCGATGCGGCTTTGATTGAATACACCAACAAATTCGATCAGACAAACGCTAAAAGCATCGATGATTTAATACTCACGCAAGCCGATTTGAACGCGGCGTTCGAGCGCATTCCGAACGACATTCAGACGGCATTGCAGACCGCCGCCCGCCGTGTCGAAAGCTACCACCAACGCCAAAAAATGGAATCGTGGAGCTACACCGATGAAGACGGCACGCTGCTGGGGCAACAGATTACCCCGCTTGACCGCGTCGGCATTTACGTCCCCGGCGGCAAGGCGGCATATCCGAGTTCCGTCATCATGAACGCCATGCCCGCCCACGTCGCAGGTGTGAAAGAAATTATTATGGTCGTGCCGACACCGAAAGGTGAACGCAACGACATCGTGCTTGCCGCCGCATACGTCGCCGGCGTAACCAAAGTCTTCACCGTCGGCGGCGCGCAGGCGGTTGCCGCCCTCGCCTACGGCACGGAAACCATCCCCCAAGTCGATAAAATCACCGGTCCGGGCAACGCCTTCGTCGCCGCCGCCAAACGCCGCGTGTTCGGCGTGGTCGGCATCGACATGGTGGCGGGGCCGTCTGAAATCCTGGTCATCGCCGACGGCACGACACCCGCCGATTGGGTGGCGATGGATTTGTTCAGCCAAGCCGAACACGACGAAATTGCCCAAGCCATCCTCATCGGCACGTCGCAAGCGTATCTCGACGAAGTAGAAGCCGCCATGAACCGCCTGATCGAAACTATGCCGCGCCGCGACATCATCGAAGCTTCGCTCGGCAACAGGGGTGCGATGATACTCGCCAAAGACTTGGACGAAGCCTGCGAAATCGCCAACTACATTTCCCCCGAACACTTGGAACTGTCAGTCGAAAACCCGCAGGAATGGGCGAAAAAATCCGCCACGCCGGTGCGATTTTCATGGGACGCTACACCGGCGAAAGCCTCGGCGACTACTGCGCCGGTCCAAACCATGTGTTGCCCACCAGCCGAACCGCCCGCTTTTCCTCGCCTTTAGGGACATATGATTTCCAAAAACGCTCCAGCCTGATTCAGGTTTCGGAACACGGCGCGCAAAAATTAGGCGAAACCGCCAGCGTGCTGGCACACGGCGAAAGCCTGACCGCCCACGCCCGCGCGGCAGAGTTCCGTATGAAATAATGCCGGAACGGCGTACAGGCATATTCCAACCATTAAGGAAACACGATGAAATCCGTCCGCTCCTTCATCCGCGACGACATCCTCGCCATGTCCGCATACAAAATCACCGATGTCCCGTCGGATTTTGCCAAACTCGATTCGATGGAAAGTCCCGTCCACCCTTTTGCCGGACATGAAACGCTGTTGCAGGAATGGCAGGCACGGCTTGCCGCCGCGCCCATCCATCTTTACCCCAATCCCTCCGGCAGCGGTTTACAGGAAGCATTACGTTCGGTGTTCGACATTCCAGAGTCCGCCGACATCGCGCTGGGCAACGGCTCGGACGAGCTGATACAGTTCATCACGATGCTGACCGCCAAACCGGGCGCGGCAATGTTGGCAGCCGAACCCAGTTTCGTCATGTACCGCCACAACGCCGCGCTGTACGGCATGGATTATGTCGGCGTTCCACTGAACGGAGATTTCACCCTCAACCTGCCCGCCGTCCTCGAAGCCGTCAGGAAGCACCGCCCTGCCCTGACCTTTATCGCCTACCCCAACAACCCCACCGGCGTATGTTTCACGCGTGCCGAAATCGAAGCCGTCATCGAAGCTTCAGACGGCATCGTCGTCATCGACGAAGCCTACGGCGCATTCAACGGCGACAGCTTCCTGCCGCAGGCGGGCAGCATTCCCAACCTCATCGTCATGCGTACCGTCAGCAAAATCGGTTTTGCCGGACTGCGTATCGGCTATGCGGCAGGCTGTCCCAAAGTCATCGGCGAACTGCAAAAAATCCTGCCGCCCTACAATATGAACCAACTGAGCCTGACCACCGCCAAACTCGCCCTGCAACACTACGGCATCATCTCTGCCAACATCGACAGCCTGAAAAACGAACGCGAACGGATGTTCGCCGAATTGGGCAAAATATGCCGTCTGAACGCCTTTCCAAGTCAGGCAAACTTCATTACTATACGCGTACCCGATGCCGATTTGTTGTTTGACACATTCAAACAAAACCGCATCCTCGTCAAAAAACTGCACGGCGCGCACCCGCTTTTGGAACACTGCCTGCGTATTACCGTAGGCAGCCCCGCACAAAACGATGCCGTTCTCAACGTCATCCGCCAACTTTACTGCCAACCAACGGATTTCCTATGAATTTGACTAAAACACAACGCCAACTGCACAACTTCCTGACCCTCGCCCAAGAAGCAGGTTCACTGCCCAAGCTCGCCAAACTCTGCGGCTACCGTACCCCCGTCGCACTCTACAAACTCAAACAACGCCTTGAAAAGCAGGCAGAAGACCCCGATGCGCGCGGCATCCGTCCCAGCCTGATGGCAAAACTCGAAAAACACACCGGCAAACCCAAAGGCTGGCTCGACAGAAAACACAGCGAACGCACTGTTCCCGAAACCTCCGTAGAAAGCACCGGAACTGCCGAAATCCAAATTGCCGAAACCGCATCTGCTGCCGGCTGCCGCGCCGTTACCGTCAACCGCAATACCTGCGAAACCCAAATCACCGTCTCCATCAACCTCGACGGCAGCGGCAAAAGCAGGCTGGATACCGGCGTACCCTTCCTCGAACACATGATCGACCAAATCGCCCGCCACGGCATGATCGACATCGACATCAGCTGCAAAGGCGACCTGCACATCGACGACCACCACACCGTCGAAGACATCGGCATCACACTCGGACAGGCACTCCGGCAGGCACTCGGCGACAAAAAAGGCATCCGCCGCTACGGACACGCCTACGTCCCTCTCGACGAAGCCCTCAGCCGCGTCGTCATCGACCTTTCCGGCCGCCCCGGACTCGTGTACAACATCGAATTTACCCGCGCCCTGATTGGGAAATTCGATGTCGATTTGTTTGAAGAATTTTTCCACGGCATCGTCAACCACAGTATGATGACCCTGCACATCGACAACCTCAGCGGCAAAAACGCCCACCATCAGGCGGAAACCATATTCAAAGCCTTCGGGCGCGCCCTGCGTATGGCAGTCGAACACGACCCGCGCATGGCTGGGCAAACCCCCTCGACCAAAGGCACGCTGACCGCATAATCCCCAAACAGGCCGTCTGAAGCGCAGGAAGCCTTCAGACGGCATCATAACACCCCAACAAAGGAGAAACACTATGTCCGCAGAAACATACGCACAAATCGGCTGGATAGGCTTGGGGCAAATGGGGCTGCCTATGGTAACGCGGCTCTTGAACGGCGGCATCGAAGTCGGCGTATACAACCGCTCGCCCGACAAAACTGCCCCCATCTCCGCCAAAGGCGCAAAAGTTTACGGCAGCACCGCCGAACTCGTCCGCGACTATCCCGTCATTTTCCTGATGGTTTCCGACTATGCCGCCGTGTGCGACATCCTGAACGGAGTCCGCGACGGATTAGCCGGCAAAATCATCGTCAACATGAGCACCATCTCCCCGACCGAAAACCTCGCCGTCAAAGCACTTGTCGAATCTGCCGGCGGACAATTTGCCGAAGCCCCAGTTTCCGGATCGGTCGGACCCGCCACCAACGGCACGCTGCTGATTCTGTTCGGCGGCAGCGAAGCCGTTTTAAACCCGCTGCAAAAAATATTTTCCCTTGTCGGCAAAAAAACCTTCCACTTCGGAGAAGTGGGCAAAGGTTCGGGCGCAAAACTTGTCTTGAATTCACTTTTGGGCATCTTCGGCGAAGCTTACAGCGAAGCCATGTTGATGGCTCGGCAGTTCGGCATCGATACCGACACCATCATCGAAGCCATCGGCGGCTCGGCAATGGACTCGCCCATGTTCCAAACCAAAAAATCCCTGTGGGCAAACCGCGAATTCCCGCCCGCCTTCGCCCTTAAACACGCCTCCAAAGACCTCAACCTCGCCGTCAAAGAGCTTGAACAGGCAGGCAACACCCTGCCCGCCGTCGAAACCGTTGCTGCCAGCTACCGCAAAGCAGTCGAAGCCGGCTACGGTGAACAGGACGTTTCCGGCGTTTACCTGAAACTGGCAGAACACTGATTGCCTTTTCCAAACACAATGCCGTCTGAACATATTTCAGACGGCATTTTTATCACCCCATGCTTGAAATCAGTCCCGATTATGACTATAATCCGCGCAAATTTAGTCAATATCGAGACCAATAATGAACCAACTCGACCAACTTGGAACCCGTATCAACCTGATTTGCAATGTCTTCGACAAATGGATCGGGCAGCAGGATCTGAATTACAACCTCTTTGCCGTACTTTATACCCTGGCAACCGAAGGCAGCCGCACGCAAAAGCATATCGGCGAAGAGTGGAGTCTGCCCAAACAAACCGTTTCAGGCGTATGCAAAACCCTTGCCGGACAAGGGTTGATCGAATGGCAAGAAGGCGAACAGGACCGGCGCGAACGGTTGCTGTCGCTGACCGAAAAAGGCAAAGCCCATGCCGCACCTTTAACAGAAAACGCGCAGGAATTCAGCGACAAAGTATTTGCCACATTCGGCGACACGCGCACAACTCGGCTGTTTGCCGATTTGGATGCGCTGGCGGAAGTGATGGAAAAAATAATCTCGGAAAATAAAAAATAGGGGGAACAAATATGTGGAAAATGTTGAAACACATAGCCCAAACCCACCGCAAGCGTCTGCTCGGCACGTTTTCTCTGGTCGGACTGGAAAACCTTTTGATGCTGGTGTATCCGGTGTTTGGCGGCTGAGCAATTAATGCCGTAATTGCGGGGAAGGTGTGGCAGGCGTTGCTGTACGCTTTGGTTGTATTTTTGATGTGGCTGGTCGGTGCGGCGCGGCGGATTGCCGATACGCGCACGTTTACGCGGATTTATACCGAAATCGCCGTGCCGGTTGTGTTGGAACAGCGGCAGCGGCAAGTCCCGCATTCGGCGGTAACTGCGCGGGTTGCCCTGTCGTGTGAGTTTGTCAGCTTTTTTGAAGAACACCTGCCGATTGCCGCGACATCCGTCGTATCCATATTCGGCGCGTGCATCATGCTGCTGGTGCTGGAATTTTGGGTCGGCGTGTCAGCGGTGGGCATACTTGCGTTGTTTTTATGGCTTTTGCCACGTTTTGCCGCCATCAGCGAAAACCTGTATTTCCGCCTGAACAACAGCTTGGAACGCGACAACCACTTTATCCGAAAAGGCGACGAGCGACAGCTGTACCGCCATTACGGACTGGTTGCGCGCCTGCGTGTGCTGATTTCCAACCGCGAAGCCTTCGGCTATCTCTGCGTCGGCGCGGCGATAGGTATTTTATTCGGATTTGCTTTTGTGATGATGACGATCAAAGGCTACGGCAGCGCGGGGCATGTCTATTCGGTCAGCACTTATCTGTGGATGTTTGCCATGAGTTTGGACGACGTGCCGCGATTGGTCGAACAATATTCCAATTTGAAAGACATCGGACAACGGATAGAGTGGTCGGAACGGAACATCAAAGCCGGAACTTGAAAAATGCCGTCTGAACACGCTTCAGACGGCATTTCCATCCGTTCGGCAAACTACATCACATCCGCCCGCCGGTTGACAAGTTTGGCAAACAACTTTTCAACAGAAGCTTCCGCCTGCAAACCAATGCGCTGGATCAGGCTTTGCTTCTCCTGATATTTCACTTCGATAACCTGTTTGTTTTCAAACGCTTTCAACAACAAATCATCACTGGTCGAAATCTCGTCAATCAAGTTCAACGCCAACGCCTGCCGGCCGAACCAATGCTCGCCCGTCGCTATTTTTTCAATATCCAACCCGGGGCGGTTTTCACTGACAAACTGCTTGAACAACTGATGCGTTTCCTCCAGCTCCTGCCGGAATTTCTGTTTGCCCTTTTCCGTATTTTCACCCATAAAAGTAACCGTACGCTTAAATTCGCCCGCCGTCATCACATCCACATCGATATCATGTTTTTTCAACAGGCGGTGGATATTCGGCACTTCCGCCACCACACCCACCGAACCGACAATCGCAAACGGAGCGGAAACAATTTTATCCGCCACACACGCCATCATATAACCGCCGCTTGCCGCCACCTTATCGACAGCAACAGTCAACGGAATATTGCGTTCGCGCAAACGCCTAAGCTGCGAAGCCGCCAAACCGTAACCGTGAACCACGCCGCCCGGACTTTCCAATCTGAGCAGAACCTCATCTTCAGGCTTGGCAATCAAAAGCACCGCCGTAATCTCATGACGCAAGGATTCTACGGCGTGTGCATACAAGTCACCGTCAAAATCCAACACAAAAAGGCGGGATTTTTGCGTTTCGGCAGATTTCTCCCCACCCTCCTTCAAACGCTTTTTCTCTGCTTTGGCTTCCGCCTTTTCCTTTTTCTTTTCTTCTTTTTCCTGATGTTTTGCCTCTTCCCCGCTTAAAAAGAATGCTTCAAACGATTGCCGCTGTTTTTTATAATTTTCCGAAAAATCCGTCAGTACGACACTGCCGCTTTCCGACTGTTTCTTACTCTGTACGATAGCCAACACAATCAGCGCAATTGCGCCGAACACGGTAAGCAGTTCGAGCAGGAAAATACCGTAATTCAGTAAAATTTCTTTCCACATTGATTGGATTTCCTCTTGTTCAGGCATGAACATATCAATATTGTCCATCCCCGTCCGACAGATAAAAAATAACCGCTTGGAGCGGTATTGTTATTTTCAGCTTGGTGCCCGGAGCCGGAATCGAACCGGCACGGGATGTTTAGTCCCGACGGATTTTAAGTCCGTTGTGTCTACCTATTTCACCACCCGGGCATTTGTGAAAGGTGGAGGCGGGGGCGCGGATTTTAACCGGCCTGTATGAAGATTGCACTCCTCATAGCATAAACACTCTGCCACCCCGCCATAGTACGATAATGGAGGCGAGAGTCGGAATCGAACCGGCGTAGACGGATTTGCAATCCGCTGCATAACCACTTTGCTATCTCGCCTAAAACTGGCTTAATCTAAAAACTTGGAGCGGGAAACGAGTCTCGAACTCGCGACCTCAACCTTGGCAAGGTTGCGCTCTACCAACTGAGCTATTCCCGCGCGTTCAAACATATCGGTTTTTGGAGCGGGAAACGAGTCTCGAACTCGCGACCT
>ADBE01000088.1 GCA_000176735.1 Neisseria polysaccharea ATCC 43768 | reverse complement strand
GCCTCCCCGTATCTGTCCATTGCTTCGCGCGTAATGGCGGCAACGGCGTTAATTGCGGCTTTTCGGCTTACGCCGTCGTTTACCAACAGCAGCAGGGCGGTTAATGTATCTGCCGCCGCGTTTGCCTTTTCCCTGCTGTTTAACTGGTTTGCCAGCTTCTCCGTGATGGTTTTCATTTTTTCCGCCTCCTCCGATACAGGCTCTAACACAACACCAGCCATCGGGTCGGTCTCCCATATCGCGGGCGTTTGTGGCTGCGTCTCAACGGCGGGCGGAATATCCGCCGCGTGGTTTTCGGGGGCGTGGTGCGTCATGCCTGCAAAGGCAAAACCGAAAATCAGGAAAACCGCCGCCCCTGCGTATGGCGTTTTGCGCGGTCTGTTGTCTTGTCTCATGGCTTTTTCTCCTGTGCCAATGTTTGGAATAAGCCTAAACCTGAAACATCAAATATAGATAAATCAATGTGTTATCTAAAACATAGGTTTGAGTCTGCCCCTACCGCCTAAAAATAGGCGGCATGGAGGTTTAGGTTTTGATGGGTTTTAAAGGGTCAGACAGCGGGGACTACTTGATAGCTTGCCCATGCTTTGAAGTCGTCGCCCGCAATGGCGGCGATAAAGGACAGACAGGCGGAAACGGCGGCGGCGCGTGTGGGGTAAATCCCCAGACGGCGGGCGGTGCATGAATATGCGTCAGCGTCGTAATGGTAGGCGGTAGGCTCGTGAACGATGGCGCAAAAGCTTTGCGCTTGTGTGTGAACGGCTTGAATGTCTTGAGTTTGGTTTGATGGTGCTGCTTGAGAAAAATTGCTTTGCATTTGGAATGCTCCTAACTGTTTGAGATTTGAGAATGCCCGAAAAGGGGGCGGTGCTCTCTCCTGCAGTTAGTCAGGCGTGGGCGTTGCCGCTACCACACACCGCCATAACTTGATATGCCGTCTGAAGCCTTGAACAGACTGCAAACAGCATAGGGGGAAATGGCGATAAAAAATCAGCGTTTACCCTGCTGATTTTGGGCTATACGATTTTAGAGAGAAACCGCAATCTAATTTCTCAATCCCGATTTGTAAATACTTTTCAGACGGCATTTTTGCAAGCCGCTGATTCCATTGCCTATTAAATCGCGTTATACCGCGTTGCCGTGCTGTGATTGCCTGCCCTCCGACACCAGCAAAGAAAACCGCCCGCGCTTCACGGTTTCGCCGAATTGGTTTGTTACTTCTTCCATCACGGTAACAATGTTATGCCCCTCTTGGCGTAGCTCCAAAATGCGCGTGTTGTAGCCAAGTATGCCCATTTGGGTAAGCTCCCATGATGTAACGCTTCCTTTTTTCAATCGGGCTAAAATGCGCTGTCTTTGGTTTGGTGTTTTGGGCTTGTCGTTGGTACAATCATGCTTCATCGTTGGTTTCCCCTTTCCGCCGCCTGAATGTCCGTTTTGGCGGCTTTGTTTTGCCCGATAAATTAATCTGTCTGCTTATCTATCGCGCGCGCGCGCGTATTGCTCCTAAAACTCTGTTTTACTTCCTATTGGCTTGCCTGTTCTGCCAGCCATTTCTTCACTTCTCCTGCTACATAAAAGCGGCTGCGCGTGCCGGTAATTTGGCGTGATTGCGGGAATTGTCCTGCTGCCTCCAGTCGTCTGATTTGGCTGCTGCTCAAGCGTGTAATATAGCCTCCAAGCCATTTTATTAACCTCATGCCTTTTGTTCTGTTTTCAATTCATCAAGATAATCCGCCCATACCTGCACCATATCGGCGCGTTGTTCTAAATATTTCGCATGGTTGTAGGCTGCCCTTGTCGTGTTGGGGTCTTTGTGGGCTAGTTGCTGCTCTACCCAATCGGCGTTATAGCCCATCTCATTCAATATCGTGCTAGCTGTATGCCTAAAGCCGTGCTGTGTGGTTTCTTCCAAGAATCCTAAACGGTCTAATGCTTTCCGTATTGCCCCCTCGCTCAAGGGCTGTTTTTTGCTGGTGTTGTAAAACACATATTCATAATGCCCCGTTACGGGTTTCAAGCCGTCCAGTATTGCTAAGGCTTGGCGGCTCAAGGGGACAATATGGTCTATCTTGTTTTTCATGTTTACGCCGTCTTTATAGTATTGCTGCGCCTCCCAATCAATTTCACACCAGCGCAATAAACGCAATTCGGCGGGGCGGGCAAACACATAAGGGGAAAGCTGCAATAGGGCGCGTGTTTGCGGAAAACCTGTGTAACCGTCAAAAGCCCGTAACACTTCGCCTAGCTTTTGCGGGTCTCTAATGAAGCGGTAATGTTTCTGCTCCACTTTTGCCAATTCCCCCCGCAATTCGGCGGCGGGATTGAACAGGCTCAAACGAAGTTTTACGGCATATTTGAAAACTTGGTTTACTACGTCATAAACTTTTTGTGTCGTGTCATATTTCCCCGCCGACTCCAGCCTCTGCAACAGTCCTAAAACCTCAAGCGGCATGATTTCATCTATTTTGCGTGTTGCAAGGTCAGGGAAAATATGAAGCTCAAGGCTGCGTATAACCCTCTGTGCATGGTCTGGCTTCCATTTATTCGGCTTTGCCACTTGGTCGCTGTGCCATTTACGCGCAATAGCCTCAAATGTGTTTTTTAGCTGCTCTGCCTGCCTCTGTGCTTCGTCTTGCTGGTGTAGCTTAGGGTCTATCCCTTTTGCTATCAGCCCGCGCAATTCTTCGCGTTTTTCTCTTGCTTCTTTCAAGCTAACGGCTGGATAAACGCCAAGCCGCATCTCATCGCGCTTGTTGTCGCTTGGTCGGTAATAACGGAAACGCCAATATTTGCCGTTATCTCTTGCTTGCAGATATAAGCCGCCGCCGTCTGACAACTGGTTAGGCGGCTCTAGTTTTTTGCATTGGCTGTCTGTTAGGGGAAGGGTTGGTTTTGGCATTTTTAAGTCCGTTTTGGGGTAACTTGTTTGGAAAGCTGCAAGCCTTATAAATAAAGGCTTTCATTCAAGTTTTGGGTAACTTTTTTAAAAAATTGGTCATGCCTTTTGCATTTTTAAGGCATTTTTTTAGGGTAATTCCTGAAAAGTTACCCAAAAAGTCATCCCATAAATGATGAAGATTCAGGCGTACCCCGGCATATCCAAGACAATAAAAAAAGCCTTGAAACTGTTGAATTTCAAGGCTTTATGCGTATTTCAGGATACTGCTGAAAATAGGGTATGGTGGAGGCGGGGGGAATCGAACCCCCGTCCGAAAGTCCTCTACAAAGCGTTCTACATACTTAGTCGTATCTATTTGGAATCTTATCCCCGTCATGCCGACCGACAGGCCTTTAGGGAACCAGTTACCTTAAGTCTCATTTCCTGCCAAGTAACCCGGCAGGAAACCAGTCAATGTAAGATGACGTTGCGGTGGCTTTCGCCACACAGCCCATTGACCGACTGCTGCAACGGCTAGCCTTAAGCGGCTAAAGCGTAAGTTTCGTCGTTTGCGACTATTTGAATTCAGTGTTTTACGGGAATCTGAGACCCCGGTATGCCCGCATCTGCTTCGCAACCCCCGTCGAAACCAAGGTCGCCCCCCAGAAATGGTTTGCAAATTATACGGATATTGTGCGGTGCTGCCAAGTCTGTCTGAGAAATTTGTCAGTCTTGCTGCCTTGATTTGCGTTTGAGCAGGATGCGGACGCAGCCGTCGTTGCCTTCCTGCGGTTCGGCGTAGGCAAGTACCTCAGGGTGTTGCATCAGCCAGTTGCGGGTCATGTTTTTCAGAACGGGTTTGGTTAGCCTTTGGTAACCGTAA
>ADBE01000089.1 GCA_000176735.1 Neisseria polysaccharea ATCC 43768 | reverse complement strand
CAGCCTGATGGGGCGGTTCGGCTTTCGGGCGGGCGTGGACGGTTTGGACGGCGGCAGGCTGAACATCTACGGCAAGCTGATGTACAAACGCGAGTTTATCGGCACGATCCGCCACAGGTTCAACGGCTCTGCCGTGGAGGAATTCAAACACCGGGGCGGCTGGTTGGAATACGGCTTGGGCGTGGTGCGCCGCAATGCCGAAAACGGACGGCAGCTTTATTTTGAGGCGCAAAGGTCTTCGATGCACAAGATGCGCCAGAATTGGCAGGTCAATATGGGCGTGCGCAGTATGTTCTGATGCGGCGGATGCGCCTGAAAACAATCCGGAACGGTCAGACGCGTTCCGGATTGTTTTTTGTCGGGGCGGTTTGCCGCCATATCAAAACAGGCGGGCGATGCTGTCTGAAGCGGTGGGCTTCAGCCCACCAAAGCATCAAAGCATCCAATGCCGTCTGAAACTTCGTCATTCCCGTGAAAACGGGAATCTAGAATCTTAAACTTTCAGATAATCTTTGAATATTGCCGTTGCCCGATGTTCTGGATTCCCGCCTGCGCGAGAATGACGGTCGGGACGGATGCGCCGTCATCACGAC
>ADBE01000090.1 GCA_000176735.1 Neisseria polysaccharea ATCC 43768 | reverse complement strand
TGTTCGCGGTCGTAGCGTTTAAAGTACCGTTCCCACGGTCGTTTTCAACGAATACACCATTCAGTCGGGTTTTTTGCAGCGGTCAGTTTTTGCTTTGATTTTGTGGGGTGGTGTTAGTTTCGTCATAGATATATAACGTGAAAAAACGGAGAAATAATTGAAACGATAAGAGAATTAAAAAAACGGGGGATTTTGAAAATTGCGGAAATAGCGCAAATATATTGTACTGAACAAGCAAATACTGCTTAACCGGGAAGAAACGACGGAAGGCAGTACCAAAGCGGGTGCAATAGCTGTAAGGAAACGTTTAGATATCGGAGCGAAAGAGATTCATAACCAAGAAGGTGCCCTACTATCCAGCGAAGGTATTTTTGCCGTAGGTAATCGACTGGATGAACAACATCATGCGGCAGGCATTGCCGATACCTTTGTTAATGGCAGTGCCGGTTTGGAAGTACAAGGTAATGCATTGATGTCCGTTCGGAATATGCAGAATATCAATAATCACTTTAAAACAGAGACATACTTAGCCAAAGCGGAAAAGCAAGTCCGTGACTACACCGTACTGGGGCAAAATACCTACTATCAGGCAGGAAAAGACGGTTTATTCGACAACTCGCAAGGACAAAAAGACCAAACTACTGCTACGTTCCATTTAAAAAATGGTTCTCGTATTGAGGCCAATCAATGGCATGTACGGGACTATCGCATTGAAAACTATATTGAATATTAAAAGTTATAGGAGATTTAAAAATGTCAAGAAGTGTAAGTTTAGATATTGATTTATCCATGAATAATAAAAAATTTCTCGTTATGAAATACTAGAATGCTTATTGTATGGAGGTTGGAGTTTTCTAGATGATAGAAATTTTGTTTACTTACCACTTGACGATGAAGACTATGATTGGAATTCAGCTTCTATGTCAGAAAAAGAAATTTTAGATTTTTTAAGAATAAAAAGTAATTTAGATGAAGCAATTGGATTTTCAATAACATGGGCTGATACCAATATTGGTGGACAAGTTTTATTTTTCCCTAATTTTGAATTCTCATTTAGCATTACCATTAATATTAAAAATCTTGATAAAGACATAGTTGGAGACCTTTGCAAAATTCCCCAAAATCCCCTAAATTCCCACCAAGACATTTAGGGGATTTCTCATGAGCACCTTCTTCCGGCAAACCGCGCAAGCCATGATTGCCAAACACATCGACCGCCTCCCACTATTGAAGTTGGATCAGGTGATTGATTGGCAGCCGATCGAACAGTACCTGAACCGTCAAAGAACCCGTTACCTTAGAGACCACCGCGGCCGTCCCGCCTATCCCCTGTTGTCCATGTTCAAAGCCGTCCTCCCCGGACAATGGCACAGCCTCTCCGATCCCGAACTTGAACACAGCCTCATCACCCGCATCGATTTCAACCTGTTTTGCCGTTTCGACGAACTGAGCATCCCCGATTACAGCACCTTATGCCGCTACCGCAACTGGCTGGCGCAAGACAATACCCTGTCCGAACTGCTCAAACTGATTAACTGCCAACTGACCGAAAAAGGTTTAAAAATAGAGAAAGCATCCGCTGCCGTCGTTGACGCCACCATTATTCAGACTGCCGGCAGCAAACAGCGTCAGGCTATAGAAGTCGATAACAAAGGACAAGTCAGCGGCCAAACCACTCCGAGTAAAGACAGCGATGCCCGCTGGACAAAGAAAAACGGCCTCTACAAAATC
>ADBE01000091.1 GCA_000176735.1 Neisseria polysaccharea ATCC 43768 | reverse complement strand
TTGCAGCTTTGAGTTTCTAGATTCCACTTCGTGGGAATGACGGGAAACTTATATTTCGTCATCCACACCAACCCCACCCTGCCTCACACCCCCCCAAAAAAAAATCCAAAAAACCCAATCTGACAAAATCTGACAAAAAACGTCAGCCCGAAACTGACAAAAATTGTTACAACTGACAAAAAACGTCAGCCCGCCGCATTATTCCGCCGCAAGCCGTGCCGCGTTGATATAAAAAAATACCCATACCAAACAGACAAATAAAAAAATATTCTGTAAAATGCCGAGCCGAACCCGTTTTTGGCACGCCGCTTGCTGGTAAGAAGGCGAACCGAAGCAAAAAAGACCACGGTCAAATACATTACGGGTTTACGTTTGCGGCGGATGCCGCAAATCTCCAATCAAACTTAAACATTTTCAAACAGGAGTCATCCAAATGAAAGCAATCCAAAAAGGTTTCACCCTGATCGAGCTGATGATCGTCATCGCCATCGTCGGTATCTTGGCAGCCGTCGCCCTGCCCGCATACCAAGACTACACCGCGCGCGCCCAAATGTCCGAAGCCCTGACTTTGGCTGAAGGTCAAAAAGCCGCAGTGGTCGAGTATTTTTCCGACAACGGAGTATTCCCTGCCAACAATACCTCCGCAGGTATTGCTACTGCTTCCACTATTAAAGGTAAGTATGTGAATAAGGTAGAAGTTGGTACAAACACATCCGGTGCCACAATTACCTCCACCATGAACACTTCGGGTGTGAACAAAGACATTTCAGGAAAAACCTTGGTTTTGGAAGGTAAACAAAACAGCGGTTCGTTCGAGTGGACTTGTAAAGCAGGTACTGTGGACAACAAATTCCTGCCGTCTTCCTGCCGCAAATAAGGACAATGACCGGGTTTGACTCGGCCGTGAAAACAAATGCCGCCCGAACCGCCCGGGCGGCATTTCCTATTCTCCTTTGCCGCTTCAGACGGCATTCTCCGTCTGCCTTTGCCGTTATGGCGGGCGTTTTTTATTAAACGCAAAATATCCCGTCATTCCCACGCCATCCCCGCCGGCTCAAACCGGCACGGAAACTTTTCCGCGTCATTCCCGCGAAAGCGGGAATCTGGAACTCGGGGTTGGAGAAACCGTTTTATCCGATAAGTTTCCGCACCGACAAAACTAGATTCCCGCCTGCGCGGGA
Source organism: Neisseria polysaccharea ATCC 43768 (assembly GCA_000176735.1). Lineage (GTDB taxonomy): Bacteria > Pseudomonadota > Gammaproteobacteria > Burkholderiales > Neisseriaceae > Neisseria > Neisseria polysaccharea. Next base: position 1,184 of record ADBE01000091.1, on the reverse strand, counting down.
ATGACGGACCCGTCCGCACGGAAACCTATATCTCGTCATTCCCACGAAAGTGGGAATCTAGGTTCGTTGAGTTTCAGCTATTTCTAATAAATTCTTGCAACTTTGAGTTTCTGGATTCCCGCCTGCGCGGGAATGACGAAATTTCTGTTTTTGATTTTTTGTTTTTGAGGAATGACGGGATTCGAGATTGCGGGCATTTATCGGAAAAACAGCAACCTCTCCTCCGTCATTCCCGCGAAAGTGGGAATCCAGGTTCGTTGAGTTTCAGCTATTTCTAATAAATTCTTGCAACTTTGAGTTTCTGGATTCCCGCCTGCGTGGGAATGATGATATTTCTGTTTTTGATTTTTTGTTTTTGCGGGAATGACGGGATGCGGGTTTTCGTGCGGCGTTTTTCGCGCTTTGCTGTTTTGCTATAATCCGCCCTTTTTAAGGACGGGTGCGGTATGAGTCTTTACGCTTTGCTCTTGATTGCGCTGGGGATGTCGATGGATGCGTTTGCCGTCGCGCTGGCAAAGGGTGCGGCGGTCAGAATGCCTCCGCGCAAAATTGCGGCAACGGCTTTGGTGTTCGGCACGGTTGAAGCGCTCACGCCGCTGGCAGGCTGGGTAGGCGGGTTTTATGCCAAGCCGTTTATCAGCGAATGGGATCATTGGGCGGCTTTCGTCCTGCTGGGCGGGCTGGGTCTGAAAATGATGCACGAAGGGTTGTCCGGCGAGGCGGAGGACGCGCGGGAAAACAAACGGGAAAGCTGGTGGTTGACGGTTCTGACTGCTTTTGGCACCAGCATCGACTCTATGATTGTCGGGGTGGGCTTGGCGTTTATGGAGGTAAACATCGCCTTTGCCGCCGCAATCATCGGTATGGCGACGACGGTGATGGTTACGGTCGGGTTGACGGCGGGAAGGGCTTTGGGCGTATTGTTCGGCAGGCGTACGGAATTTGCCGGAGGTTTGGTGTTGATTGCCATCGGTACATGGACGCTCTTGTCGCATTTGGGTTTGATTCAATGATGTCGGAAAATATAGTGGATTAAATTTAAACCAGTACGTCGTTGCCTTGCCTTGCCGTACTATTTGTACTGTCTGCGGCTTCGTTGCCTTGTCCTGATTTTTGTTAATCCACTATAAAATGCCGTCTGAAGCGTTGTTTGACCGTTTCAGACGGCATTTTTATCTAAATTC
>ADBE01000092.1 GCA_000176735.1 Neisseria polysaccharea ATCC 43768 | reverse complement strand
GGTTTGGCGCGAACAAATCGCCTTTATCCTCACTCAAGACTTCACACTCAAGCGCATCCAATACCTCGACGTATTGCAGGAAGAAGCCGAAAGCAACGGCGACGATGCCGCCGGCCTTGCCTTCGCCTCGCAAATCCTGATGGCGGAATCCGTCAGCACCATGTTGGAAGAGCTGGTTTCCTATTTGGGCGGCTGGCAAGATTGATTTTTCAGACGGATTTTTCACGACAAAATACCGTCAACCAAAATCCAATGGAATAACCCTTATGCTTAAACATCTCGCATTCCTACTGCCCGCCATGATGTTCGCCCTCCCCACTTCGGCCGCCGTTCTGACTTCCTATCAAGAACCCGGCTGCACCTACGACGGCAATGTCGGCAAAGACGGTAAACCCGCCGGCAAAGGCACATGGCGCTGCCAAGACGGGCGCGGTTATACCGGTTCGTTCAAAAACGGCAAATTCGACGGGCAAGGCGTTTATACCGTTGCCTCCGGCCGCGAAGTATTTCTCGAGCCGTTCAATTCCGACAGTACCAAATTCCGCAATATGGCATTGTCGGGCACGTTCAAACAAGGCTTGGCGCACGGCAGGTTCGCCGCCTCGCAAAACGGTGAAACCCTCTTCATTATGAAATGCGAAAACGGCATGATTAAAGAAGTGAAACTGCCCAAAAACAAATAAGCCCCGTTTTCAGACGGCATCCCCGAATGCTTTGTCCGAACATCAAAAGAAACAAGGAAAACATTATGAGCATCAAGTCCGACAAATGGATACGCCGCATGAGCGAAGAATTCGGCATGATCGACCCCTTCGAGCCGAACCAAATCAAAGAAGCCGACGGCAAACGCATCATCTCCTACGGCACGTCCAGCTACGGCTACGACATCCGCTGCGCCAATGAATTTAAAATTTTTACCAACATCAACAGCACCATCGTCGATCCCAAAAACTTCGATCCCAAAAACTTCGTTACCGTCGAAGACGACTGCTGCATCATCCCGCCCAATTCCTTCGCACTGGCGCGCACGGTCGAATATTTCCGCATCCCGCGCAACGTCCTGACCGTCTGCTTGGGCAAATCCACCTACGCCCGCTGCGGCATCATCGTCAACGTTACCCCGTTCGAACCGGAATGGGAAGGCTACGTTACCCTCGAGTTTTCCAACACCACCCCGCTGCCCGCCAAAATCTACGCAGGCGAAGGCGTGGCGCAAGTCCTGTTTTTCGAGAGCGACGAAGTGTGCGAAACTTCATACAAAGACCGCAACGGCAAATATATGGGGCAAACCGGCGTTACCCTGCCTAAAGCCTGAAATATAAATGCCGTCTGAACCGTATCATCCGGTTTCAGACGGCATTTACCTGTTTATCCGTGGTTAGAACTGAACCGTTCCATTGACACTGATGCTGATTTCCTCCACACCAGGTGCAACGGAATCCGTACCCTCCACGCCGTAGCTTGCTGCCATCGGCATGGCACGAAGCATTTTTGCCTGAGCAGCTCCTCCACCCGCGATATGGCTGCCGATGTGTCCCAAATTTAATTTGACGATTTTATAACCGGACGTACCCAATATGCCCGACAACTTGTCGGCACGCGCCTTGAAACGCAAAATAGCATCTTTACTGACCTGATCGATGACCTCGTTTCGGCGTTCACGCGACACATGGAAATCCGTATATTCCAATGCGGCATCTGCCTGAATATCGGCAATAAAACGGTTTAACTCATCAAAATCCCTACCTTCGACCTTAAATTCCGCACGCTCCTCCCAGCCTGTTTGAATGCGTCTGCCGTTGGTATATTGATAGCGCGGCATCGCACTGCGCGATACCAATTCGGTTTTAAAGCTACCATTTTTTGATTTTCTAGTGAAATTGTTGAATTTTTTAACAAACTTAGCATTGACGGCATTTTTGTCCCGTCCTTCCGCCGTCACTTGGAAACGTGCGGACATTGTATCCTGAGCCACCTCTACACCTGCCGATTCAGAAAATTCGACAATATTGTAATTCAATGCTTCAGCCGCCGCCGGAAAAGATACCGCCGACAGCGAAGCCGCCAAAACAAGACGCAACATATCCGCCTCCTTACCGATAAAACTGCCAATCTAACACACCGGCGCGCCAAATTGCATTGGCGCGAGGCAATTATTTCAGACCCGCGTTTTTATTCCTGCCGCCCCGCAAACCCGTTATCGGCAGGCAGCCGCCAAATCCGATGCGAAAACGCCGGCAAAATAGATTAAAATCACACAATATCCAACCATTCGGATGAACATATGACACATACCGTCCACCTGCATTTGGAAGAAACCGACAACTTGGCGTTGCAACGCCTGTGCGGTTCTTTCGACAGCAACCTCGATTCGCTCGCCAAAGCACTCGATATCCACATCAGCCGCCGTTTCGAGCATTTCACCCTCAACGGCGCATTTGCACACGCCGGCAAACGCGCCCTGCTCAAACTCTTGGAAACGGCGCAGACGCGCGATTTGGACGACAACGACATCAGGCTTGCCGCCGTCGAAGCCCAAACCGAAGATGCCGGGCATCAGGAAAACAACCATGACCACGCCTATTATTTCCGCACCAAACGCGGCAGCATCGGCGGCAGGACACCCAGGCAGAACGGCTATATCCGCGCCCTGCTCAACCACGACATCGTATTCGGTCTGGGGCCCGCAGGCACGGGCAAAACCTATCTCGCCGTCGCCGCCGCCGTCGATGCGATGGAAAAACACCAAATCGAACGCATCATTTTAGTGCGCCCCGCCGTCGAAGCCGGCGAGAAACTCGGTTTTCTGCCCGGCGACCTGACCCAAAAAGTCGATCCCTACCTCCGTCCGCTTTATGATGCCCTCTATGACCTGATGGGCTTCGACCGTGTAACCAAGCTGATTGAAAAAGGTCTGATTGAAATCGCCCCGCTCGCCTATATGCGCGGCAGGACGCTCAACGGCGCATACATCATCCTCGATGAAGCGCAAAATACCACGCCCGAACAAATGAAAATGTTCCTGACCCGCATCGGCTTCGGCGCGAAAGCCGTCATCACCGGCGACACCAGCCAAATCGACCTGCCCAAAAACATCAAATCGGGATTGAAAGACGCGCGTGAGAAACTGCGCGGCGTGGAAGGGCTGTATTTCCATACCTTTACCGGCGAAGACGTTGTGCGGCACCCTTTGGTGCAAAAAATCGTCGAAGCCTACGAATCGGCAGAACCCGAACGGGAATGACGTGGCAGATGCCGTCTGAAAGGAAACGCAGAAGGGGCTTTTACCGGCATGGGACAACAGGGACATGACCGCGCAAAAATCCGACGGGCAAGTTACCCCGTATTTTCTCCGGGACGGCGGTTACGGACTTCAAACGGCAGCAAGCCCTAAACGAACACCCCAAAACGAACAGGACGAAGGCGGCACAGGCGGCAATCACCCCGCCGTCCTCCCGCATTGCCATTACCTGTGAGTCCGGCAGGAAAACTCGAACCGTCCTGCGGGACGTGCGCCCGATTTATCTTGGCAGACAGTGCTTCGGCGGCTTTCGGATTGATGCACGGCATCCCGCCCGAACAAGAATGACGGATACCGTCTGAAGCCTGAAGCTTAGGCAAGTTAAAATCGAAAATAATTGAAAGCCGACTGAAAAAGACGGCTGGAGCATCGAATGGGAAGCACAGAAAAAAGGATGGCGCGCGGCTTCCCTGCTGTTCAAGTTTGAAAAGGCGGAGCAGCGCGAAACGTGCGGCGCATAGGCGTTAGCTTGCGCGCGCGGTCGCGTTGCACCGCAAACGAAAAGGAGGAAAGTACATATGACCGCAGCCGTTTTAGATTACCGCCTGTCGGAATTTGACACCGTGCAAGAAGCGGAAGATTACGACACTTGGCTGGCGCGTAAAGTCGAAGAAGCCAGAAAAGCCGAGATTGTCAGCCATGAAAGCGCAATGGCGCATTTTGCTGCCAAGAGAACCGAGCGGCTGAAGGGATTGAAAAATGCCCTTACTGCTTGAATGGACAAAGCCCGCGATTGCCAATGCCGACGAAATCATCGATTACATTTTTGCCGACAATCCCGCCGCCGCCTTTGACTTTGACTTTGACTTTGAGCAGATTATCCACGAAAGCGCGAACAATCTGACCGTTCCGCCATATCTCAGCAGGTTGGGAATGGTGACGAAAACGCGCGAACTGATTTTTCATTCTAACAAAGTTTGCGAAGCAATCTCGCTTGCGCGACTTGACCTTGACAGGTTTGGAAGCGACCCACGCTTAAGGGGAGAGGGACAGAACCCCGCAGGTTCGCCCCAAAGGACGGACTCATCACACCGCAGGTTCGGGTTCGCCGCCGTCCTTTTTTGTTTTTTTGCAGAAAAACGACGATTCCTCATATATAACTTATTAAAAGGAGCTGTCCTAGATAACTAGGACAAACTCGATTTTACTAATTGTTTTAAAATGGAACAAGAACTTTTATCTCACTGTTGTTAAAACGCCATTCGCACTCCTTTAAATACAGCTCAAAATGCTCTTTGGGAATGCCGTTAAACTTGCGTAAATGACGTTTTGCCCGGTTCCAAAAGTTCTCAATTCCATTGATATGGTTTTGTCGTTCGGCAAAATGTGTGCTGTGATTGATACGAAAACGAAGTTTCAGCGAAGCTAAAATGGCTAAATTCACTCACATCCAATACATCATAGCTACGATAACAATCCGTATAAACAATGCTGTCAGGTTTCACTTGTTCACGGATAATAGGAAATAAAGTATTTGGTACAGTAACCGTATAAACTTTACCATTTCGCTTCAAAAGACCGGATACGGCGACTTTACCGGCAGCACCGCGACCGCGTTT
>ADBE01000093.1 GCA_000176735.1 Neisseria polysaccharea ATCC 43768 | reverse complement strand
GGCTGGGGAGGAAGGATTCGAACCTTCGCATGCTGGAATCAAAATCCAGTGTCTTAACCGCTTGACGACTCCCCAACTTGTTTGGCTTGGCTGGGGAGGAAGGATTCGAACCTTCGCATGCTGGAATCAAAATCCAGTGTCTTAACCGCTTGACGACTCCCCAACAATGTTTAATCAGACAACAGGGGGTGTATTGCGAGACCCTCTGCCAAATACGCCTCATATAAACATGAAACTTGTCGGTATATATTGTATGCGCTATTCCTATCTTGACACGCCGTGAATACACACGCACCAGAACCTGTCATTAAGGCAAATCCATATCGGGACAACTCGGAATAGGCTTTCCAAACTTCAGGGTATTCTTTAAATACAACTGCCTGCATGTCATTTCTAAACGGTTGCAGGTTTTGGAAAGTCGGCATTATGCTTGAGGCGGAATTTCGTGTCAAGCCTTCGTGTGTGAAAATTTTTGCGGTGGAAACGTGGACGGGCGGTTTGACGATGACATACCACTGTTTCGGAATATCCATTTCGTCCAACCTGTCGCCTATACCCCGCGCAAACGCATTTTTGCCGAAAATAAAAAATGGTACGTCCGCCCCCAAAGCCGCGCCCGAATCAATGAGCTGCCGCTGCGTCAGACCGCACTGCCACCAACGGTTCAACACCAGCAAAACGGTTGCCGCATCCGAGCTTCCTCCGCCCAAACCGGCCCCGGTCGGAATTTTTTTGTCCAGCCATATCTCCACGCCGGTAGGGGTGCGTGCATATTTTTGCAGCAACGATGCGGCACGGTAGCTTAAATCCGCCTCCTGCGGCATTCCATCAACCGGATTGTGCAGGATGATTTTGCCGTCGTCCCTTGGTTTCAAATATACGGTATCCTGCAAATCTATCAGGCAGAATATGCTTTCGATATTGTGATAACCGTCTTCCCGCCTTCCAGTAATCCTCAAATCGAGATTCAGTTTTGCAGGTGCGGGAAACGCCTGCCGTCCGTCCGCAATATTCATCTGTCCGCCTTATCTCGTGCGCGCCGCACAGCGTTCCGGGGTTTCGGTTTCAGACGGCATTCCAATCTCGGTGAAAACCAGCCTGATGTTCAATTTCCCGTTATCCAATTGCAGGATGCGGGCTTTTCCTTCGCTGTTGACGGTTCTGCTGATTATCCAACCGTATTGCTCCAGCATACCGTCCGGCAGGATGCGGTAAGGTGCATGGGCAACCCGTCTGCCGTCTGCCCAGATATGCAGATATTGGATTGGCAGGTTGAAACCAATAAGCTGCCGGCTCAATTCCTCCGCACTTTCCGCCTGATAAACATTTCCTTTAGCATCCACTGCCAACGCACCGTCTTTGTCTTGACACAACTGCCCGAGCGTACTGCCTAAAGGTGTATTGATATTGATGGTTTCTACAGGAGGCTGGTATGTCCAGTCGAAATTCGCATAAGAACCTTTCCCTTCCGCTTTCACTGCCAACCGCCCTTCTGCTGCAAAACTGCTGATGTGTTCGGACGACTGCCACAGGTTTTCGTTATTTTGAGGTAATTGCGCGCAAGCGGTCAAAAGCAGGATGACCGATGCGGATACGATGTGTTTCATCAGAATTTCCTTAACGAGTGCCATCCTGTCGGTCGGCGGGTTCGGCGTGCCGTACAAAACGCGTGCGAACTGCGTGCCGCTTGCCCGAATGCCGCAGCTTCCCGGCAAACCTTATGCCGTCTGAAAGGATGGGCCTGTATTATTTCCGAGGTTTTCGGAAAAGTTCGGGCAATGTGATTCCGTGACGTTTGAGCGTTTCGCGCCATATTTTCTTGTCTCCCGTAAGGTGTGCCGCCTGAGTCCACACGTCAACCGCCTGATCGCGTTCACCCAATGCCCACAACACCTCGCCCAGATGGGCGGCAACTTCGGGCTCAGGCTGGCTCTCAAACGAATAACGGAGATACGGCAGCGCACTTTCCGCATCGCCTTTCAGGTAATACGCCCAGCCTATGCTGTCGTTAACGGCAATATCGTCAGGGTTAATTTGATATGCCTTCTGAAGCAATACAAAACCCTCGTCCAAACGCTCGGAATCGGAAAGCAGGCTATAACCTAAATTATTCATAATCTGAGCGTTATCGGGTGCAAGCCTGAACGCCCTTTCAAGATCTGAAATCATTTTTTTCCGCTTGCCAAGCCGGTCGTAAACAACTGACCGCTGTACCAATGCCTCTGCCTGTAACTCTGTATTACTGCCGGCAGGCGGTTTTTCGATAATCTTGTCCAACCCCCTCAAAGCCTCCCGTGCATCCGGCAGTTTTGACAGGGCAAACAACTGTACTTTAGACAAGTTGTCCGCCATAAAATAACGCCCCTGCTGCTCGGGAAGCTTCCGTACTTCCCTAATTTGCCGCAAAGCCGCCTTTGCACCATCCAGTTCGAGGGTTGCAACGACTGCCGACACACCTTTGTCGAATAAATATTCCGGCGCGGACACTTTTTTCAGCCACTGCCTGACTTTGGCGTAATCCCTGCGGTCGGCATACATCATCGCCGCCGTTAGCGCCGCCCTGCTCCGCTGTTCCTCCGTCCCCCTGCCGTATGCCTTTTCGACATAGCCGTCGATAACGGAAATATCTTCTTTCCGGTTTGCCGCCAATATTGCCGCCTGAATATACAGATCCGCATTCGGATTGGCATCCAGCAACACTTTCAAGCGTTCATATGCATCATCGGGCCTGTGCAGGGAAACAAGGTTCATAATTTCCATTTCCTGCCAGACGGTTGAAAGGTTTTTGGTGTCTGTTTGCTCGAAAAAGCCACTGAGTATCTCGGGATAACGGCGCGCAACCAGACGCAAGGTTACCAGGGTCGGTGGTAGTATTTCTGTATCAAGTTTTGCCAAGTGTTGCAATGCCGCGATTGCTTTATCTTTTTCCCGCACTTGCACGTTAAAAACCACATCGGCAACCGCCGCTTCGGGCAGATGTTCATATTTCAACGCCGCGCGGTGGACGGCTTCGGATGCTTTTTTCGCCAATCCGTCCTGCTGCACGGCGGCTTGGGCCAGCAGCAAAAATATCCTGCGGTTTTGCCCGTCATCCGCCTGCACCAAGACCTCTTCCAGCCCGTCCAAACGTTGATTTTCTTCTCCTTTCAGCACGCTCCGCAACCATGCCATCCGTTTTTGCGCCTTACCCGGTATAGGCTCAATCTGCCGCCATTTCTGATAAATCATCTCAGCCTGTTCAAACGCATTCAGCGACACGGCCATTTCCAAGGCACGTTCGGCAACTTCGGGGGATTTTGTACGCTCCAACATCAGCATATAGGCGGCAAGTGCCGTTCCCGCCTGCCCCTTTTGCAAGGCGGTTTCCCCTCCCAGCAACGTAAATATCTGATTAACCCGTTCGCCCACTGCCGCAAGCCGTGCGCGTTCGTTTTTGATTTCTTCCTCGCTGTAACGCTGATGTTTCCTTAAAACCTTTCCGACTTCCTTCGGCTGTTTCATATCCCCCGCACCGCCTCCGGCGGCAGATACCTGTCCGGCAATCAAGGCTGCCGTCAACACAGTTAACATTTTGAAACGGTTAGGTAGCATAATCATCCTTTATCCGACATCCGTCCGAACTTTCAGACGGCATATAATCAGGCGTAACTTTATCACAAGCAGAATCGTTTGTAGATTTGCGAAAACCCCGTTCAAAAAAATAAATGCCGTCTGAAATACTGCTTCAGACGGCATTACCGACGCTTGCGATTCAAGGGAGTTTTATTTCCACATTGTCAATCAGACGCGTCGTTCCCAAACGGGCGGCGGCCAAAACCACCAGCTTCCTATCTCCCGTCCGTGCCACTTCGAGCGTACCGGCGTGGCGGATTTCGACATAATCGACCGTCCAGCCGTGTTCCGTCAGAGATTGGGCGGCGCGTTTTTCCAAACCCGCATAATCCAAACTGCCCTGCGCCAAGGATTCGGCAACAGCTTTCAATTCGCGGTACAGGCGCGGGGCTTCGGCGCGTTCCGCCGCGCTCAAATACCGGTTGCGGCTCGACAGTGCCAAACCGTCTTCCGCGCGCCCCGTATCGACAGGCACTATTTCAACATCAAAATTCAAATCCTCGGTCAAACCTTTAATCACGGCAAGCTGCTGGTAATCTTTTTTGCCGAAACAGGCAACATCCGGCAAAACGATATTGAACAGCTTGGACACCACCGTCGCCACGCCGCGAAAATGGCCGGGACGGAATTTGCCGCACAATTCGTTTTGCAGATGGGGCGGTTCGACGTTGTAACGCTGTTCCACGTTCGGATAGAGTTCTTTCTCGTCCGGCGCGAAAACAACGGCAATGCCTTCGGCGGCAAGTTTGTCCGCATCCTGTTGCAACGTACGCGGATATTTGTCGAAATCTTCACCCTGACCAAATTGCAGGCGGTTGACGAATATGCTGACAACGACGTTGTCGGCGCGTTTTTTGGCTTCGCGAACGAGGGCAAGATGCCCTTCATGCAGATTGCCCATGGTCGGCACAAATGCCACCTTTCCCGCATTTTTACGCCACGCGCGCAGTTCTTGAATGGTATGTATGATTTGCATAACGGTAATCCTTATTCTTCGGGCTTCCTGCCCGACAAAACGCGCCGATTATACGCGCCGCGCACGGCAAAACAAAATGCCGTCTGAAACGGCTTTCAGACGGCATCGGCAGCAAACCTTGTTCAGTCTGCAAAAATATGTTCCGCAGCAGGGAAGGTTTTGGCTTTGACTTCGGCAACATACGCCCGAACCGCCGCCTGAATGCTGCTTTGCCCATGCATAAAGTTTTTGACGAATTTCGCCGTTTTGCCTGGGAAAATACCGAGCATATCGTGCATCACCAAAACCTGACCGTCGCAATCCGCGCCCGCACCGATGCCGATGGTCGGACAGGAAACAGTTTCAGTACCTTTTTTGCCAGTTCCGCAGGAACACACTCCATCAACACGACAGCCGCCCCCGCATCATCATGCGCCTTGGCATCGTTAAGCAATGCCTGCGCCTTGCCGCCGCGCCCCTGAACTTTGTATCCGCCGAAGGCAAACACGGATTGCGGGGTCAGACCGATGTGGGCACAGACCGGAATACCGCGCATTTGCAGAAATTCAGTCGTTTCCGCCATCCACACGCCGCCTTCGAGTTTGACCATATGCGCGCCGGCAGCCATCAGTTCGGCGGCGGCGGCAAACGCCTGCTCCTTACTCTGCTGATATGCACCAAACGGCAAATCACTGACAATCATCGCATTTTTTGCACCGCGTGCTACACATTCAGTGTGATAGCACATATCGCGCAGGCTGACCGGCAGCGTCGACTGCCGCCCTTGAACCGCCATACCCAAAGAGTCGCCGACCAGCAGCATTTCCACGCCAGCATCGTCCATCAGTGCGGCAAAACTGGATTCGTAAGCGGTCAGCATCGCGATTTTCTCACCTGCCGCCTTCATTTTTTGCAGTGTGTTCACAGTAATCATCAGATATTGTTACCCCGCCCTTTTCAGACGGCCTTTTCAGTTTGAAACGGGCTATTATAGTGAAATGCCCGCAGCCCTGCCACCGACCGTGCCGCAAATGCAAAACAGCCCGACTGTTTTACACAATCGGGCTGTCAAATCTGGTGCCGGCACCAAGAGTTGAACTCGGGACCCCCTGATTACAAGTCAGGTGCTCTACCAACTGAGCTATACCGGCTTACTGAAATGTTTTGCAACACCATCAGCAGAAATGGTGCCGGCACCAAGAGTCGAACTCGGGACCCCCTGATTACAAGTCAGGTGCTCTACCAACTGAGCTATACCGGCAAAGAAGGCGAATTATGCAGGCAACTTCACACTTTGGCAAGGAATTTGTTCGACCCCCTCATAAAAATACACTAAGTATCTTATTTAAAACAAAATTAATTTGAAACAGGACAAGCATCGGCATTCTGATAAAATATCTGCCTTTCAAACTGACTGCTCACACCGATGGCAAGACATCCCTACCGCCGCCTGCGTCCTGCAAAATCCAGCTTCCCCGAAGTCGGCATTTCCGAAGAAGGCAATATCCGTTCGCTTCACTTGGGCAGCGACACTATCCAAAGCTCAATGAACCTCGACCACCCGTCCGAGCTGGTGCTCTCTTACAGCCGCGCGATGATGGGCTGGCTGCTGTTTGCGGAACGCCTGCCGCAACATATCACCCAAATCGGCTTGGGCGGCGGCTCGTTTGCACGCTGGATAGATACCTACCTGCCCGATACGCGTCAAACTGCCGTAGATATCAACCCGCAGGTTATCGCCATTGCCCGTAACCTGTTTGAGTTGCCTTTCGAGGGCGAGAAATTTGAAATTATTGAAGCAGACGGTGCAGAGTACATCAAAGTCTTCCGCCACAACACCGATATCATCTTGGTGGACGGATTCGACGGCGAACAAATCATCGATACGCTGGTTGAAGAACCGTTCTTCCGAGACTGCCGAAACGCACTCTCTTCAGACGGCATATTCGTTACCAACTGGTGGAGCGGCGACAAACGCTATCAACGCTTCATCGAACGGTTGTTGAGCGTTTTTGAAGGGCGCGTATTGGAACTTCCTGCCGAAAGTCACGGCAATGTCGCGGTAATGGCCTTCCAAAGCAGCCCCAAAGAGCAAAACATAGACAAACTCAAAAAACGTGCCGACAAACTGAGTAACGCATACGGATTGGACTTCCACCGCATGCTCGCCGACCTGAAAGCATCCAACCCCAACAACGGCAAGCATTTCTACCTTTAAGCAACTATCTTCACGGCCGCATCGAAACATGCGGAAAATCAAGAGGAAATCATTATGCTAAAACCCGAAACCATACACATATCCGGTCCTGCCGGCATTTTAGAAACCATCCATATCCCGTCCGAACAAGTACCGGCACGCGGTGTTGCCGTCATCAATCATCCCAACCCCCTCCAGGGCGGAACAAACACCAACAAAGTCATCCAAACCGCCGCCAAAGCCTTAAGCAAACTCGGATTCCACTGCTACCTTCCCAACCTTCGCGGCGTAGGCAACAGCGAAGGCACACACGATTACGGACGCGGCGAAACGCAAGACTGCCTCGCCGTCATCGATTATGCCCGTGCCCAACATCCCGAAGCCCCCGAATTTGCCTTATCCGGCTTCTCCTTCGGCGGTTATGTCGCCACATTTGCCGCACAAGAGCGCATACCCGACCTGTTACTGCTCATGGGCGCAGCAGTCTGCCACTATACCGACCGTCCGGAACCATCAGCCGTTCCCAACGTTGCAAAAACACTGATGATACACGGCGCGGAAGATGAAGTCGTTGAAATCGGGAAAGCACTGAAATGGGCGGAACCGCAAGATTTGCCCGTCATTACCATCGCCGGTTCCACGCATTTCTTTCACGGCAAACTCATCGTTCTGCGCGACACCATCCTCCGCTTCGCGCCCGTATGCCTGAACGGATAAAGCCCCTTTCAGACGGCATCAAAATATAAGGGGCTGTACTAGATTAGCCCTAAATTCCACACCAATCCCGTAGGATTTTTAGCTGCCGGGACGGTGCGCCGAATTGGGATGGATACCCAAAATATCGGCGGCAGAACGGGCGGTAACTTCCAGCACAAAAAACGAAGCAGTTCTTTTTGTACTTTTTTCTTTAATTTGCAGTGTGTTATCTTCATACTTTGAGGGTAACATATCTGCTAATCTAGTACAGCCCCAATATAAAACCCGTATCGGCGACATCTGCCGATACGGGTTTGCATTCCCTCTCATTATAGGCAAAACCTACTGTAAAACACCCTTTCCAGACCCGACAAAGGATCTGCAAACGCAATCTTTTTTGCCAATAGCTTTAAAGGTTTCCGATAATCCTCGCTGCCCGCTTCAGACGGCACGGGATAGAGCGCGTCATTCAACAGCGGCATACCCAAACCCATCATATGCACGCGCAACTGGTGTTTCTTGCCGGTATGCGGCGTAAGGCGGTAAAGGCTGAATTCCCCCCTGTTTTCAATCAGTTCGACCGTCGTATGTGCGTTTGGTTCGCCTTCCGCCTCTTGCGTCGTAAAAAATTTCTCACCCCTCACCAAACGCGAAACCACATCGAGCGGATACGGCAAATCCGTCCTTGTCGGCGCAAGCGCCTCATACGTTTTCCATACCGTTTTGTTTTGAAACATCGTCTGATAGGCTCCGCGCGTGGCAGGATTTTGCGACAGCAGCATCACGCCTGCCGTATCCTTGTCCAAGCGGTGCAGCGGCGTAATGTCTTCAACATTCAAATGCTGCAATTCAGGACGCAGGCGCAGACGTGTGAGCAGCGTTTCCCTCAAAAAACGCCCGCTGGGGATGACGGGCAGAAAATGCGGCTTGTCCACCACAATCAAATGCTCATCAATATGCAAAATCTTTTCTTCAAACGGAATACGCGGCTCATCCTCACTGCTGGTTTCCCGATAATAAAACATCGTCTTACCCGGCTCGAACAAAGTATGTTCGTCCAACGCCGCACCATCCGAACCGACCACAAAACCGCTGTTCAACCGCCTGCGCCAATCGTCCGCGCCCACAAAAGGAAAGCGGATGCACAGAAAATGCAGCAACGGCAGCCCGTAAAACTGCTTTTCATGCGGCAGCACCAAATAACTGGGTTTGACACCGTTCAACAGCGGAAGAGGATTATTGCGTTTTTTCATGCGGCGGATTGTAACCGTTTTTCACACAACACCCCAAACGGCAGACGGAGTTTGTAACACAACAAATCAGGCAAAGCGTGCAGAGTAAGTCAAATGCCGTCTGAAAACTGTTTCAGACGGCATTTTTACCTTTTATATCCTTCACAGTTCAGTAGTTGCCCCCCATGGTTCCTGTCGTCCTCAAATCTTTTGCCAGAATCCAACCTTCCGTATCAACCCCCGTCTTATCGTTTATAAACATTACATAATCGTAGCCGTTATAGTGGTGATGAGCGATGACATCATCTCCTTTGATAATAAAGGTCGACGGCATTTTGCAGGCGGAATGAGGGGCGGTGTGAAAGTACAGCCTTCCAGGTTTCATTACCTTTTTGCCCAAGGCAGGAGAATACAAAGCACCATTTCTAACTGCTATGTTATTCATTGCCGCACAATTGGGCTGCGCCGCCTGAGAAAGTTGCGATGCTGCCAGCGCAGCGAAAAACAAGAAGATTTTTTTCATAAAACACCTCAAAATATTTAATTGACACTGACTCAAACCGGTTTTAAAAATCCGGCCGCTTAGTCACACCTTTTCTTGGAAACAATCCGCTGATACTGCTCCCGGACACTCTCCCCGTTATTGACGATATCGTTGATAAGGCAACGGCTGCCCGCACAACTGATGTCGTATTTCAAATTGTATGCCTCAGAACCGTCGGAAAAGGAAACTTGGACAATATTGCCCGATGAAGGAACGATTTTAAGTTTTCTGATTTTGGTATCGCCATTACCCAAACCCATATCGTAATTCTCGGAATATTCACAAGCCAACTCACCGGTCCGTTCATTGATCCTATCAATGATATGATAAGCCTGCCTGATTGTTTTTTTAAATTCCGGCGCGGCGTATTTCGAATACGTTGTGCCGACAGCATAACCTCGCGCATCCGTTTTATAGAGTTTCTTAACCAGGTTGATTTTTGCAGAATTGCCTTCATCGGCAAACGACATTGACGGCACAAGCAGTGCCGCAAACAACAGCCCTATTTTCTTCATAAATATACTCCTGAAATCAAATGGATATTTTACTCGTCAAGATAAAATTGGAAACGATTGTACCTAATTTACCTGCATTCAAAAACCAACATACAGTGTTATCGGATATAGAAATAGTGGTAATTTCAAATATCGGCGTACATATAATCCGCACCGGACGGCGGAGATAGGCAAAACTTTTTTACGGTAAAAAGCGACATATCGTTTTCAGACGGCATTTTTACCCGTCCGCAAACCATCTCCATCCTCACAAGCCCTTAAAAATCCGCTATAATCGCCCGCAATTTGATTTAAGCATTCTTACTTGAAATGGCACAAAAAATCCAATCCGTCAAAGGCATGAACGACCTTCTGCCTGTCGAGCAAAAAGATTTCAAACTGACGGCTGCGTTTTGGCAGGCGTTTGAAGATACGGTAAACCGCTGGACACGCGCTTACGGTTATCAGCAAATCCGTACGCCGATTGTCGAGCAAACCGGTTTGTTTGTCCGCTCCATCGGCGAGGAAACCGATGTGGTCGGCAAGGAAATGTACACGTTTTCCGATTCAAACGACTCTTTGAGTTTAAGCCTGCGTCCTGAAGGTACGGCTTCTTGTCTGCGTGCGGTGGTCGAACACAACCTTCTGTACAACAGCCCGCAAAAGCTGTGGTATATGGGGCCGATGTTCCGCCGCGAGCGTCCGCAAAAAGGCCGTTATCGTCAGTTCCATCAGGTCGGTATCGAGGCTTTGGGTTTTGAAGGGCCGGATATTGATGCGGAAATCATCGCGATGTCTGCCGACTTGTGGGAAAAATTGGGTATTCGCGAATACCTGACTTTGGAAATCAACAGCTTGGGCAACCGTGAGGAACGCGCTGCACACCGTGCGGCATTGGTTACATATCTGACCCGTTATGAAGATAAATTGGACGAAGACAGCAAACGCCGTCTGAAAACCAATCCTTTGCGCGTTTTGGATACGAAAAACCCTGATTTGCAGGAAATCTGCAACGCGGCGCCGCGTCTGGTGGATTACTTGGGCGAGGCTTCGCAAAAACACTATGCACGCTTCAAGGCGATGTTGGATGGTTTGGATATTCAATATATTGAAAATCCGCGCTTGGTTCGCGGTTTGGATTATTACAATCAGACGGTTTTTGAGTGGACGACCGACAAACTCGGCGCACAAGCGACTGTGTGTGGTGGTGGCCGTTACGACGGTTTGATTGAAGAGCTTGGCGGTAAGCCTGCGCCGTCCATCGGCTTTGCAATGGGTATCGAGCGGCTGCTGCTTTTGGTGAGCGAATACGGCTCTCTGGAAGTGAACGCCGCGCCTGATGTCTATGCAATGCACCAAGGCGAAGGGGCGGACTTGCAGGTGATGAAATACGCACAAGCCTTGCGCGCGCAAGATTTCAATGTAATGCAGCATTCCGGCTATCAAAGCCTGAAAGCGCAAATGAAAAAAGCCGACAACAGCGGCGCGCGCTTTGCCCTGATTGTCGCGCAAGACGAACTGGCGAACGGTACGGTTACGCTCAAAGACATGAACGGCGCACACGGCCAGCAAACTGTCGCCGCCGAGGATTTAACCCATACTTTACAACAATGGAAGAACGCATAAATGGCAGCCCATCTCGAAGAACAACAAGAGTTAGACAACTTCAAATATTTTTGGAAAACCACGGGCAAATGGCTGTTTGCCTTGCTGATTTTGGCGGCGCTCGGCTACTTGGGATACACGGTTTACCAAAACCGTGCGGCTTCCCAAAATCAGGAAGCGGCGGCGGTGCTGGCAAACATCGTGGAAAAGGCGCAAAACAAAGCCCCGCAAAGCGAAATCAATGCCGAATTGACCAAACTCCAACAAAGCTACCCGCATTCTATTTCCGCCGCCCAAGCCACGCTGATGGCGGCGGCAACCGAATTTGACGCGCAGCGTTACGATGTTGCCGAAGGCCATTTGAAATGGGTGTTGTCCAACCAAAAAGACAGCCTGATTCAAGCGTTGGCGGCGCAGCGTCTGGGCGTTGTGTTGTTGCAACAAAAAAAATACGATGCCGCGCTTGCCGCGCTCGACACGCCGGTTGAGGCGGACTTCGCCCCCCTGTTGATGGAAACCAAAGGCGATGTCTATGCCGCACAGGGAAAAAGCCAGGAAGCCTTAAAAAACTACGGTCAGGCTTTGGAAAAAATGCCTCAAGATTCTGTCGGTCGCGAATTGGTTCAAATGAAACTCGATTCGCTGAAATAAATGCCGTCTGAAATGCCGCCCTCTCTTCAGACGGCATTTCAGACAATACTATCCTACGGCGATTCCCGTAAAACCATCCGCCGTGTCCCAACGGACACCTGCTCGTGTTCAGTTCTACCGAACGGCACTTGACACAGAAAGACTTAATCATGAAACCAACCATCGCGCTTGTCGGTCGCCCCAACGTCGGCAAATCTACTTTATTCAACCGTTTGACGCGCACCAAAGACGCGCTCGTGCATGACCTGCCCGGTCTGACCCGCGACCGCCATTACGGACACGGCAAAGTCGGCAGCAAACCTTATTTGGTCATTGATACCGGCGGTTTTGAGCCGGTTGTGGATAGCGGCATTTTGCACGAAATGGCAAAACAAACCTTGCAAGCTGTCGATGAAGCCGATGCAGTTGTGTTTTTGGTAGACGGCCGTACCGGTTTGACGCCTCAAGATAAAATCATTGCCGACCGCCTGCGCCAAAGCCCGCGCCCCGTTTATCTGGCAGTAAACAAAGGCGAAGGCGGCAACAGAGCCGTGCTTGCCGCCGAGTTTTACGAGCTGGCATTGGGCGAGCCGCACGTTATTTCCGGCGCACACGGCGACGGCGTGTATTATCTGATTGAAGATATTTTGGAAACCTTCCCTGAGTCTGAAAAAGAAGAGGAAGAAGCAAAACATCCTGTTTTTGCCGTCATCGGCCGTCCGAACGTCGGCAAGTCTACGCTGGTTAACGCCATTCTCGGCGAAGAGCGCGTGATTGCCTTTGATATGGCAGGCACGACGCGCGACAGTATCCATATTGATTTTGAACGTGAAGGCAAACCGTTTACCATCATCGATACCGCAGGCGTGCGCCGTCGCGGCAAAGTGGATGAAGCGGTGGAAAAGTTCTCCGTTATCAAAGCCATGCAGGCGGTTGAGGCGGCAAACGTTGCCGTTTTGGTGTTGGATGCGCAACAAGATATCGCCGATCAAGATGCGACGATTGCAGGTTTTGCTTTGGAAGCAGGCCGTGCCTTGGTCGTAGCGGTCAATAAATGGGACGGCATCAGCGAAGAGCATCGCGAACAAATCAAACGCGACATTTCCCGCAAACTGTATTTCCTCGATTTTGCCAAGTTCCACTTTATTTCCGCGTTGAAAGAACGCGGCATAGACGGATTGTTCGACAGCATTCAAGCTGCCTACAATGCGGCAATGATTAAGATGCCGACGCCGAAAATCACGCGCGTACTGCAAAGCGCGATCGAGCGTCAGCAACCGCCGCGCGCAGGCTTGGTGCGTCCGAAAATGCGTTATGCCCACCAAGGCGGCATGAATCCGCCGGTGATTGTGGTACACGGCAATTCGCTGCACGCGATTTCCGACAGCTACACGCGCTACCTGACCCAGACCTTCCGCAAAGCCTTCAATCTGCAAGGCACGCCGCTCAGAATTCAATACAATGTTTCGGAAAACCCGTATGAAAATGCGGAAGACAAACCGAAGAAAAAACCGTTGCGCCGCGTCAGCTTGAGCAACCGTATTGAGAAACGCGAAGGCCGCAAGGAAGAGAAAAACCGCTTCAAGAAGAAAACCAAAGTCAGTGTGAAAAAACAATTCAGCAAATAATTCCCGACATTTCAAACAACAGGAAACATTATGTGGTTCAAGCAGATTAGTTTTTATCCGCTCAACAAAGAAAAGCTGCCTGAGGCGGACGTACTTGCCGACAAACTTGCTGAAGCTGAATTTACCCATTGCCAAGGCTTAGACTGGTTCAGCGAAGGCTTTACCGCACCGGTTTCATTCTCCCCTGAACTCGTTTTCCCTGCCGACTTTACCTTGCGCGTCGCCCTGAAAAAAGAAGAAAAAGTCCTGCCTGCCGGCGTCATCCGCGATATTTTGGAAGAGAAGGTAGCGGAAATCCAAAACAATGAAGCCCGCAATATCGGCCGCAAAGAAAAACAAGAGCTTAAAGAGCAAATTACAGACGACCTGCTGCCCCGAGCGTTTACCCGCAGCAGCCGTACAGAGGCGGTGTTTAACACTCGCCACGGCTACCTGCTCGTCAACAACGCGGCTTCCGCCAAAGCGGAAAACATCCTGACCAAGCTGCGCGAAGCTTTGGGCGGTTTGGAAGCCTCGCTGCCGAATACCAAACAATCGCCCTCTTCCCTGATGACCGGCTGGCTGTTGCAAGG
>ADBE01000094.1 GCA_000176735.1 Neisseria polysaccharea ATCC 43768 | reverse complement strand
GCCGGCTTCAGCCGCCTTCAGGCGGCTGTGTGTTGAAACCGCCAGCGCGATGTCGGCGCGTTTCGGCGGCTGTGTGTTGAAAACCACAATTTCATGGCGTACCTTTTTCTTTTAGCCATTGCAACGCGGCTTCGTCCCACAGTTTTTTGGGTTTCACGCTCAAACGGCTTTGTTGCCAAAATTCGTGTTCTAACTTGGTGCGTAATTCTTGGGCTTTTTGTTTGTCTTGTGTGCCAGTAGAGCGTCTAACTCGCTCGCCGCCTGGCGTTCTGATGTCCAAGTACCATATGTGTAAGAAATCCTAGCGTTGTTTACAGTATATGGAAGACAATACCGGAATGAACATACACAAAAACACCCGTCTTACCCCGCACCGGCGCCAAGCCGTTTGGCGTGCCTATACGCAGGATAAAGCAACCGTAACCTCGCTCTCACGGCAATACCAAGTCAGCAGGGTAACCATTTACCGCATCCTCAAGGCCGCACGGTTACAGCTGCTCACACCACAAAAAAGTACCAACAACCGTTTCAAACAGGCAAAATACGGCATAAAACGGCTGGCCAAAGTTGAAAAAGCCATCGAGGAAAAACTCAAAAAACAAGCCAAACGCTACAACAAATCCTATCCCGGGGAAATGGTGCATTTCGACACCAAACGACTGCCCTTATTGCAGAACCAAAAAGCCACAGACCAAAGGGACTGCCTGTTTGCCGCTATCGACGACTATTCCCGCGAACCGTACGCCGCCATACTGCCCGACCGCACAGCCGCGAGTGCGGCTAAGTTTCTTTTGCGCGATGTCATCGACTGCTGCCAGTACACTATCGAGTGCGCCTACTTCGACAACGGTATGGAATATCGCGGCAATGCGTCGCATCCGTTTGTCGTTGCCTGCGTACAGAACAATATCGGTCAGAAGTTTACCCGAATTGCCCGACCGCAAACCAACGGTAAGGCGGAGCGGGCGATACGTACCCTGATGGAAATGCGGCATGACAAACTTCCTTTCAAGGATTCGGAACATTGGTAAAAAGAGCTGTGCCGGTTTGTCAATTTTTACAATACGGTTAAGCCCCACAAAGGCTTGAAAGGCGATACGCCTTTTGAGGTCTTACAGGCTTATTTTTCTCAATCTGTTGTGTAAACAACTCGGAGATTTCTTACACGTACAACGGTTCAAACCGCTCAAGCGGTTGAACCAGCCAAAAATCAAACGGAAAATACACCTGCACGGCGTGGTTTGCACAAGCCAACACCCACTAAAAAATTTGGGGCTGTACTAGATTAGCCCTAAATTCCACACCAATCCCGCAGGATTTTAAGCTGTTGAGACGGTGTCCCGAAGTTAAATCGAAATTCGCATTCTTTCAAGAACAGTGGGAAAGATTTGCAATCGATTCCGTTGTATTTTCGCAAGACGCGTTTTGCCTGATTCCAAAAGTTCTCAATGCCGTTAATGTGGTTTTGACGGTCTGCAAGTTCCTTGGAATGGTTGATGCGGTAATGGATAAAACCGCTCACGTCCAACTTTTCGTAGCTGCTCAGACTATCGGTATAAACAATACTGTCCGGCATGATTTTCTTTTTGATGACAGGGAGTAACGTTTCAGACTTGGCATTATCTACGATAACGGTATAGACCCGTCCGTTGCGTTTCAGAATGCCGAAAATAACCACTTTTCCTGCCACACCGCGACCACGTCTGCCTTTACGCCGTCCGCCGAAATAGCTTTCGTCCAGCTCGACAGAGCCCTCAAAAACCTCATCGGCAGCCAAGGCCAAATGATAGTTGATAACCGTGCGGATTTTACGGTAGAACAGTGCTGCCGAATTGGGATGGATACCCAAAATATCGGCGGCAGAACGGGCGGTAACTTCCAGTACAAAAAAACGGAGTAGTTCTTTTTGTACTTTTTTCTTTAATTTGCAGTGTGTTATCTTCATATTTCTAGGGTAATATATCTGCTAATCTAGTACAACCCCTAGAATTATCCCTATGAGAAAAAGTCGTCTAAGCCAGTATAAACACAATAAACTCATTGAGCTATTTGTCGCAGGTGTAACTGCAAGAACAGCAGCAGAGTTAGTAGGCGTTAATAAAAATACCGCAGCCTATTATTTTCATCGTTTACGATTACTTATTTATCAAAACAGTCCACATTTGGAAATGTTTGATGGCGAAGTAGAAGCAGATGAAAGTTATTTTGGCGGACAACGCAAAGGTAAACGCGGTCGCGGTGCTGCCGGTAAAGTCGCCGTATTCGGTCTTTTGAAGCGAAATGGTAAGAAAAGTAATGCGCCCCTTTGATGGGGCACAATATATAAGGTTTATACGGTTACTGTACCGAATACTCAAACCGCTACTTTATTTCCTATTATCCGTGAACAAGTGAAACCTGACAGCATTGTTTATACGGATTGTTATCGTAGCTATGATGTATTGGATGTGAGTGAATTTAGCCATTTTAGCTTCGCTGAAACTTCGTTTTCGTATCAATCACAGTACACATTTTGCTGAACGACAAAACCATATTAATGGAATTGAGAACTTTTGGAACCGGGCAAAACGTCATTTACGCAAGTTTAACGGCATTCCCAAAGAGTATTTTGAGCTGTATTTAAAGGAGTGCGAATGGCGTTTTAACAACAGTGAGATAAAAGTTCAAATTTCCATCTTAAAACAATTAGTAAAATCGAGTTTATCCTAGTTATCTAGGACAGCCCCTAAAATATTAATTCTGATAATGAAATGAAAAAGCCCTTTCACTTGGCTGTCAAAGGGGATTGTTAAGAAAAGTAATGCACCCCTTCGATGGGGTGTAATATATAAGGATGCGGGCAGGAACTTCAGCCTTGCGCTCGAAATGAAGTTTTAAAGGAAATGCCGTCTGAAAGGGCTTCAGACGGCATTTTTCTTTTTTGGGTTTATACGGGCCGGTTTGCCGCCCCGATAAAGGCGGCAACTTTGGCGGGGTCTTTTTTGCCTTTAGACGCTTCCACGCCGCCGGATACATCGACCGCTTCCGCTCCGGTGATGCGGACGGCTTCGCCGACGTTTTCAGGGGTCAGCCCGCCGGCAAGCACCCACGGTTTGCCCGAATATTCCGCCAGCAGCGTCCAGTCGAAGCGGTGTCCGGTGCCGCCGTATTCCGAAGGATGGTAGGCATCGAACAGCAGTGCCTGAGCGTTGGGAAAACGGTGGGTGGCGTTTCGGATGTCTGATGCCGTCTGAACACGAATGGCCTTGATATAGGGGCGGTGGAACTGGCGGCAGAATGCGTCGTCTTCGTCGCCGTGGAATTGGATGATGTGTATCGGCACTTCGGCAAGGATGCGGCGGATGTTTTGCACGCTTTCGTTGACGAAAAGGGCGACAACGCTGACAAACGGCGGCAGTGCGGCGGTGATTTCTTTTGCGCGGGCAATATTGACGACCCGGCTGCTGCCTTGGAAAAAGACCAGCCCGACGGCATCCGCACCTGCTGCTGCGGCGGCCGCTGCGTCTTCCGGTGTGGTGATGCCGCAGATTTTGGTGCGGATTTTTCTCATTCGGTATTCCTTTATTTGGGAAACGGCGCGCTTGTGCCGTTTCAGACGGCATTCCCGATCAGTCGATTTTGATGTATTCGACAGAAAGGATTTCAATTTCCTCACGCCCTTCCGGCGTGTTTAAAACCACTTCGTCGCCTTCGCGTGCTTTAATCAGACAACGAGCCAGCGGCGAAATCCAAGAAATTTTGTTTTGCGCGGTATCGATTTCATCGATGCCGACGATTTTGACGGTTTGCTCGCGTCCGTCGCCGCGCAACAGACCGACCGTCGCGCCGAAAAATACTTGGTCGGTCGCTTCGCGCAATTCGGGATCGACGACGACGGCGGACTCCAAACGCTTGGTCAGGAAACGGATGCGGCGGTCGATTTCGCGCATACGGCGTTTGCCGTAAAGATAGTCGCCGTTTTCGCTGCGGTCGCCGTTGCCTGCCGCCCAATTGACGATTTGGACGATTTCGGGGCGTTCTTTGTTGACCAGCCGGTAAAGTTCGTCTTTCAATGCCTGCCAGCCGGCGGGTGTAATGTAGTTTTTGGTTTCGGTACTCATATTGCGTGCGGATGAAATGGGAAATGTGATGCCGATATGGGAAATGCCGTCTGAAAACCCGGCGTTCGGATTTCAGACGGCATCGCGGTTTGGGAAGCCTTATTCTTCGTCGCCCGCATCGCTGATGCTGATGCTGTGTTCCATCCTACTCGGGTGGATTTTCAGGCCGCCGCAGCCGGATTTCTCGGCGGACAGGCGGTCGAGGTAGGCATCATCGATGTCGCCTGTCTGATAAATGCCGTTGAAACAGGACGAATCGAAGGATTCGATTTTCGGATTGAGTGCTTTGACGACGGTTTCCAAATCGCCCAAGTCTTGAAACACGATGCCGTCCGCGCCGATTTCGGCGGCGATTTCCGCCGCACTGCGCCCATTGGCAATCAACTCTTCGCGCGTGGGCATATCGATGCCGTACACATTGGGATAGCGCACTTCGGGCGCGGCGGAGGCGATATAGACTTTGCGCGCGCCAGCCGCGCGTACCATTTCGACGATTTCGCGGCTGGTCGTCCCGCGCACGATGGAGTCGTCTACCAGCAACACGCTTTTGCCTGCAAATTCGGTTTCCATCGGGCTGAGTTTTTGGCGCACGGATTTTTTGCGCGTCGCCTGGCCGGGCATAATAAAGGTGCGGCCGATATAGCGGTTTTTAATCAAACCTTCGCGGTAAGGCTTTTTGAGGTGGACAGCAAGCTCCATCGCGCTGGGGCGGCTGGTGTCGGGAATGGGCATCACGACATCGATGTCGTCCACGGGCAGCTCGCGTTTGATTTTTTCCGCCAAGGACACGCCCATATCCAAGCGCGATTGGTAAACCGATACGCCGTCGATTACGGAGTCGGGGCGGGCAAAATAAACATATTCAAAAAGGCAGGGGCTGAGTTTGGTCTTATCGCTGCATTGTCGGGCGATGATTGTGCCGTCAAAGCCGACGAACACCGCTTCGCCCGGCCGGATGTCGCGTTCCAAATCGTAGGCAAGCGCGTTGAAGGCAACGGATTCGGAGGCGACGGCATAGGATTTCCTGCCTTCGTTGTCGGTTTGCGAACCCAATACCAGCGGGCGGATGCCGTAAGGGTCGCGGAAGGCAAGCATACCGTAGCCCGCAATCATGGCAACCACGCCGTATGCGCCGCGCACCAGGCGGTGGACTTCGGCAACGGCGTTGAAAATATTGTCGGCATTGAGCCGGTGCGGGTCGGCGTTTTTAGAGACTTCGCGGCGTAATTCGTGCGCGAATACGTTGAGCAAGACTTCGGAATCGGAGCTGGTGTTGACGTGGCGCAGGTGTTTGTTGCACACGTTTTCATAAAGTTCGGCCGTGTTGGTGAGGTTGCCGTTGTGCGCCAAAACGATGCCGAAAGGCGAGCTGACGTAGAAAGGCTGCGCCTCCGCGCTGCTGCCCGCGTTGCCCGCAGTAGGATAACGGACGTGGGCGATACCGGCGTTGCCGACCAAATCGCGCATATTGCGTGTACGGAACACTTCGCGCACCATGCCTTTGCCTTTGTGCATATGGAAGGTGCCGCCTTCCGCCGTTACAATGCCCGCCGCATCCTGTCCCCTGTGCTGCAACATCTGCAAGCCGTCGTACAGAAGCTGGTTCACGGGTTCATGACTGACCAAACCTAATACGCCGCACATATCGTCTTCTCCGATTCGAGGTTTAAGGGTAAAACGGAATTATAAAGCAAACGGCGGTTTTTTGCCTGAATTGTTGACAATATTTGAGTGAAGGACAGATAGGTGGGTTTATGGAGGATAAGATTTAATCTGTGATATGGCTGAGGAAAGGAAAAAACATTTCAGACGGCATAAAAGAGGATGCCGTCTGAAACGCCAGCAGGGCAATCAATCGTCTTCCGGAGTTTCCGCCGTGCCGTCGCTATGGTTCAACACGGCTTCGGAAAGCGATACGAAAAACGGCAGTGTGTAAGATTGCCGCCATTCTTCGGTATCGGGCAGGTCGGTTTTTGAAGCAAGCATGATCAGCAGGGTAACAATCAAAACTCCTTTCAATGCACCGAATACGCCGCCCAAAATGCGGTTGGCAAAGCCCAAACCGACCGCCGAAACTGCGCCGGTCAGCAGCGAACGGAGCATTTTCTGGATCAGACAGGCAATGACGAACAGGGAAATGAACGACAGAGCCAATGCAAACAGGCGGGGTTGGAACGAGGCAAAGGCGAGGTCGGCGAAGGAGACGGCAAAGAGTTTGGCGAAAAAGAAGGAAACCACCCATGCCGCCATCGAACCTGCCTCCGCAATCACGCCGCGCATCGTGGAAATGACGATGCAGGCGGCGATGATGGCGAAGATGAGTATGTCGGCAACGGGGAGGTTATTCATTCGTTACCTGACCGGCGATACCGTGTACGCGCAATTTGTTCAAATCGCGTTCGGCATCTCTCGCGTTTTTATAGTTGCTTGATTTGACGCGGTAAACCTTGCCGTTGTCGGTCATGATTTCGGTAATGGTCGAATCGATACCCGCCGCCTTCATTTTGCGCTGGAGGCTCAAGGCGCGTTCTTTTTCGGCATAACCTGCCTGAATGGCGGCTTTTTTGCCGGATTTTTCGGATTTTTCTTTTTCGGCGGTTTTGGTCTTGTCCGCTTTGTCGGTTTTTTGTGCCATTTCGTGTTTTTTGCCGTCCGAATGGTCTTTTTCGGCTGTTTTTTTGCCTTCAGCCTTGTCGGCTTTTTTCGCTTCTTTTACCGCGCTGTCGGATTTTGCCGTATCCGGTTTGGTTTTTTCGGCGGCAGTTTTCGGTTTGTCGGCAACTTTTTCGGCGGTTTTGGTTTCTTTGGCTTTGGGCTTGGCTTCGGCAGTGCGTTCCGCTTTTTGCGGTTTTGTTTCGGCAGTGCGTTTCGGTTTTTCAACCGCTACCGTATCTGTACTGTCGGCAGTTGCCGGCACTTTTTCGGCAGCGCGTTGTTTTGCCTGCTTCGGTGCGGTTTGGGCAGTTTCTGCCTGCTGCGGTTTCTCGGATGCTTCCAAACCTTTGATGTTGCTGTCTTCGAGGCGGTCGTTAATCAGCACCAGCGGCGCGCCTACGTTTTCAGGCTCGCTGATTTCGCTGTTGGCGGCAGAAGGCTTGTCTTCGCCTGCCAAGTCCTGCGGTTTGTCGGCGGCGGATTTCAAGGCAGGGGTTTGTGCCGCACCTGCCGCTTTGTTTTCTACGCTGCTTGTTTCGCCGGCAGTCTGTTCGGCAGGATCATTTTCGGCAGGACCGGAACTGAGCGCGGCTGCCAGCAGGATGCAGGAGGCGGCAACCAGGCAGCTTGCCGTTACGAGGCGGCGGCGGTTGCGCCGTTTGAGCTGTTCGTAACCGGTCAGGACTTCGTTTTGTTTGTTTTCGGACATAGAAGTTTCCTTTTACAGTACCGACATCACGTCGGCAACGGTATGAAATGAGCCGAATACGACGATTCTGTCGTTTTCGCCCGCTTTTGAGGCTGCCGCCCGGTAGGCTTCGCGGACGGCGGCGAATGTCTGTATGTTTTCGATGCCGTGTTCGTGCAGTTTGTCTTGCAGGCTATCGAGCGTCATTCCGCGCGGCACGTCCAAAGGTGCGATATACCATTCGTCAAACTGGTCTTTGACAATTTCCAACACGCCGTCTATGTCTTTGTCGGACAGCATACTGAACACGGCGGTGCGCTTTTGCGCAAACGCCAGATTCATCAGGCTGCGGCGCAGGGCGCGGGCGGCGTGGGGATTGTGTCCGACATCCAACACGGTCAGCGGACGGCCGGGCAGGACTTGGAAGCGGCCGGGGTTTTCAACCAGCAACAAACCGCGCTTGATGGCGCCGATGTCCACCGGCAATTTGTCGTTCAAACATTCCAACACGGTCAGCGCGCAGGCGGCATTGGAAAGTTGGTATGCGCCGCGCAATGCGGGGAAAGGCAGGGCATTGCGGTTGCGTGCGGGACCGTCTGAATGCTGCGGCCGGAAGCGGTAGTTCCATTGGATGTTTTCCATCGCGTGAAACTCGAAATCGCGCTGCACCATCAGCAGTTTCGCGCCTATGGATTCGGCGTGTGAAAGCAACGATTCGGGTGCGGGGTTTTGACCGCAGATGGCGGGTTTGCCGCTGCGGAACACGCCTGCTTTTTCAAAGCCGACCTGCTCGACCGTATCGCCCAAAAACGCCTGATGGTCCAAATCCACGCTGGTAACTACCGCGCAATCGCAGTCGAACACGTTGACCGCGTCCAAGCGTCCGCCCAAGCCGACTTCCAATATCATCACGTCAACCTGTTCGCGCATGAAGATGTCGACAGCCGCCAAGGCATTGAATTCAAAATAAGTTAGTGATATTTCACCGCGCGCGGTTTCGATGCGTTCGAAGGAAGCGGTGATTGTATCGTCCGAAACGGGTTCGGCGTTGACGGCGATGCGTTCGTTGTAACGCAATAAATGCGGGCTGGTCAGCGTACCGACTTTGAAGCCTGCCTGTTTGTAAATCTGTGTCAGGTAGGCGCAGACCGAACCTTTGCCGTTTGTTCCCGCGACGACGACGACGGGGCATTGCGGTGTCAGGTTCATGCGCTTTTTCACTTCGCCTACGCGCTCCAAACCCATGTCGATCAAACCGCCGCTGTGGGCGGTTTCCAAATGCGAGAGCCAGTCTTGTAATGTTTTCATGTGTGTTCCGTTTTAAATGCCGTCTGAAATCAGTTTGGCGTATCGGTTTCGGCGGTTTTTTTCGGCTGCCGCCAAAGCACCCAGACTTTCAGTCGCCGGTAGGATTCTTTGTCCGTCATGTCGGGCATGATGCATTGGCTGACGGTTTTGCCGCCGGTGTCCCATTGTAAGAATAAGGCATAAGGCGTAACCATACTGCTGCCCGCAAGTGTTGCCGCTGTTTTGTCTTTGCCGGATACGATTTCCGCCTGTCCGTCGCGGTCTATGGTAATGGCGGTTATGGCATGGCGGTGTTTCAGGTTCGTTATCCTGAGCGAGTGTGCGTAACTTGCCGCCAAAGCTGCCAAACCGAACCACATCATCCAGCCGTAAAACCAAGTCAGGCAGACGGCAAGGGAAGCGGCGTGGAGCGATACAGTCAGGATGTTCAGGATGCGGGACGGTTTTAATGCCGTCTGAAAGGCGCGCATGGCGTTACATCATATTGTCGAACACGGGGGTAATGTTCAAATCTGCTTCTTCCATGTCCAACACCATATCGTGGATTTCGGTATCGAAAAATTCCCAAAACGCTTTCAGGCTCATGTCTTGCGGCCATTTGTCTTTATCGATGTCCCAACCTGCCAGCTCCGCTTCAAAAATCTGGCGGTAGCGTTCGTCGAAGTAGGAAACGACGGCTTCCGGTTCGTCGAACTGCGGAACGAGGAAGACGGAACAGTTGGCACGAAGCTGCTCTATGGTTAGGTCGGGCATATTTTCGTCGGTGCTTTTGAGCCATTCCAAAAAGCGCGCGGTCGGCTTGAGGACGACGGCGGTGCGGTCAACAAAATACATGGTTTTCTTTCTCAATCATCTTGCGGTGTCGGGCTATGCCGTCTGAACGTTCGGTTTTCAGACGGCATAGCATCAGTGGGTCATGACCTGCTGCAGGAACTGCTTGGCGCGTTCGTGTTTTGGGTTGGTAAAAAACGCTTCGGGCGTTTCGTCTTCGAGGATTTGCCCTTTATCGACAAAAAGTACCCGGTCGGCAACTTCGCGGGCAAATCCCATTTCGTGGGTTACGCACATCATCGTCATACCGCTTTCCGCCAAGTCTTTCATCACTTTCAACACTTCGCCGACCATTTCGGGGTCGAGCGCGGAAGTCGGCTCGTCAAACAGCATCACGCGCGGTTCCATCGCGAGTCCGCGCGCAATCGCCACGCGCTGCTGCTGGCCGCCGGAAAGTTGGGACGGAAAAGCGTCTTTTTTGTGCGCCAGTCCGACGCGTTCCAAAAGTTCCATCGCTTTTTTCTCCGCCTGTTCCGCATTTTGACCTTTAACCTTCATCGGTGCGAGGGTGATGTTTTCCAATACGGTCAGGTGGGGGTAGAGGTTGAAGCCTTGGAATACGAAGCCGACTTCTTCGCGGATTTTGTTCAAATCGGTTTTGGGGTCGGCAACGTTGACACCGTCCACCCAAATCTCGCCGCTTTCGATGCTTTCAAGCTGGTTGACGGTGCGGATGAGTGTGGATTTGCCGCTGCCCGAAGGCCCACAGACGACGACCACTTCGCCTTTTTTGATTTCTAAGTTCACGCCGTTGATGACGTGCAGGTCTTTGAAATGTTTGTGTACGTTTTTGAATTTGATCATAGTGTCCATTCTTTTCAGGCAGTCTGAATCCGTCTGACTGATTAAGGGTAAAACTTATTCAAATCGGCAACCAATTTGGTTAACTCTTCCTGATTCGGCTTATTCATGCTCCGGTAAACTTTGACGTAGCCTTTGTCGTTTTTCATATTCACGACATAGATGATGAAACGTATGCCGTTGAGTCCTTTTTCCGCATCGCAGGTGTAGTACGTCACACCCCCGCTTTCCGCTTTTTCCAGTACGCAGTCGTTTTTGCGGTAGCCTTGCTCCTTCGCTATCCAATCCCGCTCAAATGAAGCCCTGTACGCGTCCGGCACGCGGACTTGGTCGACCAATAAATCATGATCGGGATTTTGGGAATAACCGTAATGGAAAATGGCATTTGAACCGTTCAATTGTGCCTCTAGCATTTGATAACGCCGGTTTTGGAAAAACGCATCGTTCGGGTTCATGCAGGCAGTTAAAAGAAAAGTCAGGAGTGCGGCTGTGTATTTCATGGTTTGTTCACTCGGGCGGTTAAAGGAAAAGTCAGGAATACGGTTGTGTATTTTATGGTTTATTCTCTTATTAAACAGTTATAAACGGTTTCAATGCGGCTTGCCGGTAATTCAACGCACAAAATTCCGTTTGTACGCCATATGGTTTTCAATATTGGCTTTGGCATCTTTTTCATCCCAAACCTGCAATTCCCACGGATAGTAGAAATTGCTGCTGTTTTTAAAATAAATGTGTATGCCGATATAGCCGCCGACATCGCGCAAATACCAGTTTTTCAAGCCGTATTCTGTTTTCCAGCCGTCAAGTTTTTCCAAAATCCCGGCGACTGTTTCAGACGGCCAAATCAGCCGCGCGCCGAAAATATCGTTCAGGATGTTGTTGGCCGGATACTGGGTGCCGCGTGCCAGATAGCGGCTGATTTTATCATGTATGCTTTCTGCGGTTTTCACGCGGTAGAAAAAGTCTATGCCGCGCGTGTCGGCAAAGGCCAGATAATCGTTAACCGCTTCGTGCAAATTAAGGCGGTAAGACAAAATATGTTCGGTCGGAACGTTTTTGAGCGTGTGGCTCAAATTGATTTTCCGCACTTTGCCGGTTTCAAAATAATCCTGCGAATATTGTGCATGCAGGCGGTTGATTTCGCGGATTAAACGTTCGGTTTTTTGCAGGTTGCCTTCCATTTCCGCCACCTCTTTTCAGACGACCTTGCCCGCCAAATAATTGCTCAACGCTACGTATTTTTCCGGCGCGATATGTTCGGCGCGGTCTTGCGGATTGATGCCGACTGCCTGCAAATCATCGTCGCCTGCAAGCTCTTTCAGATTGTTGCGTATGGTTTTGCGACGTTGGTGGAAGGCGAGTTTCACAAGTTTGGCGAAATGCTCGAAATCGTCCGCTTTGCCGATGCGGTGTTTCACCGGAATCATGCGCACCACTGCTGAATCCACTTTCGGTGCAGGATCGAACGATTCGGGCGGTACGTCAATCAGCAGCTCCATATCGAAAAAATATTGCAGCATCACGCCCAAACGCCCGTAGTCGTTGCTTTTCGGCGCGGCAACCATACGCTCAACCACTTCTTTTTGCAGCATAAAGTGCATATCGACGACATCGTCCGCCACCTCCGCCAGCTTGAACAAAAGCGGCGTGGAAATGTTGTACGGCAGGTTGCCGACGATTTTCTTTTTGCCTGCGATACTGTTGAAATCAAACTGCAACACGTCGCCTTCGTGAATTACCAGTTTATCCGCAAACGGCAGCGTTTTCAGACGGCATACGATGTCGCGGTCGATTTCGATAACGTGCAGGCGGTTCAGTTTTTTTGCCAAAGGTTCGGTAATCGCCGCCAAACCCGGGCCGATTTCAATCACGATATCATCCGCCTGCGGGTGCACGGCGTTGACAATATCGCTGATGATCCGCGTGTCTTGTAAAAAGTTCTGCCCGAAACGCTTGCGGGCTTTGTGTTCTTTCATCGGGTTTCCTTGACCGGTGCAACCGGTTTTGAGGATACGGGCCGGATTTTTGGGAAGGTGTCCCTTCTGTTTCGGGGGAATCCGGCAAGCCGTATGGACATCTTGTTCGGCATTTAAATGTGAATATGTTTACAATATCGGTTTGATGTGGACATTGTAACCGAAAACGGCGGGGCTTGATAATGCTGTTTTGTTCGGTCTTATCTGTTGGTTTGGTATTTTTACGGTTGGGTACTGTATGAGGACTTATCTGATTCATGTGAAGCTCTTGGGTATGGCGGTATTATGGGGTGCGTCTTGGCCTATGGGCAGGATATTGGGGCAGTCTCTGCCGCCGTTGACGGGCGGGGTGGTCAGGTTTCTGCTGGCTTCGGTTTTGTTGTCGGGTTGGTTGTTTGCGCGCAGCAGGTTTGCGGCTTTGTCGGTTTTGTCGTCGCGGCAATGGCTGGGTTTGGCGGTTGCCGCTTTGTTCGGCGTGTGCGGGTATGCCGTATTCTTCATGTTGGGCCTGCAGCAGATGCCTGCCGGCAAAGCCGCGGTCGTCATGAGCGTGAACCCGGTGTTGACGCTGCTGTTGGCGGTATGGTTGTTCGGGGAATATTTGAATATGAAAATCCTGACGGGTATGTTGCTGACCGTCGGCGGCGCGGTAACTGCGGTTACGCAGGGTAATCCGGCAGCGGTGCTGGCGGACGGGTTGAAGCCCGGGGAATGGCTGATTTTCGGATGTGTGGTTTGCTGGTCAGCTTATACGTTGATAGGGCGCAAGGTTTTGCGCGGGATTGATGCGCTGACGGTTGCCGCGGTTACGTCGATGTCCGGTGCGCTGATGTTGTCCGCCGTGGCATGGTTTGCGGAAGGTTTGCCGCTTGGGGCGGTAGCGGTCATGGATGGGCGCGGCTGGCTTGCATTGCTGTGGTTGGCGGTCGGTGCGACTGTTTTGGCGTATGCGTGGTATTTTGAAGGCGTGAAAGTATTGGGGGCGGGCGGTGCGTCTGTTTATGTAACATTGGTACCGATTTTCGGTATGTTGTGTTCGGTCTGGTTTTTGGGGGAGCCGCTGCATATTTCTTTGGCGGCGGGTTGTGCGGCGGCAGCCGGCGGCATGATTTTGATACATTTGGGACAAAATGCCGCCTGAAGCGGGCGGCCGGGTATATGGGGTGAAAATGGAAAATAATGCGGTCGGGTTGGAAATTGAAAGTTATCCGTTCGATCCCGTTTTGCCGAACGGGGCATCGGTCATGATGATGGGGACGTTTCCGCCCAAGGAAGACAAACGTGCGATGCAGTTTCATTATCCGAATTTCCAAAACGATATGTGGCGCGTTTACGGGCTGGTGTTTTTCGGCGATGCGGATTATTTCAAAGTGCCGTCCCACGGGGAGGCTGCGCACTCTGAAAAAGCGTTTGACGCGGAGAAAATCAAAACGTTTTTGCACGAACGGGGGATTGCGTCCTGCCCGACCGTGTTGAAGGCGGTACGTCAGCACGGCAATGCGTCCGACAAGTTTTTAAAGGTAGTTGAAACCGTCGATTTGGCGGCAGTGTTGGCGCAGATGCCCGAGTGCCGCCATATTTGTACGACAGGCGGCAAGGCGACGGAAATCCTGCTCGATATTCAGGGCGACGGCATCAAAATGCCGAAAACGGGCGAAACCGTGCCGTTTCCGTTTGCCGGACGGGATTTGACTCTGACCCGCCTGCCTTCGACTTCGCGCGCTTATCCTTTGAGTTTGGCGAAAAAGGCGGCGGCGTATCGGGCGTTTTTCGAAATGGCGGGTTTGTGTGAAAAACAGTTATAATTGCCGACAATTTTCCGTTCAGACGGCATGTTTGCAGAAAATGGAGAGGCCGTCTGAAAATTTGAAGCACAAGGAAGAAATCCGATGAAAAACTACCATGCGCCCGACGAGAAGGGCTTTTTCGGCGAACACGGCGGCCTGTATGTTTCCGAAACCCTGATTCCGGCTTTGCAAGAATTGGCAGAAGCCTATAAAGCAGCGAAAGAAGATCCTTCATTTTGGGAAGCGTTCCGCCATGATTTGAAACACTACGTCGGCAGACCCAGCCCCGTTTACCATGCCGCGCGATTGTCCGAGCATCTGGGCGGCGCACAAATCTGGCTGAAGCGTGAAGATTTGAATCACACCGGCGCGCACAAAGTCAACAACACCATCGGTCAGGCATTGCTCGCCCGCCGCATGGGCAAAAAACGCGTCATCGCGGAAACCGGCGCGGGTCAGCACGGCGTGGCCTCCGCCACCGTCGCTGCACGCTTCGGTATGACTTGCGACGTGTATATGGGTGCGGACGACATCCAACGCCAAATGCCCAACGTGTTCCGCATGAAATTGTTGGGCGCAAACGTGGTCGGTGTAGAAAGCGGTAGCCGCACGCTGAAAGACGCGATGAACGAAGCGATGCGCGAATGGGTCGCTCGCGTGGACGACACGTTCTACATCATCGGTACCGCCGCTGGTCCCGTGCCGTATCCCGAAATGGTGCGCGATTTCCAATGCGTTATCGGCAACGAAGCTAAAGCGCAGATGCAGGAAGCCATCGGCAGACAGCCCGACGTTGCCGTTGCCTGCGTGGGCGGCGGCTCCAACGCCATCGGTTTGTTCTATCCCTATATTGAAGAAGAAAACGTACGTTTGGTCGGCGTAGAAGCAGGCGGTTTGGGTGTGGATACCCCTGACCACGCCGCACCGATTACCAGCAAAGCCCCTATCGGCGTATTACACGGCTTCCGCAGCTATCTGATGCAGGACGAAAACGGCCAGGTTTTGGGGACGCACTCTGTTTCCGCAGGCTTGGATTACCCCGGCATCGGTCCGGAACACAGCCACCTGCACGACATCAAGCGCGTCGAATACACCGCTGCCAAAGATGATGAAGCACTTGAAGCCTTTGATTTGCTCTGCCGCTTCGAGGGCATTATTCCTGCGCTGGAATCCAGCCATGCCGTTGCTTGGGTGGTGAAAAACGCGCCGAAAATGGGTAAAGACCAGGTGATTCTGGTCAACCTCTCCGGTCGTGGCGACAAAGACATCAATACCGTGGCGAAGCTCAAAGGTATTAAACTGTAATCTCGTCCGTCTGATAAAAATGCCGTCTGAAGCCTGAGTTCAGACGGTATTTTTACGAACTTTCCTTGTAAAATTAAAGAAGCTTGTAAATAATGAGAGAACAAATTTTGAAGTTGAAAGCAATTGGTAGAATGCCAACAGAATCGGATGCAGATGACAATGATGAAAAAATAGATGAATTGATAGAACAATATGATGAGCTTATATCAAGTATAGAAAAACCTATTACACTTGAAGAAGCAGAGGTATTAGTATCTCTTTTTCCAGATGGTTTTTTCTATGATATGCATTGGGGGTTATTGCATCTTTTTGAAACTTGTATTTTAAGTGCATCAGAGGAAGAATATCAAAAACTTATAGATAAATGTCCAAGTGAAGAATGGCGAGAAAATTTACAAATTCGCTATGAAAATTGGAAAAAGAAAAATCAATAATATTGGGACGGCAACGTTCTTTTACACGAATGGGAATATGAAAAAGAAAACGCCCCACGCCGAGTTGTTAATAAGTTAGGCGGAGTATCTTTTGACAAGCAGAGCTAGTGCAAAACCTCGGAACGTGGGTGTATGACGGTGGTAGCTACACCCCTGTGGCAAAGCTTGCCGAGGAGGACAGCTACACCATCGTGCAGGACTATCTGGGTACGCCCATACAAGCTCTAGACAGCAAGGGCGAGGTAGTATGGGACTGCGTCCTCGACTATGACGATTTTTCGGATTTGCTTTATTATCCGTTTATTTTTGAAATATCTGGGGTGGGGAGACGTGTTCCGTCGTTGGTTTTTGCCGTGTTGGGTCGTCGGCGCGGCGGCTTCGTTTGCGCTGCCGGTCGTGCCGCATTGGTCGTTTTGGCTGGCGGCTTTTGCGGTTTTTGCTGTGTCTGCAAGGCGGTTTGCGTTTGCCGGTCTGATGCTGTGCGTGTTGGCGGGTGCTGTCTACGGTGTGTTCAGGACGGAGGCGGCATTGTCTTCCCAATGGCGGGCAGAAGCCGTTTCAGGCGTGCCTTTGACGGTGGAAGTGACGGATATGCCGAGGTTGGACGGGCGGCGCGTGCAGTTTGCGGCAAAGGCTGTGGACAGCGGTGGTCGGACGTTTGATTTGCTGCTGTCGGACTACAAACGGCGCGAATGGGCGGTCGGGAGCAGATGGCGGATAACGGCACGTGTGCACCCCGTCGTCGGCGAATTGAACCTGCGCGGTTTGAACCGTGAGGCGTGGGCATTATCCAACGGAATAGGCGGCGCGGGGACGGTCGGTGCGGACAGGGTTTTGCTGCATGACGGAAGCGGTTGGGGGATTGCGGTTTGGCGCAGCCGTATCAGCCGTAATTGGCGGCAGGCGGATGCGGACGGCGGGCTTTCAGACGGCATCGGGCTGATGCGCGCGTTGAGCGTGGGCGAACAGTCGGCATTGCGCCCCGAATTGTGGCAGGCGTTTCGGCCGTTGGGACTGACGCATTTGGTCAGTATTTCGGGTTTGCACGTTACGATGGTGGCGGTGCTGTTTGCGTGGCTGGCGAAGCGGCTGCTTGCCTGTTCCCCGCGCCTTCCTTCCCGACCGCGCGTGTGGATTTTGGCGGCGGGGTGTGCAGGCGCGCTGTTTTACGCGCTGCTTGCCGGTTTTTCCGTGCCGACGCAGCGCAGTGTTTTGATGTTGGCGGCGTTTGCGTGGGCGTGGCGCAGGGGAAGACTGTCGGCGTGGGCAACGTGGTGGCAGGCGTTGGCGGCGGTGCTGCTGTTCGACCCTTTGGCGGTCTTGGGTGTGGGAACTTGGCTGTCTTTCGGTTTGGTGGCGGCCCTGATATGGGCGTGTTCGGGGCGTTTGCACAAGGGGAAACAGCAAACCGCTTTGTGCGGGCAGTGGGCGGCTTCGGTGTTGTCGTTGGTTTTGCTCGGTTATCTGTTTGCTTCGCTGCCTTTGGTCAGCCCTTTGGTCAATGCGGTGGCGATTCCGTGGTTTTCTTGGGTGTTGACCCCGCTGGCGTTGCTGGGTTCGGTCGTGCCGTTTTCGCCTTTGCAACAGTTGGGGGCATTTTTGGCGGAATACACTTTGCGGTTTTTGGTGTGGCTTGCCGATGTGTCGCCCGAGTTTGCCGTTGCCTCCGCACCTTTGCCGCTGCTGGTGTTGGCGGTGTGTGCCGCTTTGCTGTTGTTGCTGCCGCGCGGTTTGGGTTTGCGTCCGTGGGCGGTGTTGCTGTTGGCAGGGTTTGTGTTTTACCGTCCGCCCAGCGTGCCGGAAAATGAGGCTGCGGTTACGGTTTGGGATGCGGGGCAGGGTTTGTCGGTGTCGGTTCAGACGGCAAATCATCATCTTTTGTTTGACACCGGAACTGCATCGGCGGCGCAGACGGGGATTGTGCCGAGCCTGAATGCGTCGGGTGTCCGCCGTTTGGACAAGCTGGTTTTGTCGCATCACGACAGCGACCACGACGGCGGTTTTCAGGCAGTCGGCAAGATACCGAACGGCGGGATTTATGCCGGGCAGCCGGAATTTTATGAGGGGGCGCGGCATTGTGCGGAACAGCGTTGGCAATGGGACGGCGTGGATTTCGAGTTTTTGATGCCGTCTGAACGCAAAAACATCGATGATAATGGGAAAAGTTGTGTTTTGCGTGTTGTGGCGGGCGGTGCGGCACTGCTGGTAACGGGCGATTTGGATACGAAAGGCGAGGAAAGCCTGGTCGGCAAGTATGGAGGCAACCTGTACAGCCAGGTGTTGGTGTTGGGGCATCACGGCAGCAATACGTCCTCGTCGGGCGTGTTCCTCAATGCCGTCTCGCCCGAATATGCCGTTGCTTCAAGCGGTTATGCCAACGCCTACAAGCATCCGACCGAAGCGGTGCAGAACCGTGTCCGCGCACACGGCATCAAACTGCTGCGTACCGATTTGTCGGGTGCGCTGCAATTCGGCTTGGGACGCGGCGGCGTGAAGGCTCAACGTTTGAGAGGGTATAAATTCTATTGGCAGAAAAAACCGTTTGAATGAGGTTTGAAACATAAAATGCCGTCTGAAACGGATTCAGACGGCATTTTGGCGTTAATGCCGGTTCGTGCTGGCAAGGCGTATCGTTTGATTTTCAGTGTGCGTCAAAAATAGAAAGGGCGTTGCCGTTAACGGCAGGGAGAACCGTTTGGGTGAGTGGAAAGGTTTGCGCCAGAAGGGGAAATGCCGTCTGAAAGGGCTTCAGACGGCATTACGAAGATGGGCTTAATGCCAGTAACGCCACCAGGGCATATCGTCGGGCTGCCAAGCGTGCGTCAAAAACGGGCTTTTCGGAAAGTTGGCTTCCAAAACGCGGTGTGTGTCGGCGGCAAGCTGGGGCTTGTCCAATTTCTTGTAGGCAAGTTCCAATATGGCCAGTGATTCTTCGACATAGCGTGTATTTTGATAGCTGCCGATAATTTTTTGGGCGCGGTTGGCGGCGGCGATATATGCGCCGCGTTTCATGTAGTAACGCGCTACCGACATTTCATTGCCGCCCAAAGCATCGACCAGTTTGATCATGCGTGCGGTCGCATCGGCGGCGTATTTGCTGTTGGGGAAGCGTTGGACGAGTTCCGCAAACGCCTGGTACGCTTCGCGGTTGGCTTTCGGGTCGCGGTCGGACCAGTCTTGCGAGGCCAGTTTGTTCAAGAAGGACTGGTCTTCGTTGAACAGTACCAAACCGCGCAGATACAGCGCGTAATCCATATTCGGGTGTTGAGGGTGAAGTCGGCGGAAGCGGTCAATGGCGGCCAGCGCCTTATCCTTCTCATCATCTTTATAGTAGGCGTATGCCGTATCCAGTTGGGATTGCTGGGCGTGGCGGCTGGTAGGGAAGCGCGATTCCAAGATTTCGTATAATTTGACAGCTCGCGTATAATTGCTGCTGTTCAGCTCGTCCTGGGCTTCGGCATAGAGTTTTTCCACACTCCAGTCTTGGGTAATCTGGGCATCTTTATCTACCGTACCTTTGGTGGCACAGGCACTCAGTGCCAAACCTAATGAAACCGTTAAAAGAAATTTTTTCATGCAGAATACTTCCTTTGATAATGAATCCGATTATAGCGATGATTCAGACTTTGTGTCAGCCCCGGAAACCGAAAACTGTATTTGTCTGACTGTTCCGCTCGAGCTTGCCGGCGGGCGGTTGGATGCGGTATTGGCAAAACTTCTGCCAGACTATTCGCGCAGCCGGTTGACATCATGGATTAGAGAAGGCGCGGTTATTGTAAACGATAAACCTTCGCAACCCAAAGACAAAATGATAGGCGGTGAGCAAATCCGTGTAACCGTCCGCCCGAGTGAGGAGAATCTGGCATTCATGCCGGAGCCTATGGATTTGGATATTGTTTACGAAGACGATACCGTCATCGTCGTCAACAAACCGGCCGGACTGGTGGTGCATCCGGCGGCGGGCAACTGGACGGGGACGCTGCTCAACGGTCTGTTGGCGCATTGCCCCGAGCTGTCCCAAATTCCGCGCGCGGGCATCGTCCACCGCCTCGACAAGGAAACCAGCGGGCTGATGGTGGTTGCCAAAACCCTGCCGGCGCAAAATTCCCTTGTGCGGCAGCTTCAGGAACGCACGGTCAAACGCATCTACCGTGCCGTCGCCAACGGCATCGTCCCCTTTGACGGTAAAATCGAAACCCAAATCGGACGCGATCCGCACAACCGCCTGAAAATGGCAGTCGTCAAATTCGGCGGCAAACCAGCCGTTACCCACGTCAAAGTGTTGGAACGCTATCTTGCCCACAGCTATATCGAATGTTCGCTCGAGACAGGCAGGACGCACCAAATCCGCGTCCATATGCGCGAGGCCAACCATCCGCTTGCCGCCGACCCGGTTTACGGCAACCTGCGCCATCCGTGCGGCGACACGGTGAAAGAAGCCGTTAAAAGTCTGGGCGCGCGTCAGGCATTGCACGCCTACCGCTTAAGTTTCACTCATCCGGAAAGCGGCGAAACCGTTTCGTTTGAAGCACCGATTCCAAACGACATATATCATTTGTTGTCCGTCCTCCGTCTTGAAGCCGGTTTGGATTCGTCTTTGAGCAATGAAGAAGAATGGCAGGACAAATTCGGCGCGGACGACGACGATGATTGGAACGAAGACGACTATGATGTCGAAGTGGTTTATGTAAGGGAGTGAGGCGGCTTGAAAGGCGGGGCGAACGCAGGCAGCCGACTCGGAGCAGCCGAGCAATCGTCCCAGCCGATTTCAAACAAAGGCCGTCTGAAGGGACCGGGCAGAAACCGCCGGTTTTGGTTGCCCCGTTCAGACGGCATTATGATAAAAGGCGTTTAGGGTTTTTTATGTTTACCGGCTTTGGCCGCCCAATAAGTTGCCAGCAGCGAGCCGGAGATATTGTGCCACACGCTGAACAATGCGCCCGGAACGGCAACGACCGGCGCGGCGGCAAAGTGTGCGGCGGCCAGCGCGGCGGCCAGGCCCGAGTTTTGCATACCGACTTCGATGGCCAGCGTTTTTTGTGCATCATAAGGCAGGCCGGTCCATTTGGCGGCAAAGAAGCCGAGCAGGTAGCCGATGCCGTTGTGGAGTACGACAACCGCAAAAATCAGCAGGCCGCTTTCCATAATTTTGCCTTTGCTTGCCCCGACTACCGCGCCGATAATCAGCACGATGGCGGCAACGGAAACCAGCGGCAGCGCATCGGTCAGCTTTTCGGTTTTACTGCCCAAAACCTTATGGACAATCAAACCCAAAACAATGGGGAGCAAAACCATTTTGACGATGGACATCAACATACCGGCCGCTTGGATTTCCAGCATTTCACCGGCAAGCATCAGGAAGATGGCGGGAGTCAGCAATGGGGAAATCAGGGTGGAAACCGATGTAACGGCAACCGACAAAGCCACATTGCCGCGCGCCAGATAGGTCATCACATTGGAAGCCGTACCGCCCGGGCAGCAGCCGACCAAAATCACGCCGACCGCGATTTCGGCAGGCAGGTTCAACAGTTTGGACAGCAGCCAGGCGGTTGCCGGCATAATGGCGAATTGAGCGATTACGCCGATGATGACGGCTTTGGGATGTTTGAACAAAATATCGAAGTCGGAAGGTTTGAGCGTCAAACCCATACCGAACATAATAATGCCCAACAGCCAAGGAATATAAGGCCCCGCCCATTTGAAGGTGTCGGGCGCGAAAAAAGCGGCGGCGGCAAAGAGCGCGGCCCAGAGGGAAAATGTTTTTCCGATAAAGCTGCTGATTTTACTGAGGATATTCATAATAATGTGTTGCGTTTTTGTTTTTAAGGGAAGGCAAGCATACACGCCTTAACCTTAATTTGCAAAATGACCGTGCCTAAACAATGCCGTCTGAAAGTGGAGATTGGTTTTCAGACGGCATCGCCCGAGAGATGTCGGAAATGGACTTTATCCCCATTCCTTTTCGGTTGAAACCCGTCTGTTTATAGCGATAGAATTTAATCGGAGGGCAGTCTCGTTCGGGCAACACGCAGTGCGGTGCTTGATGTGCCATCCCCTGTTGAAACATATAAAGCTCGGAGAAAGTATATAAGGGCATCATTCCTGCACCGGCAAGAATCCGAACCCGAACGTTTGAAAACAATCCCGAATCTCCGAATTCCCGCCTGTGCGGGAATGACGAAAAAACAAGCATCCATTTGCCCCGAAGGCAGTTAATCAACCCTTTCCGCCACACACCTATTCCAATATCCAATGAAAACCATCACAGAAACCCTAAACCTCGTCCCGCAGGACAAAGATTTCCTGATTGCTGATTGGCCTGCGCCCGCCAATGTCAAAACCTTGATTACCACGCGCAACGGCGGCGTGAGCCAAGGTGTGTATCAGAGTTTGAACCTCGGTACGCACGTCGGCGACAATCCCGAAGCCGTGCGCCGCAACCGCGAAATCGTGCAACAGCAGGTCGGATTGCCCGTTGCCTACCTCAATCAAATCCACAGCACCATTGTCGTCAACGCTGCCGAAGCGTTAGGCGGTACACCCGATGCCGACGCTTCCGTGGACGACACGGGTAAAGCCGTCTGTGCCGTGATGACCGCAGACTGTCTGCCCGTTCTATTTTGCGACAGGGCGGGTACGGCGGTTGCCGCCGCACACGCGGGCTGGCGCGGTTTGGCGGGCGGCGTATTGCAAAGCACCATTGCCGCGATGAAGGTTCCGCCCGTCGAAATGATGGCGTATCTCGGTCCCGCCATCAGTGCGGATGCGTTTGAAGTCGGACAGGATGTGT
This sequence comes from Neisseria polysaccharea ATCC 43768, assembly GCA_000176735.1. Taxonomy (GTDB): domain Bacteria; phylum Pseudomonadota; class Gammaproteobacteria; order Burkholderiales; family Neisseriaceae; genus Neisseria; species Neisseria polysaccharea. The sequence goes on along the minus strand of ADBE01000094.1, from coordinate 21,895 downwards.
TTGATGCGTTCTGCACGCCCATGCCCGAAGCCGCCGCCGCATTTGAAGGCATAGGCGGCGGCAAATTCCTTGCCGACCTTTACGCGCTCGCCCGCCTGATTCTGAAGCGCGAAGGCGTGGGCGGCGTGTACGGCGGCACGCATTGTACGGTTTTGGAACGGGATACTTTCTTTTCCTACCGCCGCGACGGAGCGACAGGGCGTATGGCGAGCCTGATTTGGCTGGACGGCAATGCCGTCTGAACACGCCGCTGATATAATCTACCGACTTTGTGCTTTTGAGAAAGGCAAGCCATGAACAAACTGTTTCTTACTGCCGCAGTGCTGATGCTGGGCGCGTGCGGTTTCCACCTGAAAGGTGCAGACGGCATTTCTCCGCCGCTGACCTACCGGAGCTGGCACATCGAAGGCGGACAGGCATTGCAGTTTCCTTTGGAAACCGCGCTGTATCAGGCTTCGGGCAGGGTGGACGATGCTGCCGGCGCGCAGATGACCCTGCGTATAGACAGCGTTTCCCAAAACAAGGAAACCTACACCGTTACCCGTGCGGCAGTCATCAACGAATATCTTTTGATATTGACGGTTGAAGCGCAGGTATTGAAACGCGGCGAGCCGGTCGGCAAACCGATGACCGTGTCCGTCCGCCGCGTCCTTGCTTATGCCGACAACGAGATCTTGGGCAAACAGGAAGAGGAAGCGGCATTGTGGGCGGAAATGCGGCAGGATGCCGCCGAACAGATTGTCCGCCGCCTGACCTTTCTGAAGGCGGAATGACGTGGCGGCACATATCGGACGCATTGATACGGACGCGCCTTTGAAACCCCTGTACGTCATCCACGGCGAGGAAGAACTGTTGCGTATCGAGGCATTGGACGCATTGAGGGCAGCGGCGAAGAAGCAGGGTTATCTCAACCGCGAAGCCTATACCGCCGACGCGTCTTTCGATTGGAACGAACTGCTGCAAACCGCAGGCAGTGCGGGTCTGTTTGCCGATTTGAAGCTGTTGGAACTGCATATCCCCAACGGAAAACCCGGCAAAAACGGCGGCGAGGCGTTGCAGGATTTTGCCGCCCACCTGCCGGAAGATACGGTAACGCTGGTTTTACTGCCTAAACTGGAGAAAACCCAGCTCCAGTCCAAATGGTTTGCCGCATTGGCGGCAAAGGGGGAAGTGTGGGAAGCCAAACCGGTCGGCGCGGCGGCTTTGCCCCAATGGATACGCGGACGGCTGGACAAAATCGGTTTGGGTATCGAGGCAGACGCATTGGCACTGTTTGCCGAGCGCGTGGAAGGCAATCTGTTGGCGGCGCGTCAGGAAATCGACAAGCTCGGGCTGCTGTATCCGAAAGGGCATACCCTCACTATCGATGAAGCGCAAACCGCCGTCGCCAATGTTGCCCGCTTCGACGCGTTCCAACTGGCAGGCGCATGGATGAAGGGCGATGTCCCACGCGTATGCAGGTTGTTGGACGGATTGCAGGAGGAAGGTGAAGAACCGGTGCTGCTTCTGTGGGCGGTTGCCGAAGACGTGCGGACGCTGATCCGGCTTGCTGCCGCCCTGAAGCAGGGGCAGAGCATCCAATCCGTCCGCAACAGCCTCAGGCTTTGGGGCGACAAGCAGACGCTCGCACCGCTTGCGGTCAAGCGGATTTCCGTCGTCCGCCTGCTTGACGCGCTCAAGACCTGTGCCAAAATCGACAGGATTATCAAAGGCGCGGAAGAGGGCGACGCATGGACGGTATTCAAACGGCTTGTCGTGTCGCTGGCGGAATAAAGCGGCAATCCCTAAAATCCGAAAATACTGTAAAATACCGTTAATCCTGAAAAGTATTCACCAATCCGTCCGAAAACATTTCAGACGGCACGACCACCTCAATAAAGGAACATCAACCCTATGGACAATAAGACCAAACTGCGCTTGGGCGGCCTGATTTTACTGACCACCGCCGTTTTAAGCCTCATTATCGTATTGATTGTCGATTCCTGGCCGCTTGCCATCCTGCTTGCCGCCATCATCGTCGCTGCCGCCGCGGGCGGTTTTGTTTGGACCAGCCGCCGTCAGCAGCGTCTGTTTATCGAACGTCTGAAAAAATTCGACATTGATCCGGAAAAAGGCAAAGTCAATGAGGCCAACCTGCGCCGTATGTATCATAGCGGCGGACAATACCAGAAGGATGTCGTTACTTTAATCTGCCTGTCGCAAAAATGTTCGGTTGACGAGGCGCATGCCATGTTCAAAAAACGTCCGTCCCGTCAGGAAATCAACCAAATGGCGGCAAAACAGTCGCGCGGTCAGAAACGTCCGCACCGTTAATCGTCCGAGGCATATCTGTATGAATGCCGTCTGAAACCCGCCGGTGTTTCAGACGGCATATTCCGACTGAAAAGATGATGATACTGAAAACCGCCCCGCTCAAACGCCGCTTTGCCGCCATGCTGTATGAGATGCTGCTGGTCGGTGCGGCAACCTGTCTGGCGGCATTGCTTGCCGGTATTGCCGCCATTTTTCTGAATCCCGTTTCTATCGCGGTTTCTGCATTGGTAACAAGTATCCTGATAATGGGATCATGGTGGCTTTATTTCCGTGCCAACTGGCACGGGCAGGGACAGACCTTGGCGATGAGGACATGGAAGATAGGCTTATGCGATGTTAACGGTATGCAGCCGTCTCTGCACTTGCTCCGCCTGCGTTTTATTTGGGCATGCATATTTATCGTATTCATCCCTATGCTAGCCTATGCCGGATTACGCCACCTGCTCGGTATTTCACCCAAGGATGCATTCGGTGCGGCATTGATTTGGCTGATTTTACCGTGGGGGTTCGCACTGCTGAATCCCGATCGGCAGTTTCTGTATGATTTTCTTGCAGGAACAAGATTGGTGGAGGTCAAAGGAAAGCCTTAAGCCTTTATACCGCAAAGGTTTCAAACTGAAAAAATGCCGTCTGAAAGGGCTTTCAGACGGCATTGGGTTATCGGGGAAACCGATTATTCGATATTTTGTACTTGTTCCCGCATCTGCTCGATTAAGACTTTCAGTTCGACAGAGGCTCGGGTGCATTCGGCAGCAATAGATTTGCTGCCCAAGGTGTTGGCCTCACGGTTTAATTCCTGCATCAGGAAATCCAAGCGTTTTCCGCTGCTGCCTTTGTGTTCGGTAACGATGCGGCGTACTTCGTCGATATGCGTGCGCAAGCGGCTGAATTCTTCGTCGATGTCGGATTTTTGAATAAAGAGGGCAAATTCCTGTTGCAGCCTGTCATTATTGATGTCGCCGACTGCTTCGACGAGGCGCGAGCGGATTTTTTCTTTATGTGTTTCCAGCAGGGTAGGAAAGAGTTCGCTTAATGCATCTATGATTTCTTCCATGCTTTGAAGGCGTTGTAACAGGTGCTCGCCTAATTTCTTACCTTCCCGCTTGCGTGCGGCAGTAAAGTCTTTTAACGCTTTTTCGGTCAGTTCGGTAATGCTTTTTGCCAATTCTTCCGTATTTTCCCTTTGGCTTGCCAATACGCCGGGAAAACGTAAAATATCGGCAACCCCCAATTTTGCCAGGTCATGATGTTTACGGAGGGTTTGGTTGATTTCTGCCAGTTGTCCGACCAAGTCGTGATTCAGTTCCAAAGATTGGTTTCTGTTTTCCGTATCTTGAATTTGGATTTTGCATTCGACTTTGCCGCGTGCGATATGGGATGAAATTTTCTCGCGGATACCGCTTTCCAAATGGCGCAAATCATCCGGCATCCTGATTTGAATATCTAGAAAACGGTGGTTGACCGCACGCAGGTCGAGATTGATGCGTTTGCTGCCGCATTCTTCTGCCGTATTGGCAAATCCGGTCATACTGTGGATGTGGATGGTTTTGCTCATTTTCTCCTCCGAAGTCCGTTAAAATATAATCAATATATCACATCTGTATGGGACTAAGTACTTCAGGATGTGAAAAATTAAAGATTTGGCGCGCTATATGGGCACCATGGGCTCTTGTCGCTGCAAGAAAGGGAAGTGTATCAGGCAAAACTTCCAAAATTGGAACAGGCTATGGGTGTCTTTACCAAAATAATTTTGACAAGCCGTTGGTTGAAAGTACTGATTTATACAGACTTGATTGTGGTACAGGCAATTTATCAATTCGGTCAATCTTTCTGAGAAACAGCTTATATGGCAGTGTCTGATTCATGTTTGTTTTTTAATTTCGGCAATTGCAACGGCGTGGACGGATAAAATCGTGTGCAGCACGACACACAAGCCTCATCAGGGTTTCTATTATAAAAAAACACCCGACAAACCGGCTTGTCGGGTGTTTAATTATGCCTATTTCAAACCGCTTCGGCTTCTTCGGCAAGAAAACCACGCAGTTTCTGCATAGCTTTCGCTTCAATCTGGCGGATGCGCTCGGCAGAGACGCCGTATTCTGCAGCAAGCTGGTGCAGCGTCAGACCGCCGTCATCTTGAAGCCAGCGGCTTTCTACAATACGGCGGCTCCTGTCATCCAGTTGCGCCAAAGCGTTTTGTAAACCTTCTGTTTGCAGCGCGTAATGTGCCTGTTTCGACAGTTGGCGGCTCGGTTCGGAATCGTGGTCGGCAAGCCAGTCGATGGGGGCGAAGCTGTCTTCGTCATCGCTGTTGTCCGCCATGATGGCGATGTCGTGTCCGGTCATGCGCTGTTCCATTTCCAGTACTTCGGAAAGTTTGACACCCAAATCATCGGCGATTTCCTGTGCTTCTTTAGGAGACAGGGCATTAAGGTTTTTACGCATGCTGCGCAGGTTGAAAAACAGCTTGCGTTGCGGTTTGGTGGTGGCAACGCGGACAAGACGCCAGTTTCTCAGGATGAATTCGTGAATTTCCGCTTTAATCCAATGCACGGCAAATGAAAACAGGCGCGCACCTCGACCTGGCTCGTAGCGTTTGACCGCCTTCATCAGACCGATATTTCCTTCCTGAATCAGGTCTGCCTGATTCAGCCCGTAGCCGTCATAGCCGCGCGCGATGGAAACGACGACGCGCAGGTGGGACAGGATGAGTTGTTTGGCGGCGTTGAGGTCGCCCTTTATTCGGCGTTCGGCGAGGCGGGTTTCTTCTTCCTGGGACAGCATCGGGATGCTGTTGACGGTGTGGATGTATTGTTCGAGGCTGCCGTTGCCGCTTTGAATGGCGGGTAATGCGAAAGCGTTATTCATTTGGGGCATTTCCTTTCGGCTGAAACTGCGTATCGGCAGTTTGGTGTGTTGGGATGCAGTATATCACTGCTTGGCTTGTATTTTGTATATTTGGCAGGAGATATGCGCTAAGGTTTGAAAGACAGGAAAATTTTGTAAGGCAGGTTTGATTGATTTTGTAAACCTGATGGCTCAATTCGATTTCGGAATTATATTACATACGTGGTTGTATGTAAATGGTCGGTTCGAAAAAAGACAGCCCGTCCGGACGGGCTGTGCAGGCATCAGTGTTCTTTGTTTCGGAAGATGAAAAGAATCAGTGCGGCTAGGGTCAATATGCCCATCAACCACCATGAACTGCCGGTTTTCATATAGGGCGTTTCGCCTACATAGCCTTTGATGTGTCCTTCCAATACGGTTTCTGTATCGGGTTGGGCTTGGGCGATGATGTTGCCTTTGGGGGAGATGATGGCGGTTGCGCCGGTGTTGGTGGCGCGGACCATATAGCGTCCGAGTTCCATAGCCCGCGCCTGCGATTGTTGGAGGTGCTGGGACATGGCGTTGGATTTTCCATACCACGCCATATTACTGACATTGGCAAGCAGTGTGGCATCTTTGGCGGCGGCAATCAGTTCGTCGCCGAATCCGTCTTCGTAGCAGATGTTGAAGGCGATTTTTTGGTTTTTCATCATTAGGGCGGATTGCTTGCCGCCGCCTTTGCGGAAGTCGGAAAGGGGCATATCCATCATTTTGTAAAGCGGTGTGGTCAGGAAGGGCAGCGGTTTGTATTCGCCGAAGGGGACGAGGTGGTTTTTGGCGTAGTAAGGGATGCCGTCCTGATTGTTTTCCTGATAGCCGGTCAGGTTGATGACGGCGTTTTCGTAACCGTTGCCGTCCGAAGTGTATTGGCTGATGCCTACGGCGAGCGCGCTGCCGTTGTTTTGCGCCTGTTCGGCGAATTGTGCCAGTATGTTTTCCGGCAGGTTTTGGCGCATGACGGGGATGGCGGTTTCGGGCAGGATGACGATGTCGGCAGTGGTTTTGCCGACCTGTTCGTAATATTTCTGTATGGTCGGGATGACTTGGTCTTCACGCCATTTGATGGTTTGGGCGATGTTGCCCTGAAGCAGGGCGACGGTGCTGCGGCTGCCGTCTGGGCGGGTAAAGTTGGTCTGTTGGGCGGTGTAGCCTGCGGCAAGCAGGGCAGCAATCAGGATAATTGGAAGCAGGCGTTTGCCCGAACGTGTGGTGTTATCACTCGCCAAAACCAGCCAGACACTGAGAAAGGCGGTCGCCAGTGTAACCATATGGATGCCGCCCAAGGAGGCGAAACCTGCCAGCGGGCTGTCCGGGGTGATTTGGGAGTAGCCGATTGCGCCCCAGCCGAATCCGGTCAGGAAACGTTCGCGGGCAAACTCGGTCAGTGTCCACAGGATGGGCAGTACCAAACCGATTTTTATGCCCCGAGGCAGGGTAAATTTTTTCCACAGCCAGAAACACAGTGCCGGATAAAGGGCAAGGTAGGCGGGCAGCAGGAAGGTCAGCGGTACGGCATAGAGGTCGGGCAGGCCGGAAACGTCGTGCAGGGCAGTGTGTATCCAGTAGAATTGCGCCGTGTATGCGGTCAGACCGAACAGGTAGGCGGAAGAGGCGGCAAAACGCGGACGCAGTTCGATGAGGCGGACGAAGGCGCCGAAAATCAAGGGCATCAGCCAAAAGTGGTAGTAGGGTGCGAAAGTGAAGGGGGTGGCGGCGGCAAAAAGGATGAGCAAAGGCCAGTAGAGGGCGGGGTGCTGCCAGTATTTGTCCAGTTTGGAAAACATATTCGTCTGTCTGTTCGGAAGATGCCGTCTGAACGTCTTTCAGACGGCATCAGTATTTGAAAAAGGAATCAATGCCTGCCGAAACGATTCATCAGCAGCAAGGTGGGGGCGCAGGCAATCGAACCGGAAAGCAGCCCGACAACGAGGTTGGCGAAGTACTCCGCCCAGCCCGCGTCCCAGTGTTGCGCGTGCAGGAAATCGTGCAGAAAGCCGAGGTTGTGGGCGGCGCATCAGCAGCATGCCCAAGTCGTCGAGTTTGACGATGACGGCGACGATTCCGTACACCAAAACAGTCATGCCGATGCCGATTGCCGCTATCACGAGCATGCACGTCATGTCGGTGCAGAAACTTGTGCGGCAGCTTTTCCACGCCTTCAAAGCACAGATAAATCCCGCCTGCTGTCAAAAGCGGCGTAATGAGTTGCGGCAGGAAGGCGGAAAGCAGCAGAGCCGCAGGCACCAAAACCGGCTTGTTGGAAAAAGAACCTTTCGCCACCGACCAAACAATCGGCAACTCGCGTTCTGCCGATACGCCTGTAAGCCGGTTGGCATTGGGTGCCAAATCGTCGCCGAGCACGCCGGCGGTTTCCTTTGCGGCGGCTTTGGTCATCAGGGTAACATCGTCCAAAACGGCGGTGATGTCGTCCGGCAGGGTAAATAGTGAGGCAAATGCCATTAAAGAATCCTGAAATGCGGCGCAAAGTCCGACATTATATAGGAGAACGCGGATTTGGGCGGTTTCAGGCGGCATGAAACAGGAAAATGCCGTCTGAAGGCGGTGGCGGACGTGAAGTAAAGTTTCGTGAAAAGAAAATACCGTGTTACAGTCTTTCGATTTTAATTTCATGAATTTTAAGGGAGAATCGTTAGCATGGATTGGATGGGCAGTCTGTTCCTGCCGGGTGGCGCACTGTTGTTTCTGAGCGTGGTTTCGACCACTTTGTCCGCACGTTTGGGAATGCCTTTGCTGCTGGTTTCTCCTGCCAACGTGTTGGATAGGGCGGCGGAAGCCTTGGCGATTGCGGCGTTCCTGATGTTGGTCGCGCGTCCGCCGGCAGTGTTCGGCGGTTTGTGGAAATTCAATTATAGTGGATTAAATTTAAATCAGGACAAGGCGGCGAGCCGCAGACAGTACAAATAGTACGGCAAGGCGAGGCAACGCCATACTGGTTTAAATTTAGTTCACTATAAAATGGTGAAATACTTTACCGAGACGGATATCGGCATCCGTGAGCATTTTGATTTCTTCGGCGAGTTTGTCGTTTCGCCGGCAGCACGTTCGGGTGATTTGGCACTTGCTTACGGTTTGAGGCTGGAAGCGGGCGAAGAGGGTTTGAGCCTTGCCGAGCTTTTCGATAAGCGTTCCGATAGTCAGGAGCAGGTCGAGGGCGGCCGTATTGACATCGGCGGCTTTATGCTGACCGCAAAGGAGGTTGACGGTGGCGGCAATATCGGGTCTATGGGGCTGAAAGTACTGCGTTAGAAAGGTTTGATTTGAATGCCGTCTGAAGCCGGATTGCCGGTTTCAGACGGCATTTTGTCTGTTTAGTTTTTTTGCCTTTTGCCTGTTTTACGTCTTTTTCGGTAACGCTTCCGCCGCCGTTGTCAAAGGCGTTCATGATATAAGTGGCGACGGCGGCAATGTCCGCATCGCTGATGGCGGTTGCGGGCATGAATCCGTTGTAGGTTTTGCCGTTGACTTTGATTGTACCGTTGATGCCTTTGACCATGCTGTGCAGCAGCACCTGCGGTTTTTTCATGATGAAGTCGGAGCGGTAGAGCGGCGGAAACATGATTCCGCGGCCTTCGCCCTTTTTGCCGTGGCAGGCGACGCAGTTGGATTCGTACACTTTTTGCCCTTTTGTCATGATGCTGTTGTCGGCGGCAGAAGCGGCGGCGCAGAAGCAGCCCAAGACGAGGGCGGTCGGCAGTCGGGTTGTGTTCATTGGTGTTTCCTTAATGTTTGAAACCTTGTTGTTGATTTTGCGTAGCGGGTGAAAGGTTTTTTTGCCGAATCGGTAGTAAGGTTGCACTTGATGTGCATGTGCTGTCCAGCATAGATGCCATCATACGCTAAAGTAGCGGGAAAATGCCGTCTGAACACGGCGTTCAGACGGCATTTTAGACATGGATCAAACAGTTTCAACGCCAGCCGCCAAGGTTTTCTTCGGCAAGTGCGACGAGTGCATCTATCCAGTCGGGGTTGTCGTTGAGGCAGGGGATATAGCGGTAGTTTTTACCGCCTGCTTCGTAAAACTGTTCACGCCCCATTAGGGCAATTTCTTCCATGGTTTCCAAACAGTCTGCCAAAAAGCCCGGGCAAAATACGTCCAGCGCGGTTACGCCTTGTTTGGGCAGTTTGTTAAACAAATCCTGAGTGCTGGGTGTAATCCATTTTGCCCTGCCGAATTGGCTTTGGAAAGACACGACATATTCGTCTTCGGTCAGATTTAGTGCTTCGGCAAGCAGTTTGGCGGTATGGCGGCATTCGTCTGGATAGGGGTCGCCGAGGTTGAAGTGCTTTTGCGGAATGCCGTGAAAGCTCAGCATCAGTTTCTTGCTGTGGCCGTATTTTGACCAATATCGGAGGATATGGTTTTTCATTGCATCGATATAGCCCGTGTCGTCATAAAAGCGCGAAACGGTGCGGACGCTCATTTGGTTCCGTTGCAGCAGTAATTGTCCGCATACTTTATCTACTGCCGCTCCGCTGCTGGAGGCGGCATATTGCGGGTACATCGGGATGACCAGCAGTCTGCTCGCGCCTTGCGCCTTCAGTTCCGACAATACGTCTGCCACCGAAGGATTGCCGTAGGTCATAGCGTGGCGGACGATGAGGTCGGGCATACGTTCGGCAAGCGCGGCAGCTTGGCGTGCTGTGTAAACTTCTAGGGGAGAACCTTCCTTAAACCAGATTTTTTCATAGGCGTGCGCACTTTTCTTAGGACGCAGCGTCAGTATCAGGCCACGCAAGATCGGTTGCCACAACAGCTTCGGCAGTTCCACTACGCGTTGGTCGGATAAAAAGTCGCGCAGGTAAGGTTTGACGGCTTGCGCGGTCGGAGTATCCGGTGTGCCGAGGTTAAGCAGTAAGACGGCGGTACGGTTTTGGTCGGTGTAGGGAAGGGAGGGTTCTGGCAGGAAGCGGGGCATGGTCTGTTTCTTTGATGTGTATTGATAATATTAGATGTCTCTTTGTGCAGAAGGCCGTCTGAAAAACCGAGGGACAATCAAGATAAATGTTTTCAGACGACCTTGATAAGCATGGTTAAATCTCAATCCACGCCTCGTGCGCGGTTTTCATGGAATTGCGCTTGCCAATCAGTAAATTTCCCTTGTTCGATGGCTTCGCGCATTTCCGCCATAATGACTTGGTAGAAATGCAGATTGTGGATGGTGTTGAGCTGTGCGCCCAAAATTTCGCCGACACGGTGCAGATGGTGTAGGTAGGAGCGGCTGAAATTCTGACAGGCGTAGCAGGTGCAGCTTTCATCAATCGGACGCTTGTCGAGCTTGTGTTTGGCGTTTTTGATCTTCAAATCGCCGAAACGGGTAAACAGCCAGCCGTTACGCGCATTGCGGGTGGGCATGACGCAGTCGAACATATCTACACCGTGTGCCACGCCGTAAACTAAGTCTTCAGGCGTGCCGACGCCCATCAAATAATGAGGTTTGTGTTCCGGCAGGATAGGGCCGACAGCGCGCAACATGCGGTACATTTCGGGCTTGGGTTCGCCGACGGACAGCCCGCCGACGGCAAGACCGGGAAAATCAAATTCCTCCAAACCGCGCAGCGATTCTTCGCGCAAATCCTCATACATCGCGCCTTGCACGATGCCGAACAGCGCGTTCGGGTTTTTCAAATCTTCAAAGGCTTTTTTGCTCCGTTCCGCCCAGCGCAGGCTCATTTGCAGCGATTTTTTCGCCTGTTCGCGCGTTGCTTCGCCCGGCGTGCATTCGTCCAGCTGCATCGCGATGTCCGAGTTCAAAACCGTTTGGATTTTCATGGAAATTTCAGGCGATAAAAACAGCTTGTCGCCGTTGATCGGGCTTTTGAACGTACAGCCTTCTTCCGTCAGCTTGCGCATATCCGACAAAGAAAAAACCTGAAAACCGCCCGAGTCGGTCAGAATCGGTTTGTCCCAGCCGATAAAACCGTGCAGGCCGCCGAATTGCCCGATAACTTCCAAACCGGGGCGCAGCCACAAATGATAAGTGTTGCCCAAAATAATTTGTGCCTTAATGTCGTGCAGGTTTTGCGGGTTCATCGCCTTAACCGAACCGTAAGTACCGACAGGCATAAATACCGGCGTTTCAATTTTGCCGTGGTTCAACTCCAGCGTGCCGCGTCGGGCGAGACCGTCTTTTTTGTGTAAGGTAAATTTAAGCATAAGATTGAATGTCAGTTGGGCGACAGGGGTCGAAATATATTTTAAAAGACGGCATTATAAATGATTTCCCACGGTTTTTCAGACGACATCCCCAAATCTTGCCGCAATGTTGCATAAAGAAACGCACATACCTCTTGCAAAAATTAAAACGACCCGATAAAATGCAAAAAATTCTTTGAAGGCACGTAGCTCAGTTGGTTAGAGCACCACCTTGACATGGTGGGGGTCGTTGGTTCGAATCCAATCGTGCCTACCAAATTCCCATAACGGCATTTATGCCGTTATTTTTTAATCTTTCGGAGCGTTTGATGTTGAATATTACCTTGCCGGACGGCTCAGTCCGCCAATACGAATCCCCCGTTACCGTGGCTCAAATTGCTGCGTCTATCGGTGCCGGTTTGGCGAAGGCGACGGTGGCAGGCAAGGTAAACGGCAAATTGGTCGATGCTTGCGATCCGATTGTTGAAGATTCTGCTGTTCAAATCATTACTCCGAAAGATCAGGAAGGCATCGAAATCATCCGCCATTCCTGCGCGCATCTTGTCGGGCATGCCGTCAAGCAACTCTATCCTAATGCAAAAATGGTTATCGGCCCCGTCATTGAAGAGGGCTTTTATTACGACATCGCCACGGAAAAACCGTTTACACCGGAAGATGTTGCCGCCATTGAAGCGCGTATGAAAGAATTGATTGCCCAAGACTATGATGTGATCAAAATCATGACTCCACGTGCGGAGGCGATTAAAATTTTTCAAGAGCGCGGCGAAGAATACAAACTGCGCCTGATTGACGATATGCCCGAAGTGGAAGCGATGGGGATGTATCATCACCAGGAATATGTCGATATGTGCCGCGGCCCGCACGTTCCGAATACCCGTTTCCTGAAAAACTTCAAACTGACCAAGTTGGCGGGCGCATACTGGCGCGGCGACAGCAACAATGAAATGCTGCAACGCATATACGGTACGGCTTGGGCGACAAAAGACGAGTTGAAAGCCTATATTCAACGTATCGAAGAAGCCGAAAAGCGCGACCACCGCAAACTTGGCAAGCAATTGGATCTGTTCCATCTGCAAGACGAAGCACCGGGCATGGTGTTCTGGCATCCTAAAGGCTGGGCTTTGTGGCAAGTGATTGAACAGCATATGCGTAAAGAGTTGAATGCTGCCGGTTATAAAGAGGTAAAAACGCCTCAGATTATGGATAAAACCTTCTGGGAAAAATCCGGCCACTGGGAAAACTATAAAGACAATATGTTCGTGACCAGTTCAGAAAAACGCGAATACGCGGTGAAACCGATGAACTGTCCGGGTCATGTGCAAATTTTTAATAACGGTTTGCGCTCATATCGCGATTTGCCGATGCGTTTGGCCGAGTTCGGTTCTTGCCACCGCAATGAACCAAGCGGTGCATTGCATGGTCTGATGCGTGTTCGCGGTTTTGTGCAAGATGATGCGCATATCTTCTGTACCGAAGATCAAATCGTCAGCGAGGCCCGTGCGTTCAATGAATTGTTGGTTCGCATCTACAAACAGTTCGGTTTCCATGATGTATCCGTCAAGCTTTCTCTTCGCCCTGAAAAACGCGCAGGTTCAGATGACGTGTGGGATAAGGCAGAGCAGGGTTTGCGCGAGGCATTGACTGCCTGCGGCGTGGAATGGGGCGAATTGCCGGGCGAGGGTGCGTTTTACGGGCCTAAAATCGAATATCATGTCAAAGATGCCTTGGGTCGCTCTTGGCAGTGCGGTACCCTGCAGTTGGACTTTGTATTGCCGGAGCGTTTGAATGCCGAATATGTAACTGAAAACAACGATCGTGCGCGTCCTGTAATGTTGCACCGTGCTATTTTGGGTTCATTGGAGCGCTTCATCGGTATTTTGATTGAAAACCATGCAGGCTCATTCCCATTGTGGCTTGCTCCGATTCAAATGGTGATTATGAATATCACCGAGAACCAAGCAGATTATTGTCGTGAAGTGGCTGCCAAGTTACAGGCAGCAGGCTTCCGTGTCGAATTGGATTTGCGTAACGAAAAAATCGGTTACAAAATCCGCGACAATAGCCAATACCGTTTCCCTTATCAAATCGTTGTCGGCGATAAAGAGAAACAAGAAAACAAAGTTGCGGTACGCCGCAAAGCAGAAGACTTGGGTTCTTTGAATGTAGATGATTTTGTTGCACAATTGCAGCAAGAAATCACTGATGCCCTCGTCAATCATTAATTTTTATAGGAGTATTCATCATCGCTCAAGAACGCGAAGCACGAATCAATGGTGAAATTACCGCCAAAGAAGTGCGATTAATCAGTGAGTCAGGCGATCAGCTTGGTGTTGTTTCAGTTCGTGAAGCTTTGGCTATGGCCGAAGAGCAAAATGTCGATTTGGTAGAAATTTCCCCGACTGCCAAGCCGCCCGTATGCAAACTGATGGATTACGGTAAATACAAATACCAACAAGCCAAGAAGCGCGACGAAGCCAAGAAAACCAAAAGCAGGTACAAATCAAGGAAATCAAATTCCGTCCGGGTACAGATGAGGGCGATTATCAAATCAAGATGCGCAACATCAACCGCTTCCTTGCCGACGGCGATAAAGTCAAAGTGACATTGCGTTTCCGCGGCCGTGAAATGGCTCACCAGCAACTTGGCGCGCAACTTTTGGAACGTGTAAAAGAAGATTTGGCTGAAGTGGCGCAAATCGAGTCCTTTCCCAAAATGGAAGGTCGCCAAATGGTGATGATGATTGCGCCGAAGAAAAAATAAAGCTATAATTTTCCGCTTACTCCGATTGCCGCTTCGGAGTAAGTTTTCAATTGCGGCAAAAAACCGTGGCATTGTGGGTTCAAGTGTTTGAAACCGATGTTTTAAAACCCCCTAATGCCTTATCCGATAACGAATGGAGTTTTCCCATGCCTAAAATGAAAACCAAGTCTAGCGCGAAAAAACGCTTTAAAGTACTGGGTAACGGCGGTGTGAAACGCGCTCATGCGTTCAAACGCCACATCTTGACTAAAAAGACCACCAAAAACAAACGCCAACTGCGCGGTACCTCTATGGTAAATGATCGCGATTTGGCTTCTGTTGCTAAAATGTTACCCTACGCTTAAGGAGTTTAGAATATGCCACGCGTAAAACGCGGTGTTACCGCCCGTGCCCGTCACCAAAAAATCTTCGCGTTAGCCAAAGGCTATCGCGGTCGTCGTAAAAACGTTTACCGAGTTGCCAAGCAGGCGGTAATGAAAGCCGGTCAATACGCATACCGTGACCGCCGCCAACGCAAACGCCAATTCCGTCAATTGTGGATTGTCCGTATCAATGCAGGTACGCGTGAAAACGGGTTGTCTTACAGCAAATTTATGAACGGTCTGAAACGCGCCTCTATCGAAATCGACCGCAAAGTATTGGCTGATTTGGCCGTGTTCGATAAAGCCGCTTTTGCACAATTGGTTGAAAAAGCCAAAGCTGCTTTGGCTGCTTAATCCAAAAAATTGAAAAGGAAGCTGCGGCTTCCTTTTTTCTTTGTTTGCGGAAATTCTATGTGATTGATTTTCTTTCTTTAAAGTCTATTTTTTTAAATAAATTTGCGTTAAAATACAGAAAATTTATCCAATGGATTGGCCGTGAAGAAAATAAGGTCGTCTGAAGAGTCTGATATGTCAGGCTATACAGGCGACCTCGTTGTTTCAGGTGGCATATCATTAATTGACAGACTTGATATTATGGAAAATGTAAACCGTATCGTTGCAGAAGGCATTGCTGCAGTAGAAGCTGCGCAAGACTTCAACGCTCTAGAACAAATCAAAGCCCGTTATCTTGGCAAAACCGGCGAGTTGACCGGACTTCTGAAAACCTTAGGTCAAATGTCGCCTGAAGAGCGCAAAACCATAGGTGCGCATATCAATGAATGCAAAAACCAGTTTCAGACGGCTTTTAACAATAAACGCGATGCCCTCAATGAAGCCAAGCTGCAAGCCCGACTTGCCGCCGAAGCCCTTGACATTACCCTGCCCGGACGCGCTCAGGAAGGTGGCAGCCTGCATCCCGTAACCCTGACCTTGCAACGTGTGGTCGAGCTGTTCCACGGAATGGGTTTTGAAGTGGCGGATGGACCTGAAATCGAAGATGATTTCCACAATTTCCAAGCCCTGAACATCCCTGCAAACCATCCTGCTCGCGCCATGCAGGATACGTTTTACGTTGAAAACGGCGATGTTTTGCGTACGCACACTTCCCCGATTCAAATCCGCTATATGCTCGATAAAAAAGAGCCACCCATCCGCATTATCGCCCCCGGCCGCGTTTACCGTGTGGACAGCGATGCCACGCACTCGCCTATGTTCCATCAGGCGGAAGGTTTGTGGGTAGAAGAGGGCGTAACCTTCGCCGATTTGAAAGCCGTGTTCACCGACTTTATCCGCCGCTTTTTTGAACGCGATGATTTGCAAGTACGTTTCCGCCCGTCTTTCTTCCCGTTCACCGAACCGTCCGCCGAAATCGACATTATGGGCGAAAACGGCAAATGGCTGGAAGTCGGCGGCTGCGGCATGGTACATCCCAACGTGTTGAGAAATGTGAATATCGATCCCGAAAAGTACACCGGTTTCGCTTTCGGTATCGGTCTCGACCGTTTTGCGATGCTGCGTTACAACGTGAACGATTTGCGCTTGTTTTTTGATAACGATTTGAATTTTTTGAAGCAGTTTGCGAAATAATGGTGCGGGCGACCCGCAAGCGGAGTGCGACCCGCATATTGTCCGGCCGGACGGGCTGAAAAAGCCTGCGACAAGATTTCGGTGGAATTTCGGCAGACGAATTGATGCGTTCTGAAGGTTTGTGCGGATGGGATGCTTGGTAATTTTGAGTCCGTCCGGCTGCGAACCTTACGGCTTTGCAGGGAAAACCTGACGAAACAGGTGGCTTCCGGCGCGATTGGGTTTTGTTGTTTCCTTGCAAGGGGTGCAAAACTGCCGGAATCCGCAACGATGCCGCGTAAAATGAATGCGCTTTCGTATAAACGCGTTTCAGGCCTCACGAAATGGACAGATTAACCCCCGAACAGCGCAAAAAAATGTATGCAGTCCAACAAAAGCAAGGGGACGAAGCCCGAGCTTGCGTTGGCGAAGGTGATGTGGGCTTTGGGGCTCAGGTATCGGAAAAATAGCGGAAGCATTTTTGGGAATCCTGATTTTTCATTTAAAAAATATAAAGTTGCCGTGTTTGTCGATGGCGAGTTTTGGCACGGCAAGGATTGGGAACAGAGAAAGGCGGAAATAAAGGGCAACCGCGAATTTTGGATTGCCAAGATAGAACGCAATATCCAAAGGGATATGGAAGTAACAGGCTGTCTGAAGGCCGAGGGCTGGGCGGTTTTACGTTTTTGGAGTAATGATGTCGTTAAAAATACAGGCTGCCATGCCGAAAAAGTCAAAGAAATCATCCAAACAAGATGAATTGATTTACAAAAACAAGATTAAGGAAGATGGGCAGGATGAACGGTTAAAAGAAAAAGCAGCACAATACCGCCTTTTTGAAAACAACGATACTTTTCAGACGGCCTTGAAACCCAAATTTACCTTTATCGACTTGTTCGCAGGTATCGGGGGCTTCCGCATCGCGATGCAGAACTTGGGCGGGGAATACGTGTTTTCGAGCGAGTGAGACGAAAAAGCCAAACTGACGTACGAAGCCAATTTCGGAGAAGTGCCGTTTGGCGATATTACTTTGGAAGAAACCAAACAATACATTCCGAAGCAATTTGATGTGCTGTGTGGGTTTACCTTATCAAAATAAAGATTTTAGAAATATGAGGCTTTCTGATTATATTTTGAATAATAAAATAAATATAAATAATTTGTCTGATAAACAGGTACAAGAAATTATTGACTATTTTTCTTCAGAAATAGACGACTGGTTATTGGCAAGCGAGAAGGAGTTAAAAGATTATGATGTATACCTATACAAATTAGTACTAGATGGACAGCAATATGTTCAGGGAATAAGAAAATCTGTATTGTACGATTTCCTTATGGAAAATCAGAAAGATAGCTGATAAAAATGAAAAAATGGACTAGAGATGAAACCCTGGTTGCCCTTTATCTTTATTACATCATTCCTTTTCAAAAGGTTAGTAAGGACAATCCTGTTATTCAAGAATATGCTGAAATACTGGGCAGGACACCGTCCGCACTCGGTATGAAGATAGGAAATTTGGGTCGTTTAGATCCTACGCTGAAAGTCAAAAATATTTCGGGATTAAGTAATGGCAGCAAAATGGATGTTGTCGTATGGAATGAGTTTTCAGGAGATTGGGAGCAACTTAATAAAGAATTTGAGGGAGTCATTTCCCAATACCAATCAAATGATGAGAATAGTAATATTGAAATAGAATCACCTGAGATTCCAAAGGGAAGGGAAAGGTTTGCAAGAATATCAGTACGCGTCAATCAGGGCTTTTTCCGTTCCAGTGTTTTGGCAGCATACAATAATCAATGTTGTATTACTGGATTAAAACAACCTGAATTGTTAGTTGCTAGTCATATCAAACCCTGGAGGGAAGATAAGGATAACCGTTTAAACCCAAGGAATGGGCTATGTTTGAATGCGTTACATGACAAAGCTTTTGATAGGGGGTTGTTAGGAATAGATGAAAATTTCAAAATTATATTTTCTCCACTACTGGCAAAAACAGAAGGATTTGATGATTTATTTAAACCATATGAAAATCGGATGATAAGACTGCCTGAAAGACTAAACCCAAGTCTGGAATTTTTAAAATTTCACAGAGAAAATATTTTTCAGAGTTGAGTAAATATCAACATTAACCAGAATTCTAAAACAGACTGTCTGAACGAAAATTGATAAAACAAAAGTTAATTAATTGATTGAGAACATAACATGCAATTCTCCTACTCATGGCTGAAAACCCAAGCCGATACCGAACTTTCCGCCGATAAACTGGAACATCTTTTGACCATGGCTGGTTTGGAAGTGGAAGAAATCGATACTGCTGCCCCTGCTTTCAGTGGCGTGGTTGTTGCCGAAGTAAAATCTGTTGAAAAGCATCCTGATGCAGACCGTTTGAACGTTACCCAAGTTGATGCCGGTACGGGCGGGTTGGTGCAGATTGTGTGCGGTGCGCCGAATGTGAAAGCGGGCATCAAAGTGCCGTGTTCGTTGCCGGGTGCCGTTTTGCCGGGTAATTTCAAAATCAAGCCGACCAAAATGCGCGGTGTGCCATCAAACGGTATGCTGTGTTCGACCAATGAACTAGGTTTGCCTGATGATGGTGTAGACGGCCTGCACATTTTGCCTGAAGACGCGCCTGTCGGTATCAATATCCGTGAATACTTGGATTTGGACGATACGCTGTTTACGTTGAAAATTACGCCTAACCGCGCTGATTGCTTGAGTGTTAAGGGCATTGCGCGCGAAGTGTCCGCATTGACGGGGTGCGCGTTCAGGCAGCCCGAAATCCATACCGCGCCTATCACGGGCAGTCGAAAACAGCCCGTGCAGATTGACGCGCCTGCCGACTGCGGCCGTTTTATCAGCCGCGTTATTGAAAATGTCAATGCGAAAGCGGTTACTCCCGATTGGATGAAACAACGTTTGGAGCGCAGCGGCATCCGCAGTATTTCCGCGCTGGTGGACATCGGCAATTATGTGATGCTGGAAATCGGTCAGCCGATGCACGTTTTCGATGCCGACAAACTTTCCGGCAGCCTGCACATCCGCCGCGCGCGCGAAGGGGAAACGCTGGAATGCCTGAACGAGAAAACCGTTTCCCTGTCTGAAAACACGCTGGTCGTGGCGGACGAAAAAGGCGCGTTGAGTTTGGCAGGCTTAATGGGCGGCGCGGCGAGCGCGGTTTCAGACGGCACGCAAAATATCGTGCTGGAAGCGGCTTGGTTTGCGCCCGAAATCATCGCCGGCAAATCGCGCCAATACGGTTTCGGTTCGGATTCGTCGTTCCGCTTCGAGCGCGGCGTGGATTACCGTTTGCAGGCGGATGCCATTGAACGCGCCACCGAATTGGTTTTGCAGATTTGCGGCGGTGCGGCAGGCGAGATGGTTGAAGCACAAGGTAAATTGCCCGAAGCCAAGCAGGTCGGATTGCGTTTGGGCCGTCTGAAAACCGTGTTGGGCGTGGACATTCCCTCCGAACAGGTGGAAACCATTTTGCAACATTTGGGTCTGCAGCCTGAGAAAACGGCGGAAGGCTTCCGCGTTACCGCGTCGAGCTTCCGTTTCGACATCGAAATTGAGGCTGATTTGATTGAAGAAATCGGACGCGTTTACGGCTATGAAAACATCCCCGACGATTACACGTCAGGCCGTCTGAAAATGCTGGAACTGCCCGAAACACGCCGCCCGCGTTTTGCCGTTTACAACGAAATGGCGGCGCGCGGCTACCGCGAAGTGGTCAGCTATGCCTTCGTTGACGAGCAGTGGGAACAAGATTTTGCCGCCAACGCCGACCCCATCCGCCTGCAAAACCCGCTGGCGGCGCAATATGCCGTGATGCGTTCCACACTCATCGGCGGCTTGGTGGAAATTTTGCAAAACAACCTGAACCGCAAACAAAACCGCGTGCGCGTGTTTGAAATCGCCCGCGTGTTCGGCAAAGGTTCAGACGGCTGGTTTGTCCAAAACGAACACATCGGCAGTCTGTGGTACGGCGCGGCAATGCCCGAACAATGGGGCGGGAAAACGCGCAATGCGGATTTTTACGACATCAAGGCGGACGTGGAAAATCTGTTGAAAAACAAAGCAGTCGAGTTCGTTAAAACCGGACATCCCGCCCTGCATCCCGGACGTGCCGCCAATATCGTTTCAGACGGCAAAGTCATCGGCTTTGTCGGCGAACTGCATCCGAAATGGCTGCAAAAATACGACCTGCCGCAAGCGCCGCTGGTATTTGAAATCGATATGGCGGCCGTGTTGGAATGCGGGAAAACGCGCTATCGGGCCGTATCGAAATTCCAGCCGGTGCGCCGCGATTTGGCGTTTGTGATGCCGGAAGCTATGAGCCATGATGATTTGCTGCTTGTCTTGAAAGGCGCGGCAAACAAGTTGGTACAGGAAATCGGCGTGTTTGACGTGTATCGCGGCACGGGCCTGCCCGAAGGGATGAAGAGCGTGGCGGTCAAAGTGATTTTGCAGGATATGGAAAACACGCTGACGGATGAGGCGGTCGAGCCGCTTATCGGAAAACTGGTTGGCGCGGCAACGGCGGCAGGGGCGCGGCTTCGCAGTTAAAAAATAAATATTCGCTTGAATTTTAAATAAAAATTGGTAATAATCCACAACTGTTACAACATAAGGTAATCATATGACTCTCACTAAAGCCGAATTGGCCGATATTTTGGTAGACAAAGTCAGCAACGTCACCAAAAACGATGCCAAAGAAATTGTCGAACTCTTTTTTGAAGAAATCCGCAGCACTTTGGCGCGCGGCGAAGAAATCAAAATTTCCGGTTTCGGAAATTTCCAGTTGCGCGACAAGCCGCAACGCCCGGGCCGTAATCCGAAGACCGGCGAGGAAGTGCCGATTACCGCCCGCCGCGTGGTAACTTTCCATGCCAGCCAGAAACTCAAAGGCATGGTGGAACATTATTATGACAAACAACGTTGATTTGAAGGTTCCCGCAAAACGCTATTTCACGCTGGACGAGTTGTGCGGACTGTTGCAAATCAGCCCCTATAGTTTTGCGCAATGGCAGCATGATCACGGTGTGGTTGTCGGTTACGGCGGCGAACGCTACACCCGTTTGGATGTGGTGAAACTGTTGAAACTGAAGAGCACGTTTGCATCGTATGCCGAAGGTGCGGAGTCGGGTTTGGTCGGCAACCGTCTGGTTACGCTTCAGGAAATCGGAGACAGTCTGAAAGACCTGTTGGCGGATTTGGATAAGGAATTGTGCTGATTTGAGACCGGTTGCAGGTATGCAGCCGGTTTTGTTTTACACGCTAAAAAATAGGGGGCTGTCCTAGATAACTAGGATAAACTCGATTTTACTAATTGTTTTAAAATGGAAATTTGAACTTTTATCTCACTGTTGTTAAAACGCCATTCGCACTCCTTTAAATACAGCCCAAAAATGCTCTTTGGGAATGCCGTTAAACTTGCGTAAATGACGTTTTGCCCGGTTCCAAAAGTTCTCAATTCCATTGATATGGTTTTGTCGTTCAGTAAAATGTGTGCTGTGATTGATACGAAAACGAAGTTTCAGCGAAGCTAAAATGGCTAAATTCACTCACATCCAATACATCATAGCTACGATAACAATCCGTATAAACAATGCTGTCAGGTTTCACTTGTTCACGGATAATAGGAAATAAAGTAGCGGTTTGAGTATTCGGTACAGCAACCGTATAAACCTTATATATTGCACCCCATCAAAGGGGCGCATTACTTTTCTTAACATTCCCCTTTGACAGCCAAGTGAAAGGGGCTTTTTTATGTCAGCAGCAAATATAATATTTTCCTTACCATTTCGCTTCAAAAGACCGAATACGGCGACT
>ADBE01000095.1 GCA_000176735.1 Neisseria polysaccharea ATCC 43768 | reverse complement strand
GCGTATCAATGATTTAAGCATATAATAAAAATTACATACTCGCAAAATGGAAAAACTAATGAAACAAAAAAAGACAGTTCAATGCATCTTACTTGGTTTTGCAGCCGCTTCTATGTACGCGCAAGGGGCAGACGCTGCAAGCAGTGGAACGATAGAGAAGACAGACAAATACACCCTCGTCCTCGCAAAACAAGGGCAAGTGAACAACTACACCTACGATGGCGAAACCGAAGTCAAACCCTTAAATTCCCTCATCATTGCCGCCAACGGCGGTACGAACAACATTACGATAAAAGGCAAATTGGCAGACGGCTCTGCCGATGCCTCACCGACGATTGACAATAAATCGCTTGAAACAAAGATAAACCATTCAGGTTATTCGTACGACTTAAGCGAAGCTAGAGGGGAGAAGAGAGGCGGCGCGGTGATGTTGGCGGATGAAAGCTATGAGGGCGAAAACAAGGTTACTTTTGAAAACGTAACCATAGCCGCCCATAACGCGAATACCGGCATTATGTCTTATGATCAACTCAATAGAAGCTCCAGCGGCTTGGCACCGGCGACGCTTACCTTTAAGGGGCGCAATACCATCAATATGGATGCGGATAGCAACACTAGTAACGACGGTATCCTATTGTTTAATAATTATAAACGAGTAGGAGAATATCGCATTACTTCCGAAGAAGGCTCGACGCTGAATATCAACATCAAATCAGGAAAAGAGAGAGGACAAGGCATTACCGCCAACCACTATAGTAGCCAAATTCCCGACCCTGACCATCCAAGCATCACCACGATGGAGTTCAAGGGCGATGTGAATATTAAAATCGATAGGAACGGACAGGAAGAGGCGGAAAACAACGGTTTTGGCTTCTATTCAAGCAGAAGAGTCGGCCATAAGAAGCAGATTCCGGAAGGCTCCAAAATGGAAGCGATTTTCCGTGGGAATGTCGATATCGTTGCAATGCCGGTTTATGACGAGCAAGGCAGGCCCAAAAGCATAGGCAGCGCGTTTGCGATTGACGGGAAAAACAGCAAAGTCGAGGTTGTCGGCGGGGAAGACAAGGTTGTCAAAATCAAAGGCGATATTTTCGCCTACAACGGCGGCAGCGTGAGCGTGAACCTCGCCAACAAAGACTCTTATTTTGAAGGGGAAGCCCATATCGGGAAAAGGAGCTTTGCCAAAGGGAAAGATATGTTCGCCTTAACCGTGGATGCGGACGGATATGACTTAACCCCCGATACAAAGTCGATTGAAAAGAAAAAGAAAGAGCTGGATACTAAGCAGAAAAGATTGCCTCAAAAAAAAGCAGCTTTGGATAGATTCAATCAAGAATTGGATAAATTCAATCAGGAATTGGATAAACTAAATAAAGAATTGGCTGAACTAGATGAAAATGACAAGAAAAAAGAAGAACTAGAAAAAAAAGTAAAACAGCAAGAAAACAAAATTCGGAACAAAAAAAATCAAATAGAACGTATAAAAGAAAACGACATAGAAAGGGTTGCGGTACTCGAAGAAGAAATCAAAAGATCTGAAGATTTCTTCGATGAAAACGGTTGGATTAAAGACAGCGCGATCGACGACAAAACAAACAACACCGTCAACCTCAAAATGAGCAACGGCGCGCGCTGGAGGGTTACCAATGATTCGATGCTGAAAGAGTTGGATTTGTCGGAAGGCGCGCAGGTCGAATTTAGCGACAACAACAAATTCGTCAAAGTGTCTGTGAGCAAGCTCAAGGGCGATGGCGGCGTGTTCAAAATGTACGGCGACATCGTCAAAGGCGAATCGGACAAGCTGATTACCCGAAAAGGCAGCGAAGGGACGCACATTATCGAATATACGGACGATGCCAAGGCAAAAACGACGGGCAGGGAGTTTTTAAAGCTGGTCGAAAACAAAGGCGATGCCGAAAACACAAAAGCGTCATACAAATTGAATGCCCGCTGTACGGAACAGGGAGGGTGGTGTTTTGCCTTGGGCGAGTCGGGTGATTCCAAAAAGGTCAATATTTCCGCAGACGGCAAGCGGGACTTCTACCTCTACCCGGCCACCCTGTCGACGGGCGCATCGAGCAGCGTCCTTTTCGGCGAGGCGTTATATCAGTTGAACGCGGTTTCCGATGAAACGCTGGTGCAGCGTATGGGCGAAATCCACGCCGACGGAACGCCGCAGGAAGACAACAACGTTTGGATCAAACGCGTCGGCGGAAAATTTGCCGGCAGCCGCAGCGATTACCGCGTGGGCGGTTACAGCAACCGCTATTGGGGTTTTGCCGG
Organism: Neisseria polysaccharea ATCC 43768; assembly: GCA_000176735.1. Classification (GTDB taxonomy): domain Bacteria; phylum Pseudomonadota; class Gammaproteobacteria; order Burkholderiales; family Neisseriaceae; genus Neisseria; species Neisseria polysaccharea. The sequence goes on along the minus strand of ADBE01000095.1, from coordinate 937 downwards.
CGGCTTCAACAGGACGGGGTTCGGCGACAAATGGATTCATTACAAAGGGCTGATGCTCCGCCACCTCCAATCGTCCTACACCCCCGAAGACTATGCCGGCAGCGGCAAAATCTACGGCAGGTCGGCAGGCGTTTATTCCACCTGGCTCAACCGGAAAAGCAGGGCTTATTATGATTTGGTCGCCAATATCGCCCGATATAAGGGCAGCTACGGGCTGACCAATTACGCCGGCAAACGGGTCGAATCGGACGAGGCGCACCTGAATGCCTATATGCTTTCCGCCGAAACCGGCAGGCGGATGGAAAAACAGGACGGCGGCAAAACCTATTGGTGGCAGCCGGAAGCGCAGTTGTCCTACTGGTTTACGCGCGGTTACGGCTTTTCGCTGTCAAACGGCTTGTCTGCCGAAACGGATAACTTCCGCAGCCTGATGGGGCGGTTCGGCTTTCGGGCGGGCGTGGACGGTTTGGACGGCGGCAGGCTGAACATCTACGGCAAGCTGATGTACAAACGCGAGTTTATCGGCACGATCCGCCACAGGTTCAACGGCTCTGCCGTAGAGGAATTCAAACACCGGGGCGGCTGGTTGGAATACGGCTTGGGCGTGGTGCGCCGCAATGCCGAAAACGGACGGCAGCTTTATTTTGAGGCGCAAAGGTCTTCGATGCACAAGATGCGCCAGAATTGGCAGGTCAATATGGGCGTGCGCAGTATGTTCTGATGCGGCGGATGCGCCTGAAAACAATCCGGAACGGTCAGACGCGTTCCGGATTGTTTTTTGTCGGGGCGGTTTGCCGCCATATCAAAACAGGCGGGCGATGCTGTCTGAAGCGGTGGGCTTCAGCCCACCAAAGCATCAAAGCATCCAATGCCGTCTGAAACTTCGTCATTCCCGTGAAAACGGGAATCTAGAATCTTAAACTTTCAGATAATCTTT
>ADBE01000096.1 GCA_000176735.1 Neisseria polysaccharea ATCC 43768 | reverse complement strand
TTTGGCGGGAATGCCGAGGTTTGGGATTTCTGTTTTTGAATTTCTGTTTTTGTGAGAATGGCAAGATTTTCGGTTCTTGTATGGATAACGAGATTTTAGATGGCGGGAATTTGTCGGGAAAACAGCAACCCTCCGCCGTCATTCCCACGAAAGTGGGAATCTAGAAACTCAAAGTTGCAAGAATTTATCGGAAATGACCGAAACTCAACGAACCTGGATTCCCGCTTTCGCGGGAATGACGGGGGTGTGGCGGGAATGACGGGGGTTTATCAGAAATGACCGAAACTCAAAAGTCGGCAGCCTTGTTTACGCCTTCAAAATATCGAGCAATTTCAAATCGACTTTTTCGGCATCGAATTTATCTTTGGCAATCGCATAACTTGCATTCCCCATCAGGCGGACGGCTTCCCTGTTTTCGATAAAATAAATCATTTTTTCGGCCAAGATGCGGGGATTCCAAGGTTCGATCAGGAAGCCGTTGACCTTGTCGGCGACCGTTTCCCTGCATCCGGGGACATCCGTCGTAATCACTGCCCTGCCGACGGCCATTGCCTCCTGAGTGCTTCGGGGAACGCCTTCCCTATAAGACGGCAATACGAATATATGATGCGCCTTTATCACTTCGGAAACATTGTTTACAAAACCGGGGAAACGGATAATATCGCGGGCGGCAAGGCGTTCCAAATCGCCCCCCCCCCGCGTGATTTGTCGATTGCGCCCAAAGCGGTAAAAACTGTATCGGGGTATTTGTCCTTAACCTGTTCCGCCGCCCGAATAAAATCATCAATCCCTTTTTCTTTCAGAAATCTGCCGATAAAGAGAAATTTTACGGGTTCTTTTTCATCGGGAATATCCGCCTCGGAATAAGGATATTGCCGCAAATCCAGACCGATTCCGCCCAAAATATGGATGTTTTTTATTTTGATGCCGTATTTGTCCGTCAGTTCGTCTTTGTCGTCGGGGTTTAATACAATCAGGCTTTCCAACATCGGCAGGGCAATGCGGTATAAGGCAATCAAAATCCCCTTTATGATTTTTGTTTTTAACGGTATGCCTTCCGGCTGCGGGGTAAATGCGAATCCCAAACCTTCCAGCATCCCGACGATTCTGGGCACGCCTGCCAGTTTTGCGGCAAAAGTGCCGAAAATCACGGGTTTTGCGAAATAAGGGAAAACCAAATCCGGCGATATTTTTTTGAGTTCTTTAAAGATGAGGAAGGTGGATTTTATATCGGAAAACGGGTTCAGCCCGCTGCGGTTTGAACGGTAGGTAACGGGTGTAACCCCCATTTCCCTGATAATATCCAATTCATTATCGGAAAACTCCGATACAAAGGCATACACCTGATGGTTTTTGCCGATTAATTTTTTAATGACGGGGGCGCGGAAACCGTAAATGCTGGATGCGACTGTTGTGATAAAAACGATTTTCATAAGGCGGACACCTTGAATATGGATTGGAAATGCGGTCTGCTACGGCAGGGTTTCATCCTGCAATCCGGCAAGGCTTGGGTTTGCCTGCGTATTATAGTGGATTAAATTTAAACCAGTACGGCGTTGCCTCGCCTTAGCTCAAAGAGAACGATTCTCTAGGGTGCTGAAGCACCAAGTGAATCGGTTCCGTACTATTTGTACTGTCTGAGGCTTCGTCGCCTTGTCCTGATTTAAATTTAATCCACTATATAAGGCGGTTGTTTGCGGTTTGATAAGGCTGATTTGCGTGCCGCGAAGTGCCGGCAACGAGCGGGGTGTTTTGAAAATGCCGTCTGAAACGGTTTCAGACGGCATTTCGATGTCGGCGGCAGCTTTGCGGAATCAGCCTTTGAAGCGTTTGAACACCAGCGTGCCGTTGGTGCCGCCAAAGCCGAAGGAGTTGGAAATGGCAACGTCGATTTCCGCGTCGCGTGCTTCGTTGGCGCAGTAATCCAAATCGCAACCGGCTTCGATGTCTTGTTCGACAAGGTTGATGGTCGGTGGAACTTTGCCGTCATGTATTGCCAAAATGCTGTACACGGCCTCCACGCCGCCCGCCGCACCGAGCAGGTGGCCGGTCATGGATTTGGTCGAGCTGACGATGGTTTTGTAGGCGTGTTCTCCCAAAGCGCGTTTGAGGGCTTTGGTTTCGTTGGCATCGCCCAAGGGGGTGGACGTGCCGTGTGCGTTGACGTAATCCACGTCTTCGGGATTCAGTCCGGCATCTTTCAGTGCGCGGGTAACGGCGAGCGCAGGGCCTTCTTCGTTCGGCGCGGTAATGTGGTAGGCATCGGAACTCATGCCGAAGCCGACGATTTCGGCGTAAATTTTCGCACCGCGTTTTTTGGCGTGTTCCAATTCTTCCAACACCAATACGCCCGCGCCTTCGCCGATGACGAAGCCGTCACGGCCTTTGTCCCACGGACGGGAAGCGGTGGCGGGATCGTCGTTGCGGGTGGAGAGGGCTTTCATCGCGGCAAAACCGCCCACGCCCAAAGTGCTGATCGCGCCTTCGGCACCGCCTGCAATCATTACGTCCGCGTCGCCGTATTTGATCAGTCGGGCGGAGTCGCCGATGGCGTGCGCGCCGGTGGTACAGGCGGAAACCATCCCATAGCTGGGACCGCGGTAGCCTTTGAGGATGGTAACGTGTCCGGAAATCAGGTTAATCAGCGAACCGGGGATGAAGAAAGGGTTGATTTTGCGCGCGCCGCCTTCGATTACGGCTTTGCCGGTGGCCTCGATGCTGGGCAGTCCGCCGATGCCGGAACCGATGTTCACGCCGACGCGGTCTTTATCGAGGTTTTCCACATCGTCCAAGCCCGAATCGGCGATTGCCTGCAATGCGGCGGCAATGCCGTAGTGGATGAACACGTCCATCCGGCGTGCTTCTTTCGCGCTGATGTATTGTCCGATGTCGAAACCGCGCACTTCGCCGGCGACACGGCTGTTGATGTCGGATGCGTCAAAGCGGGTAATCGCGCCGATGCCGCTTTTGCCGGCGAGCAGGGTGTCCCAAGCCTCTGCGACAGTGTTGCCGACAGGGGAAACCTGACCTAAGCCTGTAATGACTACTCTTCTCTGACTCATGATAACCTCGCTGTTGGTTGTCGGAATGGGGGCATATGCGGCTGTCGTGCAGATGCCGTCTGAAATTTGCGGCAGGGGTTCAAACAGTTTGCCATATAAGGGAAAAGCCTCTATTGCGCGGTGCAGCAGAGGCTGTTGTGTCGGGCGACGACCGGTTAGCCGTTGTGGGCATTGATGTAGTCGATAGCCAGTTGAACGGTGGTGATTTTTTCGGCATCTTCGTCGGGGATTTCGCAACCGAATGCTTCTTCCAAAGCCATTACCAGCTCTACGGTGTCCAAAGAGTCCGCGCCCAAGTCGTCTTGGAAGGAAGATTCGTTTTTCACGTCGGCTTCATTTACGCCCAGTTGTTCAGCAACAATTTTCTTAACTTGTTGTTCGATGTTTGACATATCAGTCGTTCCTTTATGCCTTGCGGCAGGTTGTTTAAGGGAAATAAATCGGTGGTATTGTACCGACTTTTAATAGAGTTTTCTATCTAATGCTTATTATATCAATATTTGCCGATTTGTACATTTTTGGGTGCGGCGGGTTTTGTCGTTCAAGTTTGACCTGTGTGCCGTATGTTTGGCAGGATTTCGGTTAAAATGACGGCATTTTCATCTGAAGCAGAAAGCCCTGTCATGTATCCACTTGCCCGCCGCATCCTGTTTGCACTCGATGCCGAGAAAGCCCACCACTTCACGCTCGACGCGCTCAACATGGTTTATAAATTGGGTCTGATTCCCGTAACCGACAACCGTACCAAACCTGTAAAACTGATGGGTATGGATTTGCCCAACCCTGTCGGACTTGCCGCAGGGCTCGATAAAAACGGCGAATACATCGACGCATTGGGCGCGCTCGGCTTTGGTTTCATCGAAATCGGCACGGTAACGCCCAAACCGCAGCCCGGCAACCCGCAGCCGCGCCTCTTTCGCGTTCCCGAATATCAAGGCATCATCAACCGCATGGGCTTCAACAACCACGGCATCGATGCCATGATTCAAAACATCGAAAAAAGTAAATTCAGCGGCGTATTGGGCATCAACATCGGCAAAAACGCCGTAACACCTATCGAAAACGCTGCCGATGATTATTTAATCTGCCTCGAAAAAGCCTACGCACACGCAAGTTACATTACCGTCAATATTTCCTCGCCCAACACCAAAAACCTCCGCGCGCTGCAAGGTGGCGACGAGTTGAGCGCATTGCTTGAGGCTTTGAAAAACAAACAGGCACAGCTTGCCTCTGTATACGGGAAATACGTTCCGCTCGCCGTCAAAATCGCCCCCGATTTGGATGAAGCACAAATCGAAGACATCGCCCACGTTGTCAAATCCGTCGAAATGGACGGCATCATCGCTACCAATACCACCATCGATAAATCAAGCCTCGGCAGCCATCCGCTCGCAGGCGGGCAGGGCGGTTTGAGCGGTCTGCCCGTTTATGAAAAAAGTAATCGGGTGTTGAAGCTGTTGGCAGACCACATCGACGGCAAGCTGCCGATTATCGGCGTAGGCGGCATTATGGAAGGCGGGGACGCGGCAGAGAAAATCCGCTTGGGCGCGACCGCCGTCCAAGTGTATAGCGGATTGATATACAAAGGCCCGGCATTGGTCAAAGAATGTTTGAAGGCTTTGGCGCGATGACGCGATCCGCCCAAAATGCCGTCTGAAAGCACGTTTTGCCGTTCAGACGGCATTTTCGTTTCCTTTTTCCGCCTACCGCCCCTTGAAAATCCCTTACGCGCCGCCCTGTTTGAAACAAAGCAAACGCCCACCGCGAACCGGACAATCTTGATACGCAGCCAAAGCAAGTCCGGCGGTAAGTTGTTAAACATATGAATAATTGATATAAAAAATAATTTTATGCCGTGGTGGACGGTTTGAGAAAACGCAAAATATTAACGGCGTTGAAATTCATTATGTGGAAAATAAGGATATGGGGATAAAAATAGATGGGACTGTCCTAGATGACTAGGATAAACTCGAATTTACTAATTGTTTTAAGATGGAAATTTGAACTTTTATCTCACTGTTGTTAAAACGCCATTCGCACTCCTTTAAATACAGCCCAAAAATGCTCTTTGGGAATGCCGTTAAACTTGCGTAAATGACGTTTTGCCCGGTTCCAAAAGTTCTCAATTCCATTGATATGGTTTTGTCGTTCAGTAAAATGTGTGCTGTGATTGATACGAAAACGAAGTTTCAGCGAAGCTAAAATGGCTAAATTCGCCCACATCTAATACATCATAGCTACGATAACAATCCGTATAAACAATGCTGTCAGGTTTCACTTGTTCACGGATTATAGGAAATAAAGTAGCGGTTTGAGTATTCGGTACAGTAACCGTATAAACCTTACCATTTCGCTTCAAAAGACCGAATACGGCGACTTTACCGGCAGCACCGCGACCGCGTTTACCTTTGCGTTGTCCGCCAAAATAACTTTCATCTGCTTCTACTTCGCCATCAAACATTTCCAAATGTGGACTGTTTTGATAAAAGTGTGGTTTTGATCGGCTGCAACCGTGTCCGTTTTGCCCAATTAAATGGTGATGAGTTGGAAACATTCTCCTGTTTTTTAGAAATTTGGGTTATGAATTAGAATAAATGAAGGCCGTCTGAAAGTTCAGACGGCCTTTTTTAATGGTTGTTAATGATGATGGTGGGCATGGCGTGCGGCTGCGCGTTTGGTACCGACAGGCACAATCAGCGTTGCGTAAGTATTGTCTTTCTGACATACGCTTTTATCGCCGTAATCGGTCTCGTTCACGACTTTGATTTTCCACAAACCGTCAATCAGAGTAATCACATTGACCACGCCGTTTTTATCGGTTTTGCCGGAGAAGCCTTGAGGTTCGCGGTGGTCATGGGTTGATTCCAAGTCCATTTCCGCCAAAGTGTCCGAGCTGGCGGTAACGGTGGCTTTAACCAAAGGCTCGCCTTTGTATAGGACTTTGACCGGCAAAATACCGCCGGCTTTGACTTCGTTCGGATTTTTCAGCGGAACCAGTTCCAGCTCTTGGCCGATAGGGCGGGTCAATACAGCTTCATCAACTGCGCCGTTGCCCACTTGGACAAAGCTCTTGCCGAACATTTGCGCCTGTTCGCAATAGGTTGAACCGGCCAGCTGTTTCAAGGTTTGCTGTTTCCAGCCGTCTTGGTTTTTCGACCAGAAAGTCGGTTTGTAGGTTGCGCTGACCCAGTAGGAGCCTTCAGGCAAAGCGGCTTTGGAAACGTATTGATAGTTTTCGCCTTTATTTACCAAATCAACGGTTTTCTTTGAGCTGCCGGTCAATTGCAGCGGTTTGAAAATATGTACGCGGTCGTCGGCGATTTTTTCGACATTGGGGAAGTCATGGCTGTAACCCAAATCCGCATGCAGGATTTGGCCGGCAGGCTGATGTGTCGGTGCAGCCACCCAAACATCGTGCGCTTGCGCCACTGCGCCCAATCCCAGCAATCCTAAAAGCATCCATTGTTTCATAGTTTCTACACTCCATTTTGTTGTTGAATGAAAGGCCTTGTATTTTGGCGAGTGGAAACATTACTCTTATTTGCATTTTTTGTAAATAATAAGTAATCGTAAACGATGAGAATAATAGGCTGCGGTATTTTTATTAACGCCTACTAACTCTGCTGCTGTTCTTGCAGTTATACCTGCGACAAATAGCTCAATGAGTTTATTTTGTTTATACTGGCTTAGACGACTTTTTCTCATAGGGATAATTCTAACTTAATTTGAATTTCCCTAGTTATCTAGGACAGCCCCAAATAGATTTTAAGTTTAAGGATTCGATATGTTTAAGGACGAACTAAATGAATTTATCCGATTGATATCCGATCCGGAAAGTGAATTGGATGAATGGTATTTGAGTGATTTTAAAGATGAACATATATGGAAAATGCAAAGTTACGAAGCATTTTCATGTTTGCGTGAAGCAGTCCCCTATTTGTTTGCTTATCCCCGATACGGGTATGAACTGTTGGAGATAATTTCCGCGTTAAAAGAAACATCTGATACGACAGAATTATTTTATGAGCCAGGTATCGTGCCTTTGCTGATTGATTTATATAAAGAAGATAGTTATCTGATAAATATGGTCAAACGGATATTCAACTGTCGTTATGGCAAATTTTCTCCATCCGGATGAAAAAACGGATTGGCGGAATTTGGATGATTTATTCAATGAGTTGGTTTTAGAGGAATTGCAGGCTTCATTTATGGATTGGTATCCGACTGTTGAAGAGGCAATCAGCCGTCATTTGGAAGACTTTTCGTAACAGGCGTCAATCGAAAGGGGCAGAATGACGGGGCAGGCAAACCGACGCGTGAACACGAAGCAGGCAACCGGAGTAAAAAATGAACCTTGATTTAACCGCGCAAAAAGTCCGCCTTTCTTGGAAGGATATTCTGTGGGGATATGAGAATAAATACTTGGGTTGGGCTGATGTAGTAGCTTATGCCCGAAAAATGACGTTTTCAGATCATGATGAACGCGTGTTCAAACTATCTTTAATTAATAAATCCAATATTCTTGAATTAAAGCCTGTTCTGGAAGATTTGGCTTCGGAAATGAGGGATTATTCCCCTAAAAATTGGCTGTACGTCCTCTTAAGCGATATATTCCATAGAAAAGAAGAATTTGAGGATCCTTTGGGGGAAGTTGAAAAAATTTATGCAGATTTTGATTACCCGGAAGAAATGGAATCATTTGTCAGATATATGCCGCCTAAAGACGGTTATATTCCTTCTGCCCTCAGCTATGAAGAAAATATTGCCCGGCTGTATCTCAATTGGGCAAAATATTTGGGCAGATAAGGCAGGCTAGATTCAAATGCCGTCTGAAATGGGCTTTCAGACGGCATTTTGATTATCCCTTATAATTAGGTCATTTTTATTTTCTCATCAGCAGATACTATCATGGCAACCATTCACACCCTTCTCCTCGTTGACGGCTCTTCTTATCTCTACCGCGCTTATCACGCGATGGCGCAGTTGACTGCGCCTGACGGTGCGCCGACGGGTGCGCTTTATGGCGTGTTGAATATGTTGCGTCGTCTGCGCTCGGATTATGTGCACGATTATTGCGTGGTGGTGTTTGATGCAAAGGGCAAGAATTTCCGCCACGAGATGTTCCCCGACTATAAGGCGACGCGCCCGCCGATGCCGGACGATTTGCGCCCGCAGGCGGAAGCCTTGCCGGATTTGGTGCGCCTGATGGGCTGGCCGGTATTGGTGATTCCGCAGGTAGAAGCGGACGACGTTATCGGCACTTTGGCTAAGATGGCTAGCGAAGCAGGGTGGAACGTGGTGGTATCTACCGGCGATAAGGACATGGCGCAGTTGGTGAACGAGCGCGTAACGCTGGTGAACACGATGAGCGGCGAAACGCTGGATATTGAAGGCGTGAAGGAAAAATTCGGCGTGCGCCCCGACCAAATCCGCGATTATCTCGCGCTGATGGGCGACAAGGTGGACAATGTGCCGGGCGTGGAGAAGTGCGGCCCGAAAACGGCGGTGAAGTGGCTGGAAGCCTACGGCTCGCTGGCTGGTGTGATGGAACACGCTGCGGAAATCAAGGGCAAGGTCGGCGAAAACCTGCAAGCCGCGCTGCCCCAACTGCCGCTTTCGTATGATTTGGTAACGATTAAAACCGATGTGGACTTGCACACCGAGCTTTCAGACGGCCTCGAAAGCCTGCGCCGCACTTCGCCGAAATGGTCGCAGCTTGCGGTCGATTTCAAACGCTGGGGCTTCCGCACTTGGCTGAAAGAAGCGGAAAGCCGTATGCACGAAGCGGCGGACGGCGATTTGTTCGGCAGCGATACGATAGGCGAACAGGCGGCGTTGGACATGGAAACGTCGTCTGAAAGGCTACCTGAAAAAGCCGTTGCGCCAGAAAAGCTGGATTATCAAGCCGTTACCACCGAAGCGCAGTTTGCCGCTTTGTTGGACAAACTGTCGCAGGCGGACACAATCGGCATCGATACGGAAACCACGTCATTAGACGCGATGGACGCCTCGTTAGTCGGCATCAGCATCGCGTTCCAAGCAGGCGAAGCGGTTTACATCCCCGTGGGACACAGTCTGACCGCCGCTCCCGAACAGCTTGATTTGCAAGACGTATTAGGCCGTCTGAAGCCGCATTTGGAAAACCCCGTCCTGAAAAAAATCGGTCAAAACCTCAAATACGACCAACACGTTTTCGCCAACTACGGCATCGCCCTGAACGGCATCGCTGGCGACGCAATGCTCGCTTCCTACATCATTGAGAGCCACCTCGGACACGGCTTGGACGAATTGTCCGAACGTTGGCTGGGCTTGGAAACCATTACCTACGAATCATTGTGCGGTAAAGGCGCGAAGCAAATCGGTTTTGCCGATGTCGCCATCGGGCAGGCGACCGAATACGCCGCCCAAGACGCCGATTTCGCCCTGCGCCTCGAAGCGCACCTGCGCGCGCAAATGGACGCCAAACAGCTTGAAATGTATGAAAAAATGGAGCTGCCCGTCGCGCAAGTATTGTTTGAAATGGAACGCAACGGCGTGCAAATCGACCGCGCCGAACTCGCCCGTCAAAGCGCGGAACTCGGTGCCGAGCTGATGAAGCTCGAACAAGAAGCCTACGCCGCCGCAAGCCAGCCGTTCAACCTCAACTCGCCCAAACAGCTTCAAGAAATCCTGTTCGACAAAATGGGCATTCCCACCAAAGGCCTGAAAAAAACCGCCAAAGGCGGCATTTCCACCAACGAAGCCGTGCTCGAACAGCTCGCACCCGACTACCCCCTGCCCAAAATCATCCTGCAAAACCGCAGCCTGGCAAAACTCAAATCCACCTACACCGACAAACTGCCCGAAATGATTTCGCCCAAAGACGGCCGCGTGCATACCACCTACGCCCAAGCCGTCGCCATTACCGGCCGCCTCGCCAGCAACAACCCCAACCTGCAAAACATCCCCATCCGCACTGCCGAAGGCCGCCGCGTGCGCCGCGCCTTTACCGCACCGCAAGGCAGCGTCATCGTTTCCGCCGACTATTCCCAAATCGAGCTGCGCATCATGGCACACCTCTCCGGCGACAAAACCCTCATCGCCGCGTTCCAAAACGGCGAAGACGTACACCGCCGCACCGCCGCCGAAGTATTCGGCATCGCCCCCGAAAACGTCTCGCCCGAACAACGCCGCTACGCCAAAACCATCAACTTCGGCCTCATTTACGGCATGGGGCAATACGGCCTTGCCAAATCATTGGGCATCGACAACCTTTCCGCCAAAAACTTTATCGACCGCTACTTCGCCCGCTACCCCGGCGTCGCCGAATACATGCAGCGCACCAAAGAACAAGCCGCCGCCCAAGGCTTCGTCGAAACCCTGTTCGGCCGCCGCCTCTACCTGCCCGACATCCGCAACAAAAACGCCAACGCCCGAGCCGGAGCCGAACGCGCCGCCATCAACGCCCCCATGCAAGGCACCGCCTCCGACCTTATCAAACGCGCCATGATAGACGTGTCCCGCTGGCTGGTTTCAGACGACCTGAAGAGCAAACTGATTATGCAGGTGCATGACGAACTGGTACTGGAAGTACCTGAAGCCGAACTGGATTTAGTCAAAGAAAAACTGCCGCAGATTATGGCGAAAGTGGATGAAGGGATGTTGAAAGTGCCGCTGGTGGCTGAGGTTGGCGTAGGGGAGAATTGGGAAGAGGCACATTGAGAATGCACAAGTATTGAACTGTTACGTTTTGATTTATCAAAATTTAAGGAAGTAAAATGCTCGATTCTAATGATTGGAAATCAATAGTATTAAACATTGTTTGCGGTATTGTTACAGCTGTCATTATAGGTATATTTACCGGTTTATGGAAAAAATCCAGATATAAATGTCAAGAATGGGTATCTGGAAATTCTGATCGGATACCTGTTCAAGATACGTCGTTTTATCCTAATGATATAAAAGCCAAGAGGAGGTATGAAGTAAAAAAATTTATTGGCGAAGTGTCTTTTTATACACTTACTTATTTGATTATTTTGGTATCTTTTCCTATGCCAATTTATTCAACGACCCTTTTGGTACAAATCGGCTTTATTTGAGTCAGGCCAAATATATTGGAATGTATTTTCCTGAAATCTCAATGACTGGCGGATACGCTAATATTTTTGTATGGTTCATTACGCTTACCTTATATGTTCCAATTTTTGGACTGTCTAAGTTAATGACAAAGTATTTATGGTATCCGTTGACAAACATATTTTGGGACTATAACGAAAATTTGGATAAAGTTGGATTTCTCATTTTTATTGCTTTGAAATCATTATTTATATCAGCTTGTGTGCAGTGGTTATTTTTTGATACGGAATTTTTGCAGGCATTGGAAAATGTCTTAATTTTAACTGTTTTTTCAATTGTTTTTGCACTATCACAAAATCGACGCCAGTAAGCCGTAGCCTGGATACCTATTTAGTTGCGCGCGACGGTTGAAACCCAAAACCCGCCCCATGCCGTCTGAAGCCCGACAATCCGGGTTTCAGACAGCATCGGGCTCCTGCTGCGTTTTCAGATGGTGCGGATTTGTCGGCCTGAAATGCCGGATACGCATTTTGCCATCATTTGAAGATATTTTAACTGGTTGTGTTTTAGTAATCTGTTGATTTCAATTATCCGCAAGGGGAAAGACAATTATTTTTCAGTTAGGAAGAAAAGCTATCATATTAAATACATTGAAGATAATTATATCTATCAACACTATATTAAAACACAGCCTGTTAATTTATCGGACTAAAACAACTTTATCTGCCCCCGCCTGTTTCGCGGCACTATTTTGAAACGCAGCCGTTTGTTCCAGCGGTGTTTGAACAATCGGTACGATTCCGGCTGTTGCAAGGCGGTTATTCCTAAGTTCGGGCGGCAAACCGCCCTACCGGATACAAAATATTTTCCTCGCCGTTGCGGGATTGAAACCCATCCGGACACCGCCTTGTTTTCAGGATTTGCGGGAAAAAAGTAATGTGCCCCTTTGGCTGGGTGCAATATATAAGGCTTCCCCGCGCCCGGCCGCGTGCCAACCGTCGTCAGGCGGTCTTGAGCCTGCTTAACGGTATCCCCTCATCAGGCTGTAACCGTTGGCTTTCATGCAGTAGAAAACCAGCTTGGCGGCTTTCTGTTTTTCCAAACGGTTTGCATCGACATCCTTGCGGCAGTAGCCCAATTGGTCGAGTGCCTCTTGCTTGGAGACCCCGTCCTTATGCCAATATACATACGGTGTGGCGCAGGCAGCCAAGAGGGCTGCCGATACCGACATCAAAGCAATACGGTTCACTCTCATTTTTTACCCTTCTGAATAAAATTTAAAAAATTTTGATGTGCTGCATTTGAAATATTATTCTATTTTACAAATTTATTCAACTATAGTTTTATTTTAACAAGCTATAGTTTATTGTTTGAATATTGGGATTTTTCCATACTCCCTGTATGGAAAAACCGACCACCCCAAACCCCTACCGCCTTATCTTCGCCCAAAATATGAGGCAGGTCAGGCGTTTGAAAGAGCTTTCTCAAGAAGAGTTGGCTTTCAGTGCGCGCGTAAGCAAAACCTATATCAGCGAAATAGAACGCGGCAGCCGTTCGGTTTCCATTGATGTGATGGGTCAGATTGCCGATGCGTTGGGTATGCCTTTGGAAGAACTGGTTAGAAAAGACCTGCTGCAACTCAGATAATGTCGGCGCACCCGCCCTATGCCGCCGCCGTCCGCCATCGTACAGTTTCTGTTTTGTTTTCAAACGGCATCCTTCCGTTTCTATTAAAATAGCGCATTCCACTTTTCAGACGGCATCCCTATGTTTCCCGACCAATCCGCCCCCAATCTGCTGCAAGGCTTGAACCCCGAACAACTCTCCGCCGTAACCTGGCCGCCGCAATCCGCCCTTGTGCTGGCGGGCGCGGGCAGCGGCAAAACGCGCGTGCTGACCACGCGCATCGCATGGCTGTTGCAAACCGGTCAGGCAAGCGTGCATAGCATTATGGCGGTAACGTTTACCAATAAAGCCGCCAAAGAAATGCAGACCCGTTTGGGCGCAATGATTCCCGTCAACGTCCGCGCCATGTGGCTCGGCACGTTTCACGGACTCTGCCACCGTTTTCTACGGCTGCACCACCGCGACGCAGGCTTGCCGTCTTCCTTTCAAATCCTCGACAGCGGCGACCAGCTTTCCCTGATCAAACGCCTGCTCAAAAGCCTCAACATCGCCGAAGAAATCATCGCACCGCGTTCGCTGCAAGGCTTTATCAACGCGCAAAAAGAATCCGGCTTGCGCGCTTCCGTGTTGAGCGCGCCCGACCCGCACACAAGCCGCATGATCGAGTGCTATGCCGAATACGACAAAATCTGCCAACGCGAAGGTGTGGTCGATTTTGCCGAACTCATGCTCCGCAGCTACGAAATGCTGCAAAGCAACGAAATCCTGCGCCAGCATTACCAAAACCGCTTCAATCACATTCTGGTCGACGAGTTCCAAGACACCAACAAGCTGCAATACGCCTGGCTTAAACTTATGGCGGGCGGCAACGCGGCGGTATTTGCCGTCGGCGACGACGACCAAAGTATTTACCGATTCCGCGGCGCGAACGTCGGCAACATGACCGCGCTAATGGAAGAATTTCACATCGACGCGCCCGTCAAACTCGAACAAAACTACCGCTCCGTCGGTAATATCCTCACCGCCGCCAACGCCGTCATCGAAAACAACGACGAACGCCTCGGCAAAAACCTGCGCACCGACGCCGAAGCAGGCGACAAAATCCGCTACTACTCCGCCTTTACCGACCTCGAAGAAGCCCAATTCATCGTGGATGAAACCAAAGCCCTCGAACGTGAAGGCTGGGATCTGGACGAAATCGCCGTCCTCTACCGCAGCAACGCCCAATCCCGCGTTATCGAACAAAGCCTGTTCCGCAACGGCATCCCCTACAAAATCTACGGCGGACTGCGCTTTTACGAACGCCAAGAAGTCAAACACGCGCTTGCCTACCTGCGCCTCGCCGTCAATCCAGACGACGATAACGCCCTCTTACGCGTGATTAACTTCCCACCGCGCGGCATCGGCGCACGCACCATCGAAAACCTTCAGACGGCCTCAAACGAACAAGGCATCACCCTTTGGCAGGCTGCCTGCAACGCCGGCGCAAAAGCTACCAAAATCGCCGCCTTCGTCCGCCTGATTGAAGCCCTGCGTAACCAAGTCGGACAAATGCCCCTGTCCGAAATCATCGTCGGCATCCTCAAAGACAGCGGCCTGACCGAACACTACCGAACCCAAAAAGGCGACAACCAAGACCGCCTCGACAACCTTGACGAACTCGTCAATGCCGCCATCGAGTTCAAACCCGAAGACAGCAACTTTGAAACCCTGCCCGATAACATTTCAGACGACCCCGCCTTCCCCATCCTCGCCTTCTTGAGCAACGCCGCCCTCGAATCCGGCGAAAACCAAGCAGGCGCGGGCGAAAAAGCCGTCCAACTCATGACCGTCCATGCCGCCAAAGGCTTGGAATTCAACGCTGTCTTCCTCACCGGCATGGAAGAAGGCCGCTTCCCCAGCGAAATGAGCCTTGCCGAACGCGGCGGCCTCGAAGAAGAACGCCGCCTCATGTACGTTGCCATCACCCGCGCCCGCAAACGCCTCTACATCACCATGGCACAGCAAAGAATGCTGCATGGGCAAACCCAATTCGGCATCGTCTCTCGTTTCGTTGAAGAAATCCCGCCCGAAGTATTGCACTACCTGTTCGTCAAAAAAACCGCCTACGACAGCTACGGTAGCCCGCGCCAAACCACCGTACAACGGGACAAAATCCTCGATGACTTCAAACAGCCCCAAACTTACGCAGGCTTCCGCATCGGACAAAACGTCCGCCACGCTAAATTCGGCACTGGTGTCATCATCGATGCCGTGGACAAAAGCGAATCCGCCCGACTGACCATCAACTTCGGCAAACAAGGCGTAAAAGAGCTGGACACCAAGTTTGCGAAATTGGAAGAGGTGTAAATTTAAAATGTAGGTCGAATACTTGTATTCGACAAAAACATTTGACGCGTCTATCGTTTCCGAAAAACCGCTGTTGGAAATGTCGGATTCAAAAATCCGACCTACGGCAAAAAACGTAGTAAGGACAAGGCAAAAGGCCGTCTGAAAACGGGAAGGGCAATTTTGCCGCAACCGCCGCCGTCATTCCCGCGAAGGCGGGAATCCAGACCTTTCGGTACGGAAACTTATCGGATAAAAGGTTTCTTTAGATTCCACGTCCTAGATTCCCGCCTGCGCGGGAATGACGGACGGTAAAAGCCGGGTATAGATACCCACCCTCTGTTATCACTGAAATCAATAAGGAAGAACATTATGTCCCAAGTTTTTAAAGATTTTGATTTGCCCTCTGTGTGGGAATCCGACAGTTGGGCAGATGAAAACTACAAAGAAGCCCCGTTTACCCCTGAAATTTTGGCTGCCGTAGAAAGTGAGCTAGGCTATAAATTGCCGCAAAGTTTTATTGAATTGATGGGAGTACAAAACGGCGGGATATTTATAAAAACCTGTTTTCCAACCACGCAGAGAAATTCGTGGGCGAAAGATCATGTGCAAATTTGCGAGGTATCGGGCATCGGTTTTGAAAAAGAAGGAAGCCTGTGCGGCGAAACAGGGCAAAAACTTTGGCTGGAAGAATGGGAGTATCCTCCTATCGGCGTGTATTTTGCCAACGACCCGTCAGGCGGTCATGCCCTGTTTGCCTTGGACTATCGGGAGTGTGGAAGAGACGGAGAGCCGAAAGTGGTGTTTGTCGAACAAGAATTGGATTTTGAAATAGTCGAACTTGCCCCCGATTTTGAAACCTTTATCCGCAGCTTGCGGTATGAAGATGAGTTTATTGACGAAGAAATATAAAACGGCGGTTGAAAAACTGAAATCATCAAGTGAAAACGGGCGAAATAACGGGTAACCGTTTGAATCCTTAAGGGAAACAGTTTGGCGGAACGTGCCGCCTGTTTTCGGCGGTTTTGTCGGTGCTTAGGTCAAACCTTTACGGCGTTGCCCTTATGCCGATTTTGTCCGCCTGCTGCAAGGCGGTTTGTCTAATGAAAGGAAAAATGCCGTCTGAACATTGTTCAGACGGCATTTTCAAATGGAAGGCAATATAGTCGGCATATGAAAAATTGATGCGTGAGGCAGGATGGGTTTAGGCTTGTTAATCTCCATATAATAAATGGCTGTCTGAAGCCCATATGCGACTATATCTGCCGGCCTTATGGGCAATCAGCAGTGAACCAGCGTGCCCTCGTCTTCGCCGGTAATGACGCGTTTGAGCGAGCCTTCTTTGGCGATGCCGAAGACGACAATATTGAGCTTGCGTTCGCGGCAGAGCGCAAAGGCGGTCGCGTCCATGACTTTGAGGTTTTTGTTCAAGGCTTCGTCAAAAGTAATGGTTTCGTAGCGTGTTGCGGATGAGTCTTTTTTGGGGTCTGCGGTGTACACGCCGTCGACGTTGGTGGCTTTGAGCATCACGTCGCAGTTCATTTCTGCGCCGCGCAATGCGGCGGCAGTGTCGGTCGTGAAGAACGGGTTACCGGTACCGGCGGCGAAAATCACGACTTTGCCTTCTTCCAAATATTGGATAGCTTTGGGGCGGGCGTAGGTTTCGGCGATTTGCTGCATAGACAGTGCGGATTGTACGCGCGCTTTGATGCCCAAGGTTTCAAATGCGTCTTTGAGTGCCAAGGCGTTCATCACGGTCGCCATCATACCCATGTAGTCGGCAGTGGCGCGGTCCATGCTGCCTGCTTGTGCAGATACGCCGCGGAAAATGTTACCGCCGCCGACAACGATACCGACTTGCACGCCCATTTTAACGACTTCGGCAATTTCGCCGACAGTTTGAACGATGGTGTCGTGATTGATGCCGAATGGATCAGAGCCCATCAGGGATTCGCCGGAGAGTTTCAGTAATACACGTTTGTATTTGATTTGCTGTGTCATGGGATACCTTGCTTTCTTAAATGTCGTCGGTCGGAGTTTGGGCCGTCTGAATTTCAAACGGTCGGAATTACAATGATATGGTGTGTCGTTCTGTTATAGTGGATTAAATTTAAATCAGGACAAGGCGACGAAGCCGCAGACAGTACAAATAGTACGGCAAGGCGAGGCAACGCTGTACTGGTTTAAATTTAATCCACTATATTGTTTTGTTTTCAGACGGCCTGAATATTCGGTCGTCTTAAAATAGGTACCGTAAACGGTTTTCTCAAAAAAAAGCACCCTGATTCGTTTGGAATCCAGGTGCTTTCTTTTTCATAAGTGCCTTACACTTTAGCAGCGGCGGCAACTTCGGCTGCGTAGTCAACAACGGCTTTTTCGATACCGTCGCCTACTTTGTAGCGTACGAAGCTGATCACTTCAGTGCCGTTTTCTTTAGCGAATTGGGCAACAGTTTGGTCAGGGTTCATCACGAATGCTTGGCCGTTCAGAGTGATTTCAGCCAAGAATTTGCGGATACGGCCTTCAACCATTTTAGCAGCGATGTCGGCAGGTTTGCCGGAAGCGATAGCTTGTTCAGTGTAGATGTGGCGTTCTTTTTCAACGGTTTCAGCATCTACTTCGGCTTCACTTACGCATTGTGGTTTAGCGGCAACGATGTGCATACCGATTTTGCGTGCTACGTCTTCAGAGCCTTTGTACTCAACCAATACGCCTTCGGTAGCCAAAGCACCGTGGATGTAGGCAACCAGTTGGTTGGCAGTGTCGATCACTTGGAAGCGGCGAACAGACATGTTCTCGCCCAATTTAGCGATGATGGCTTTACGTTCTGCTTCAACCAGTGCGCTCAGTTCTTCAACAGAAGCCGGTTTTTTCTCGGCAGCAGTTTTAGCAACGAAGTTGGCAAATTCTACGAAGCCCGCGTCTTTGGCAACGAAGTCGGTTTCGCAGTTTACTTCAACCAATGCGCCGACATTGCCGTTGATCGCGTAAGCCAATACGCCTTCGGCAGCAGTACGGCCGGCCAGTTTACCGGCTTTCGCGCCGGATTTGATGCGCAGGATTTCTTCGGCTTTGTCGAAGTTGCCTTCAGCTTCAACCAAGGCTTTTTTGCATTCCATCATGCCCAAGCCGGTAGCGGCGCGCAGATCGGCAACCATTTTTGCAGTAATTTCTGCCATTTTGAATCTCCTAGATTTTTGGGAAATACGGAAAGGATTTTCCGCATTCGGGAATCGTGTGCCGCGAACGGACGTTCAGACGGCATATTTGAGAAAAGGGGCATAACGCCCCTCTTCGGTTTGCCGGATTACTCGGCAGCAGCTTCTTGGGCAGCGGCTACAGTTTCTTGCAGTGCTTGGTTTTTGCCTTCCAAAACTGCGTCAGCGATGCCGCGGCAGTACAGGCGGATAGCTTTAGCGGAGTCATCGTTACCAGGGATAACGTATTTCACGCCGTCAGGGCTGTTGTTGGTATCGACTACGGCGATAACAGGGATGCCCAATTTTTCAGCTTCAACCAGAGTACCTTTTTGGTAGCCGGTATCGATAACGAAAATCGCGTCAGGCAGGCCTTTCATGTTTTTGATACCGCCCAAAGAACGTTCCAGTTTTTCAACGTCGCGTTGCATTTCCAGAATTTCTTTTTTGTTGAAACCGCCTTCAGCAGCGTTTTCCAGGGCAGCAGTTTTTTCTTCCAGGCGTTTGATGGATTGCTTAACGGTTTTGTAGTTAGTCAGCATACCACCCAACCAGCGGTAATCAACGAAAGGCATACCGGCACGGGTAGCTTCTTCGCGGATGATGTCGCGGGCTTGGCGTTTGGTACCTACGAACAATACTGTACCTTTGTTGGCAACCAGACGACGTACGGCTTCTTGCGCCTCTTGGAACATCGGCAGGGTTTTTTCCAAGTTTACGATATGGATTTTGTTGCGCGCGCCGAAAATGTATTGTGCCATTTTCGGGTTCCAGAAACGGGTTTGGTGACCGAAGTGAACACCGGCTTCAATCATCTGACGCATAGTAATTTGAGACATGTTATTTCCTTGAAAGGGTTAAGAGCACACATTCAATCGCATAGAACTTGATAGGCGGCGCCTATTGTCAAGCACCCTTCGGCGAAAGTGGGCATAAGTTTTAAAAAATAAAAGAGTGTTTCCGAAATGGAAAACTGACGGATTATAGCGGATAAGATGCCGTCTGAAAAGGGATTCAGGGTTTTGTGCCGCTGTCTTTTTGCCGTTGTGCGCGCTGCTGTTCGAATTCTGCCTGTTCCTGCTGCTTCATCAAGCGGTTGCGGCGGCGGACGGTTACGACGAAGACCGTGAACACGGTGGGCAGAACCGCCCAAAAAACCAAATAAATCAAGGCGCGCGCAATGCTGGGCTGGGCGGCGGAATACATGACGGCGACGAAGAGGTAGCCGATAAGGACGATATGCCACATGGCGGAATCCTGTTTCGAAGTTAACAGAGTGTTTATAATCGCCGTATTCTACAACAACACTTAAAAGGCCGTCTGAAATGAGGAATGAGGAAAAACACGCCCTGCGCCGAGAATTGCGTCGCGCCCGCACGCAGATGGGGCATCAAGGGCGGTTGGCGGCGGGACAAACGATTAACCGCCTGCTTAAACGTTATATCAAAAAGGGGCGGAAAATCGGCGTGTATTGGCCGATGGGCAACGAACTGCGTTTGGACGGCTTTGTCCGTGCGGCGCAAAAACGCGGCGCAAAACTCTATCTGCCTTATATCGAACCGCGTTCGCGGCGGATGTGGTTTACGCCTTATCCCGCCGACGGAGTAAAACAGGAACGCAAGCGCGGTAGGGCGAAGCTGCATGTCCCTCAGTTTGCAGGTCGGAAAAGGCGTGTGCATGATTTGAACCTCTTGCTTGTGCCAGTGGTCGGCATGGACAGGTTGGGCTACCGTTTAGGACAGGCAGGCGGCTATTACGATGCGACGCTTTCGGCGATGAAATACCGTTTGCAGGCAAAAACTGTGGGCGTGGGCTTTGCCTGCCAGTTGGTGGACAGACTGCCGGTCGAGGCGCACGACCTGCCGCTGGACGGTTTTGTGTCGGAGGCGGGGATATTGTGTTTTTAGCCGTTCAGACGGCATTTCGGGCGGAAATGCCGTCTGAGGGCGGAATATTGGGAGAAAAGGATGTCGGAAAGGATAATACTGCCGGTCTTGTCATTGGGCGGCGTTCGTCTCGAACCGTTGGATGTGCATCATGAAACGGGTTTGCGCGAGGCGGTTTGCGATGGGGAGGTTTGGAAGCTGAAGGTAACGTCCGCACCTCATCCGGATAGGGTGGCAGACTATATCGGAACAGCATTGGCAACGCGTTTGGCGTTTGCTGTTGTCGATGAAGAGACGGGCAGGGTGGTCGGGACAACGGCGTATTATCATTTTGAACCGCAGATTCCGCGTTTGGATATTGGATTCACATGGTATGCGGCATCGGCACAGCGGACACGGATAAACACCTGTTGCAAAATCATGTTGTTGGATTACGCGTTCGATGTTTTGGCTTGCTGTTGCGTGGGATGGCGCACGGATATTCTGAACCTTGCCTCGCAACGTGCCATCGAACGGCTGGGCGCGGAAAAAGACGGCGTGCTGCGTATGCATATGCTCCGTAAAGACGGCAGTGTGCGCGATACGGTTGTGTACAGTATGCTGAGGGAAGATTGGCGCAAAAACAGGGAAATCCTGATCGGCAGGTTGGCAGGGTATGGCGTGCAGGTGTGAGGCAGTATTTTCAAATTTATAGTGGATTAAATTTAAACCAGTACAGCGTTGCCTCGCCTTGCCGTACTATTTGTACTGTCTGCGGCTTCGTCGCCTTGTCCTGATTTAAATTTAATCCACTATAAAAAACTTAACGCAATATGCTGACAATCTTTTAAAAATTAATATATAAACAATTTTGATTTTTTATCTATTAAAAATTTGATATATATATATAAATAACTATTTTTATTTTTCATTTCGCAGCTTTCCGGCTTGGCGGGCGACAGAAAATCTTTGCATTTCCCAGTAAAATCCACTACATTCACGATAACATATTACAAGCCCCTGAAGCAGTGTCGGAAGCCATACTTGCAACGCATTCCAACCCCGAAACAGCGTGCTCGGACACACACCATTGCCGGTTTCCCCCTGCTTTTGTCGATTCAGGCGTTTGTAGTACGGCAAATAACCATAAGGGCAGAAGATGCCTGTT
>ADBE01000097.1 GCA_000176735.1 Neisseria polysaccharea ATCC 43768 | reverse complement strand
GGAGATATCACAACCAACACAGCTGAAATAAAAACAATAATAAGAGAATATTATGAGCAATTATATGCCAATAAAATGGGCAATCTGGAATAAAAGCACAAATTCCTAGAAAATATACACTACCAAAACTGAAACAGGAAGAAATAGAAAATTTGAACAGACCCATAACCAGTAAGAAATCGAATTAGTAATCAAAAATCTCCCCAAAAAACTAAGAGTCCAAGGCCAGATGGCTTTCCAGGGGATTCTACCAAACATCTAAGGAAGAGTTAACACCTATTCTCTTGAAGCTGTTCCAAAAAAACAGAAATGGAAGGAAAACTTCCAAACTCTTTCTGTGAAGCCAGCATTACCTTGATTCCAAAACCACACAGAGACCCCACTAAAAAGGAGAATTATAGACCAATTTCCCTGATGAACATGGATGCAAAAATCCTCAACAAGATATTAGCCAACCTGACCCAACAACACATTACAAAAATTATTCACCATGTCCAAGTGGGATTTATACCTGGGATGCAGGCCTGGTTCAATATCCAAAACAATCAATGTAATTCATC
>ADBE01000098.1 GCA_000176735.1 Neisseria polysaccharea ATCC 43768 | reverse complement strand
AGCCTGACGCTGTTTGCTGCCGGCAGTCTGAATAATGGTGGCGTCAACGACGGCAGCGGATGCTTTCTCTATTTTTAAACCTTTTTCGGTCAGTTGGCAGTTAATCAGTTTGAGCAGTTCGGACAGGGTATTGTCTTGCGCCAGCCAGTTGCGGTAGCGGCATAAGGTGCTGTAATCGGGGATGCTCAGTTCGTCGAAACGGCAAAACAGGTTGAAATCGATGCGGGTGATGAGGCTGTGTTCAAGTTCGGGATCGGAGAGGCTGTGCCATTGTCCGGGCAGGACGGCTTTGAACATGGACAACAGGGGATAGGCGGGACGGCCGCGGTGGTCTCGAAGGTAACGGGTTCTTTGACGGTTCAGGTACTGTTCGATCGGCTGCCAATCAATCACCTGATTGAAACCTAATGAGATAAATATATAGGGGGTGATGAGAAAAATGGGACGAGAGAGGATGACGGGGGATTTTGTGGGATGAAAAAAATGCAAGGGAGTTGCAAATATTGCAATAAAAACGGACGGTATTTTTATCGTCCGTTTTTGTTGTCAAAATCCTTTTTTGAGGGCGGCGATGGCGATGTCGAGGATTCGGCGTTCGGCACCGGGTTGGAGTTGGTTGTTGCCGTTAATGGGGAGATAGGGGCGTGCTGGAAGGTTGGTTTTGTGACCTTGCCCTGCTCGTCCGCCGAGGTGGTGGATGGCGGCGTATTTTTTGTTGCTGCCGATTCGGGCATAGTTGCTGCCAACCTGTGTAGTCAGGCTGGCGGCAAGTTGCCCGCTTTTTTGCAGAGTCTTGCCTCCCTCATCTGCGGCACGCCGACTTCGTTTCCACCGCTGCTCGCCCCAGCTTTCGGATTCGAAGTTTTCTTCGGTCATAGATAGCAACTCAGTTGCAATACCGCGCATCATGGGGCGGGTGTTTGCGGCGTTTTTAAGGAGCGTACTCAGACCGTGTTCGAGTTTGGTAGCATCGAGTTTGATTTCCAGCATAATCAGCCTTTTAACAGTTTAAGCACCCAAGTCAGCGAAGCGTTGGACAGGGCGTTTTTGAATCTGTCGTTGCCCATCATCGTTTTCAGGGCAATGCGGGCGATGTCCGGATGGGTTGCCTGAGCCTTATCCACTGCAATTTTCGCCATACGGGACAGCATAGACTTGCCTTGGTTGGCGTTGAAGCCCGCATTGGGGGCGATAAATTTGTTGTTGATGCGAATGCCGGTGCGCTGTGCGTAACGCTCCTCACCGGTATAGGGATTTGCGCCTATATCTACGGTGATGGACTCAAGATTCGGTCGGGGCAGGACACGGTTTTCTCCCATACTGCGGGACAGCGGTTTGACACGGCAGCGACAGCGGTAGTCCAAAGGAGGGTACAAAGTATTCCATACGGGGTCGTCTGCGGCATAGACGCGACCGTGCATCATACGGTGGGTATCACGAGTGCGGTTGTCGTTGATGGCGACGTACTGCCAATAAGGGTGCGTGTCGATGGAGTCCATCATTTCGGCGTAACGGCCCGCCATGTAGGCCGACTGCATATTGGTCAGATAGATGGTTTTCAGGCGGTGGGGGCTACCGAGCTGTACGCTTTGGGTTTCTCCTTCGGGATTTTGAACTTCCTGCCTGCCCCACCAGCCTTTGCGCTGTAGAACAGGGGCGAGTTCTCGGCTGAACTCTTCCAGCGTCCGGCCTTGTTCGGCGGCATCGACGACGGCGGAATAGATATCGGAGAGCACATCCATTTTGGCGGTTTTGGCCACCGTAAAGGCAGTGGCGTGCGCGTCGTCCAATATATCCTGCCAGTCCCAAGATACGGCAATGCCTTTTTGCTTGAGATAGGCGACGGCGGCTTCGGGTTTCATGCCGAAGACGGCTTTAATATCTTCGGGGTTCATCGTGTTTCCTTTTCGGTTGAAACCCCGCCCTTTAGGGCGGTAGAATCAGAATTTATTTGGGAGGGGTGCAACCCCTTCCGAATCAGGACGGCACATAGGGCGACGCTTTATGTGTCGTCCTGTGTGTTGAAACAAACGCAATATGCCGGAGAGAATCATGGAATTTATCCAGCTGATCCAACTGCTTGCGAACAGATTGTCAGTGAACGGCAAATGGTATGCCTACCTGTCCTGCCTGCCGTTTACCGCCTATTGGGTATCGGTGGACAAAGAGATTGTCCGGACGCTCATTATGGGAGACAGGTTTTTTGTTTGGATATTTTGTACGGCATTATTCGTTATGTGGTTCTTCTGCCGTCGGCGGCGGTGGTTGTGGGTTCTCCCCTATCTCTGCATATTCAAGATTTTATTTTCCCTTATCTAGCCTGTACCGCCCCGCCTCGGGGCGGTTTTTTACTGCCTCCGGCAAACATCTGCCGAAATAAGTTTTAAACCCGATTAAAAGCCGTTTCAGACGGCATTTGCCACAATAACCTCATCCATCTGATGAGGCTTTTTTATGTCTTACGAAATTTTTCGCGCAGGGACGCGCACCGATGCAAACGGCAATACGGTAACGATTACCGAGGCCGACCTTGCCGCCGCTGCCCAAGCATATGACCCGAAGGTGCATGAGGCCCCTATTGTGGTCGGGCATCCCAAGGCAGATGCGCCCGCCTACGGCTGGGTCAAGTCGCTTGGTGTGCAAAACGGCGTGTTGACGGCGGACTTTGCCCAAGTCGATGAGGGCTTTGCGGATTTGGTTAAAGCCGGACGATATAAAAAAGTGTCGGCGAGTTTTTACCCGCCAACCAGTCCGAACAATCCGAAGCCGGGCGTGTGGACGCTGCGCCATGTCGGCTTTTTGGGCGCGCAACCGCCCGCAGTCAAGGGTTTGTCCTCCGTCAGTTTTGCCGAAGGCGAAGTTTATGTCGAGTTTGCCGAAGAACCGCAAGAAATCGGCTTATTGCGCCGATTACTGAGCATGGCGGGTTTGAAACCTGCCGAATTTACCGAATCACCCCCACCCCCAGAAAACCATGAAAACAAGGAGACCCCTATGTCGCTGGAACAAGAGCTTGCAGCCGAAAAGGCCGCCCGCGAAGCTGCCGAGAAGAAGGCCGCCGAATCGCAGGCGGAATTGAAAAAGCTGCAAGACGAGCAGCATACCGCCCTGCGCGATGGTGCGCATGAGCAGAATGCCGAATTTGCCGAAGGCTTGGTCAAGGCAGGCCGTCTGAAACCTGCCGACAAGGATTTGGTCGTCAAGGTTTTGGATTTTGCCGAATACCCTGACGACGTAACCGCCGACTTCGGCGAAGGCAGTAAGAAGCAGCCTTTGTCTGCCGCGCTGCGTGCGTTTTTTACCGCCGTGCTGCCCAAGCAGATTCAGGGCGGTGAGATGGCGAAAGGTGAAACGCCGTCGGGATTGGCGGCAGACTTTGCCGAAGCGGCGGACCCGGAAGCCTTGAGCCATCACCAACGTGCATCGGCATTGGCGGCAGCGGAAGGTATCCCTTACGAAGAGGCTGCCCGCCGTACTATTACTTAATCATCAACCCGTCAAATGCGACGACGTTGTCGCATTTGTCCTAAAAAAGGATAAAACATGAGTGCATCTCATTTGCGCGGTCTGCGCGGCCAGCTTGATCCGGTTTTAACCAATCTCGCACTGGGCTACAAGCAGGCGGATTTTATTGCCGAGAAAATCTTCCCGGTAGTGTTTACTGAAAAAGAAGGCGTGCGTGTGCCGGTGTTCGGCAAGGGTTCGTTTGTCGAGTATCAGACCGAACGTGCGGTCGGTGCGACATCGAATGTGATTACGCTGGACTCCCCAAACTTTATGCCGGTTGTGTTGGAAGAACATGATTTGGCCGCCGGTGTGGATTACCGCGAACAAGCGGAATCGATGTACGACGAGCGCGCCAAGGCAACACGCCGCGCGGTCAAGGGCGTGCAGCTGCGTCAAGAAATCGAAACTGCCGCCCTCCTGCAAAACAAATCGGCTTATCAGTCAGGTTTCAGCAAAGATTTGGCCTCCACCCAAAAATGGAGCGATAAAAACTCTGATCCGTTGGCAGACATCGAGACCGCCCGCGAAACGGTTCGCGCAGGCTGCGGTGTACGCCCGTCGGTACTAGTGGTGGGCGCGAGCGTGCTGTCGGCACTGAAACGCCACGAAAAGCTCATCAGCGCACTGGGTGCAAATGAACGCAAGTCCCTGCTCACGGTCGAGCAGCTGAAAAATCTGCTGGAGCTGGACGACATCATCGTCGGAGAGGCGGTATCTACACCTGCCGCCAATAAGGCCACCCAAGATATTTGGGGCAAATTTGCCAGCCTGATTGTGCGTCCGCATACGGCTTCCGGTGGCAATGACGAGGGTGAGCCGAGCTTCGGTTATACCTTCCGCCGTCGCGGTATGCCGGTAGTTGACCGCTACGAAGAGGTTGGCGGCAAGGTGGAATACGCGCGCTATACCGACATCCGCAAAGCGGCAGTGGTCGGCGGTGCATGCGGTTTCTTGTTTGAAAACGCGGTTGCGTAGATGTTGAAAGGCCGTCTGAAAGGCTTCAGACGGCCTGCGGAGGAAAAAATGACGTTATCTGTGAAGTATGAAGATTTGAATGCCCGCATTACCGAGGTACGGTACCACCGCGTCGAAGGAACGACTTCAACCGTATGTACGGTGATCTTGCATTCCGGGTTTGTCGTCGTCGGCCATTCTGCCGCTCTCAATTCCGAGGCGTTCGTGGCGGAGAAGGGGCGCGAGCTGGCCTATCAGGACGCGTTGCAAAATCTGTTGGCCTTGGAAGCCTACCGTATCAAAGAAAATGCGCATGACGCGCAGCAAAAGGAGTCTTAAATGGCACAAACGAAACAAGTGGTCTTGGTAACCACGGTCAAAACATCAGGTAAGGTGGTCAAAAACCGCTTTGTGGATTTCGCAGGCAAACAGGCAGCCGCCGGTGTGAAAGTGCTGGGTACTGCTACTTTGGATGCGGATGCGGGCGAAATGTTGGCCGTCGATGTATTGGGTATCGCCTTAGTCGAGGCAGGCGGCACGATTGCCGTCGGCGATGAAGTAGCAGCCGATGCGCAAGGCGCGGCAGTCAAGGCGGCAGGTAATGCCAAGGTTGCCGGTACGGCGCGCTCTGCGGCGACAGCGGCGGGCGAAGTTATCCAAGTATTTTTGAAAGGCTGATCATGGCTAAAGTTTATATCGCAAACACTCCGTTGATTTTGGAAAACGAACAAGGCGGCCAATTTCGTGTCGAGGTCGGCGAAGCGGTCGAATTGACGGCGGAGCAGTACGAATCGGTCGCGGCACACGTTACCCCGACACTGACAACCGGCGAAGAGCCGGATGCGCAACAAAATGACACCCCGCCGTCCGAAGATACGCCGTCAGATGATACAGGCAATGCCCCTACGGGCGAAGTTGAAAAGCCGAAACGCGGTAAAAAATCGGCAGCAGCCGAAGGGGCGGAGTAAGCCATGTATATCGGCGCGGATGATTTGACGGCTGCGATGGGCCAAATGGAGTTGGTGCAACTGACCAACGACAATGCGCGCGGGACAGAACCCGACGCTCAGGTCATTGATGCGGCAGTGCGTTATGCCTGCGATTTGGTGGACGGATACCTGCGCGGCAGATATGTGCTGCCGCTGAAGGACACGCCGACGGTGTTGCAGCCTTTGTGCATCAACATCGCCCGCCATTTTTTGCACAGCCGCCGCATCAACCGCGCCGACTTTCCGAAACCGCTGGAAACTGCCTACAACGCAACCATTAAGACGCTGGAAGCCATCCGCGACGGCAAGATTCACATCGGCATCGCCGCATTGGACAAGCCGTCGCAACCCGAGCCGGGCGCGTATCACGTCCGAGCGCGCGACAAAATGGATTTAGGAGGCTACTGATGAGCGCGACACGTCCGATTATTGATGCGGTAGTAGAGCATTTGCAGGCCGCTATCCCGTGGGTCAGCGTTGAGGCTTTTCCGGAGCGGCCGTCCGAATACCAATTTATCCATCCCGTCGGGGCAATCTTGGTCGGCTACGGTGGCAGTAAATTTGGCGATATTGAGCAGCTCGGCCGTATTGCGCAGCAGCGCGATGTCAGGTTGGTGTTGACCGTTTTCGGCAGCAGCCTTAATGCGGATGACGGCACGCTGGCGATTTTAGATGAGACACGTCTTGCTATGGTTGGTTTTGCGCCGCCGAACTGCCAGCCCTGCCACCTTATCAGTGAGGAGTTTTTAGCCGAGGATGCGGGCGCATGGCAGTATCAGCTTGTCTTGCAGACTGAGACTCAGCAGGTTGAAGTTTGCCGTGAAGAAAAACGCCCCCTCTTCGTCGCTGCCCGCTATCGCCGAACCGACCAAGACCTCAATTCCGATTTAAAACCTAAAAAATAGGAGTATCCATCATGGCAGCAGCCTACCATCACGGCACGGAGACCATCCGCATTGACGGCGGCTTCAATCCCGTCTATACCGTTGACGGCGCAATTACCGCCATCGTCGGCACTGCGCCTGTCGGCGCGGTCAATGAGCTGACGGTATGTCAAATTAAAAAAGATTTTGCCCGATTCGGCGGCGAGCTGACCGGCAAGGGCTTTACTCTGCCGGATGCCGCACACATCTGGACGCGCTACGGCAGCGGTGTCGCTTATGTTGTCAATGTTTGCGACCCTGCCAAACATAAGACAACCGTCAGCAACGAAGTATTGGCGGTTGATCCTGACACCTTGACAGCTAAAACCGCCAAGCCTGCCCTGCAAAGCGGCTACGCGGTTTCAGACGGCAACAGCCCCCTGACCGAAAACACGCACTACACCATCAACACGCTGACGGGCGAAATTGTGTTCAAAACCAAACCGTCCGCCCCGGAAATCAGCTACACCTATACCGACCCGACGAAAGTGACCGAAGCCGACATTATCGGCGCGTATGTGGCGGCAACGGGAAAACGCACCGGTTTGGAACTCTTGACCGAAGGTTTCAACCGACAAGGCGCGGACGCGAAAATTATCATCGCCCCCGAGTATGACGGCAACGCCGGAGTTCGCGCGGCAATGGAAATCATTGCGGGCAAATTGAAAGCCATCGCCTATGCTGCCGCGCCGAAAGGCACAGGCTTGGGCAAGGCTTTGGAAGGACGCGGTCCGTTGGGCAGCATCAATTTCCAAACTTCGTCCGACCGCTGTCAGCTCTTTTACCCCTACGTCGTCGGGCTCTTGGGTTTGGAGAGCCTCGCTGTCCACGCCGCCGGCCTGCGTATGAAAACCGATGTGGAACAGGGCTACTGGTACAGCATCTCCAACCGCGAACTCTTGGGCGTAACCGGCGTGGAAATCGGACTGACCGCCCGCGCGGACGATCCTCAGTCCGAAACCAACCGGCTGAACGAAAAAGGCATTACCACCGTATTCAACAGCTACGGCACAGGCTATCGGATGTGGGGCAACCGCCTTGCCTGTTTCCCGACGGTTTCGCATATTAAAAACTTTGAAGTGGCGCAACGCACCGGCGACATCATCGACGAGTCCATCCGCCGCGCCGAACTGCAATACGTCGACCGCCCGATTGACGATGCCTTAATCGACAGCCTGATTGAAACGGTACGCACCTATTTGGGCACGCTGCGCTCCATCACGGGCTTCTCGGTCGGTTTGGACTATGACTACGACCTGTCGGATGCGTTCAGTAAAGGTCAAGTGCCGATTGTGTACGACTACACGCCCAAGCTGCCTGGCGAACGTCTGACCAATACCAGCGTGATGACCCGTAAATACCTGGCCAATCTGGTTTCTGCGTCCTAATGCCGTCTGAAACGGACGACATCGTCCGTTTTGAAAGGGCGCGGCAAGCCAAAATGGACGACATCGTCCATTTTGAAACGATGGAAAAAGAAAAGGAAAAAACATGAGCGCAATCAATGCAATCTACAATGCCAACGTCTATATCGACGGTAACAGCCTGTTGGGTAATGCTTCGGAATTCAAACTGCCCGAGTTTGAGTTTGGGCAGGACGACTTTACCGGTTTGGGTATGGTCGGTACCATCAAACTGCCCAACGGCGTAGAAGCCCTGGAAGGCGAAGTTACTTGGAACAGCTTTTATCCCGAGGTGGCGAAGAAGGCATCCAACCCCTTTAAAGCTGTGCAACTGATGGTGCGCGGCAACCTGCAGACCTTCAATGCGTCAGGTTTGGCGGAAGAAGTCCCCATCGTAACAACGGTAACGGCAGTGTTTTCCAAAAACGCCCTGGGCGGCTACAAGCCGAAGGAAAAGGCGGAATTTAGCTCAACCTACCAGGCAACAGAAGTCCGCCAAGTCGTCGGCGGGCGCGAAGTGCTGTACTACAACGCGTTCAAAAATATCTACCGCGTGGACGGTCAGGACGTTTTGAACCAAATGCGTAAAAACATTGGTGCTTAATCTTTAAATCGGATTAAAAGCCGTTTCAGACGACCTTTGACACAATCACCGTATCTTTACCGATACGGTGATTTTTTTATTTTTGGAGATGGAAAATGAGTGAAGCCAAGAAATTGCAAGAAGATTTGGGTGTAAATACCGTTGTGAAACTGAAATATCCGGTACGGCTGGCGACGGGTCAGATGTTGGAACAGGTAACGCTCCGTCGTTTGCGCGTGGGCGATTTGCGCGCCGTGTCGCACCTGACGAATGAGGCGGAGCAAGAACTGGCCCTGTTTGCCCGTATGGCAGGCATGATTCCCGAAGACTTGGATTGCTTGGATTTGGCGGATTGGAAACAGTTGCAGGAGACGTTTCGCCGCTTCACGGAATCCGAGCCGGACGGCAAATAGTCCGCCGCTTTCGAGGGTGGAAACGCAGCGGCAGCTGCTGTCTGCCGCCGCCGATTTGGCTTGGTGGTTCGGTTGGAGCGTGGATGAGGTTTACGCGCTGCCGCTGGACGAATTTGAAGACTGGCAGAAAGAAGCAACCCGCCAAATGAAGGCGGGTTATCGGAGGGGGATGTGAAAAAGCCGGACAATCCAGTATCCGGCTTTTCTTCAGATTATGCGGCGGTTTTGGATTTCTCTGTCCAACACAACAATCCGGAGAGGATGCCGCCCAGTAAGGTGGCTGCCAATGCGGTCAATGGAGAGGCCGTCAATGTAGCAAAAGCGGCAATCAAGCCGCCGAATATTGTTGAGATAACGGGTTGATCGGCAGTAAACAGCGAAAAAAACACAATCCCGAAGACGGTTGAAGACAACAGCCAAAAAAATATCTGCAGCGATATTTCAAAGCTGTCGGAAAAGTCCAACGGCTGCTCATCTTTCCTTTTGTGCATGACCAATCAATCCGTGTCTGTCAAAGTAGGGGTTTCTTCTGTTTTCGCGGAGGGGCGGGATTTAGGGTTTCAGAGCCGTGCCGTTCGCGGTGCAGCTTTTGATTTTGTCCTTAATAAATACTGACGCAGCCGACAAACCGCCAACCAGTAAGCTGACAACAAGTGTCGGAATGAATCCGAAAAGCAGCCAGACCACCGTCCCTGAAAACCATGCCAGCAGCAGAACGGGCAACATGACGTCAAGGTCGGCAGGCGTATTGGCGATAACAACCCAAGCAATGCCCGACATATAAACGGCAAACAGACCTTTTGCCGCCAGGTCGCTGACACGGTCGAACACGGTTTCATATTTGCTGTCGATATACATGGCAACCCCTTTCTTTTATTGGACAAATTCTAAATTGCAGGCAGACATATGGCAAGCGGTTTTTCTTTAGGCATTACCATCGGCGCATCGGTCGCCGGTGCAGTTGCCGGTATCAAATCAGTCAAGTCGTCTTTGGACGTTTTGGATAAAACAGTCAAAGGTCTGGCGGCAAGGCAAAACCTGCTTGGCGAAACATTGCAAAATCCCCTGCGGATGAGCAGGGAACGGGTTGGTGAACTTAGGCGAGAATATGACCAGCTTGGTCAGACTATCGCCAAAATTAACCGCAAACGTAGCCTCGTTGCTGATTTGCAGCAGCAGAAACAGGATCATTACGACCGCCGACGCGCGCTTAAGGACGAATTTTGGGGAGCGGCCGGTGCTGTAGCCGGGGTGGCATTCCCGGTAAAACTGGCCGTCGAGTTTGAATCGGCAATGGCAGATGTCAAAAAGGTCGTAGATTTTGATACGCCCAAGCAGTTTAGGGAGATGGAACAGGACATCTTGCGCCTGACACGCACTATCCCTATGGCAGGTGCAGAGCTGGCAAAAATCACTGCATCAGGCGGGCAGCTTGGCGTTGCGCGTAAAGACTTGCCTAAATTCACAGAGACCATCGCCAAGATGTCTGTAGCGTTCGACATGGCTGCCGATCAGGCGGGCGACAGCATGGCGAAACTTGCTAATGTCTATCAAATACCAATCGACCAAATCGGCAAACTGGGCGATGCAGTCAATCATTTGTCCAACTCAAGCCCTGCCAAGGCGGGCGATATTATCAATACGCTCGGACGAGTGGGTGGCGTTGCTAAACAATTTGGATTGACCGAAATTCAGACGACCTCTTTATCCAATGCGTTTATCAGCCTCGGCAAAACGCCTGAAATTGCCGGTACGGCAATTAACGGTATGTTGACCAAATTGATGACTGCGGATAAGCAAGGCGCGAAATTCCAAAAAGCCCTGAAAAATATGGGGATGGAATCAAAAGATTTGAAGAAATCCATCAAGGAAAACGGCGAGCAGGCATTGATGGACTTTTTGAAACAGGTCGGAAAACTGCCTAAAGAAAACCAAATGGGCGCACTGGTCGATTTGTTCGGTTTGGAATATGCCGATGATGTCGCGGTATTAGTTAGTGGGTTGGAAACTTATAAGAAATCAATCGACGAACTCAAAAAAACCTCAAAAGACGGTAAACCTGCGTTTGTCGGAAGTATGGATAAAGAGTTTGCCGCCAGGTCTGCCACGACAGCAAACAACTGGCAAACCTTTAAAAACAGTTTGACGGAAATCGGTATCACAGCGGGCAGCGTATTGTTGCCTGCGCTCAATCAGCTGATGACGGCCATCCGCCCGATCATAAACAGTTTTGCAGATTGGGCATCCAAAAATCCAGAAATTGTATCCGCATTCGTGCATCTTGCGGCAGGGTTTGCGGCGTTGAAGGCCGGTGGGCTAATGTTCCGTTTTGTCGGGAATGAGTTGTCCGGATTTATGGTGTCGTTTCGGCTTGCAAAAGCTTTGCTCGGTGTTGACTGGCTTGCCACCGTTATCAGGTTTAAATCGGGCATTGGTGCGTTGGCCCGTATTTTCGGTGTAGTAAAAACGGCGGCAACACTATTTGGTAGTGGTCTGATGAGTCTGGGTAGATTTTTATTCATGTCGCCTATCGGCATTGCATTGACCCTGCTGGGTGTCGCCGCTTATATGCTTTATAAAAACTGGGATGGTGTAGTCGGTGGTGCAAAAGCATTGTGGCAAGACCTAGGCAGTTTTATCGGCGGTATCGCCGATGCGGTAACCGGCTTTTTCAGTGAGGGCTGGGAACGAATCAAGGCGTTTTTCGGCAGCGGTATCGGCAATGTCTCTGCACAGATACTCAGTTGGTCGCCACTTAATCTGTTTTATCAGTCATTTGCCTCTGTTATGTCTTGGTTCGGCGTGCAGTTGCCGTCCAGCTTCACGCAGTTTGGCGCAAACATCATCCAAGGGCTGTGGAACGGGTTGCAGTCCAAATTCGAGTCGGTCAAGGCATGGTTTGCCGAAAAGGCGGCATCGCTCAAACAAACATTTGCCAGCGTGATGGGCATTCACTCGCCCAGCCGCGTGTTCCGCCGCTTTGGCGGATGGATGATGGATGGCCTGCAAATCGGTTTGGACGGGAGTGCGGCTCGTCCGATTGCCTCTATAGCCAATACGGCAGGCCGTCTGAAAAGCGGTTTTACCGACCATATGGGCGCGCTGGCGGCACGGTTGTCTGCGGGCGGCGAGGCATTTGCGTCTGCACGCAATACTCAGGCGGTGGGCGGGATGACCATCAATTACAACCCGACCATCAACGCGCCGGGCGGTAATCCTCAGCAGATTGAGGCTGCGCTGCAGATGGGCTTGCGTGAATTCGAAGCAATGTTCCGCCGCATGATGGACGACAAAGCACGGAGGGCTTATTGATGTATGCGATGTTGGGTGATGTGCGATTTGAGCTTTTAAACAGCTTCACATCGCTTGAGGCGGAACATTCGGCGAACTTTGCCAAGCATGAGGTCTTAAAAGGCCGTCCGCGCCTGCAGGCCTTGCAAAACGAACTGACGACGTTGCGTTTCTCTCTCAAGTTGCATTGGCGGCTGGGTAATCCCGACACGGCTTATAAGGGTCTGCTGTCGGCTTTGGAGGCGCAGCAGGCAGTGTCTTTGGTTTACGGCAGCGGCCGTTTTGTCGGATGGTTTGTGCTTGAGCGGCTGACGGAGCGCACGTTGATTCAGGACGCGCAAGGTCGGACGGCGGCGCGGGAATTGGATGTGGAGCTGACCCAGTTTGTCGGCGACCCGAATAATCCCCTACCTACGCCCGCAGTCAAGTCGGGCAGGCAAAATCCGCTCCTGTCCTTATTACCGGAGAGCGTTCGGGCTCAGGCATCGGATGTAGTGAGGGCGGTCGAAAAAGGTATCAAGGTCTACCGCGCTGCGGAATCGGGCATAGCCGATATGCAGAACCTGATACGCGCGGCTAAAGATTTGAAAAACGACCCGTCAGGGACATTAAACCTGTTGGGGGACGCACTCAATGTCGGTGGCAGCACTTTAGGAAGGCTCAATACCTTGCCGGAAGTAACGGCGGTTTTCGGCGACCTGAAAGGCGCGGCAGAATTTGCGGCACAAGCCGGACAAGCGGCCAACCGGCTGGGCGGAGCCGTCGGCGCATTGCGGGCAGGTCATGAGGGCGGTTCGGTAGGAAGTTGGTTGGATGCGGTGGAAAACGGCGTAGCCGAAGCATCGGATGCGCTGGCAAACGGCTCTGCCGCCGCCCAGGCTTTGACCGGCTATCTTGCGGCAAGAAAGGATAAATGATGAGTGCGGTCATACGCTACACCACCCAAGACGGCGACCGATGGGATTTGATTGCGCACAAGCATTACGGCAATGCGCTGTTGATTGACGGTCTGATTGCCGCCAATCCGCATCTGCCATTGGCGGAAGAGTTCGTGAGCGGGCTGACGGTATTTGTCCCCGTTTTGGAAACCAAACCGAAAATAACCAAGAGGAGCTGCCGCCGTGGATGCGTTAAGTGCGTTTTTGAAGCTGAAGGGCTTGGATGGCGGCAATACCCATCCGGTTACCATGCCCGATTTCGTCCTGTCTTACGAAGACAAAGATATAACGGCAGATGTTGCGCCTTATCTGATTTCGTTCAGCTATACCGATTATCTTGAGGGGCAGTCGGACGAATTGCAGGTCGATTTTGAGGATACGGACGGCCGCTGGCTGAGTAATTGGTATCCCGAACAGGGCGATGCTTTGTCTTTGAGCCTGGGTGACCAATTTACCGGGCTGGTTTCTCTCGGCAAATTTGAGATTGCCGAAATCGAATACAACCGGCCGCCGTCGACGGTCAGCCTGAAGGCTTTATCGACGGGCATTACCAAGTCGAACCGCACCCTGCGCGGCAAGTCGTATGAAAACACGACTCTGGCCGCCATTGTCCGTCAGATTGCAGGCCGTCTGAAATTGGAAATCACAGGGACGGTTAAAGATATCCCCATCAAACGCGTTACCCAGTATCAGGAGCGCGATGTCGAGTTTTTGGCGCGGCTGGCGAAGGAATACGGACACAGCTTTAAAATCGTCGGCAAGAAACTGGTGTTTACCGACAACAACGCGCTTAAACAGCGTCCTGCCGTTGCCGTCCTGAAACCTGAGGACATCATCCGTGTCCGCCTGCGCGATTTGATTAAGGGCGTGCCGTCCAAAGTAGATGTCAAAGGCTACGACCCGAAAAACAAGAAAACGGTCTCAGCAAGCCGAAAAAGCAAGCCCAAGCGAGGCAAAGCCAAACATGGCAGCACGGGCGATACATTGCGTATCGTGCCAAATAAGGGTGAGAGCGCGGCGCAATTGAATGCCAGGGCAGATGCCAAATTGGCGGATGCGCAGGACGACCAATGCGCGGGCACGGTTACACTGGTCGGCAATGCGCTGTTGGCGGCAGGCCAAATGGTACGGCTGAAAGGATTCGGCAAGTTTTCGGGTAAATATCTGGTCAAGCAGTCGCGGCATGACTTTTCGCGCAGCAGCGGCTATACGACGGAAATCGAAATCAAGATGACGGAATATGTTTCTGAAGAGGAGCAAGGCAGTGCAAACCCATGATTTTACGGCAACGATGCAATTTGGTACGGTATCGGCAGTCGATGCGGCGGCACACAGTTTGCGGGTAAAAATCCCCGTACTCGACGACATGGAAACCGATTGGCTGCCGATGGCGACACCGGCGGCGGGCGGCAACCGTTTTTACAGCCTGCCCGATGTGGGCGAACTGGTAGTCTGCCTGCTGGACGCGCGCGGCGAAAACGGCTGCGTCATCGGCGCGATTTACAATGCCGCCGACAAGCCGCCGGTATCCGACCAAAACAAATGGGTTAAACGGTTTGCCAACGGCACGGTCATCTCGCACGACCGGCGCAGCGGTGAAGTCGTTGTGGAAACGCCGGGCAAGGTCGAAATCAAAGCGGCGCAGAAAGTGGACATCCAATCGCCTCAGACAGAAATTACGGGCAATGCGACGGTAAACGGGCTGTTGACCTATACCGCAGGTTTGGCGGCAGGCAATGCCGGCGGCGGCGAGGCGGCGAAGATTACGGGTAACGTCATCATTGACGGCGAACTTATCGTCAACGGTATCAATGTCGGCAGGCACATCCATGACGGCGATTCCGGAGGGCAAACCGGCGAACCGAAAAATCATTAAACCGCATTAAAAGGCGTTTCAGACGGCCTTCTCTACAATCCCTGTATCTATCAGCGATACAGGGATTTTTTGATGTTCTACGCCGCACCTATCTCGAAACACTGGCAGCTCGCGCCCGAAGGCTCGGGCGTGGTTCAGGGCGAGGACGACATCGACCAATGTATCCGCAATATCCTGTCCACCCGCAAAGGCGCGGACGTTACCCGTCCTGATTTCGGCTCCGACCATTACAAATGGCTGGACACGCCGGAAGACGTGTTTATCCCCAATATCGTGCGCGAAACCGTGCTGGCCATACAGACGTGGGAGAAGCGGGCAGTGGTTGAGGACATTATTTTCGACGGTGCCGCACCGCATCTGACGATGACGGTTTATTGGCGTATCGCCGATAAGGCGGCAGGCGAGGTTTATACGACAGACATCAGATTGGAGCAGGCGACATGGATTTGAGCAAACTCAAGCGTGAAGAAGTCAAGGCGGTTTCAGACGACCTTGCCGAGATTTTGGCGCAGACCATTGCCGACTATGAGGCAAAAAGCGGCAAAACCCTGCAACCTGCCCACATCGAGCGTCTGATTATCAACACCTATGCCTACCGCGAAATGCTGGTCCGTAAAGCCTTGAACGAAGCCTACCGCCAGCAGCACCCGCGTTTTGCAATGGGGTTGATGTTGGATTTGTGCGGCGACGATGTGAACACGCCGCGCCTTGAGGCATCCGCCGCCCGCTGCACCGTCCGCTTTACCCTTGCAGCTTCCCACAGCGAACTCGTCGTCATCCCGCAAAGTACGCAGATTGCCGCAGGTGCGACCGTGTTTCAGACGGCATCGGAAGGCACGCTCTCACCAGCCGGCCGAACTTTGGATTTAGAGGCTGTCTGTACGCAGACAGGTGTGTCCGGCAATGGTTTTGCCGCAGGACAAATCAATACCTTGGTCAGTCCTATTGACGGCGTATCTGCCGCCAATATCGAAGTATCGGCAGGCGGTGCGGACGAAGAGTCGGACGATGCTTATCGGCAACGCATCCTGCTCGCCCCGGAAAGTTTCAGCGTGGCGGGGCCTGTCGGCGCATACGAATACTTTGCACGACGTGTCAATCCTGTCATTTGCGACGTTCATGTCGGCAACCTGAAAACGGCAGGCGGCGAGCCGGTCGGCGGCTGGGTACGGGTAACGGTGCTGACTAAAAACGGGCTGCCGTCTCCCGAACTCATCGGCGAAGTGCAGAGGGCTTTGTCTGACGAACGTGTCCGCCCGCTTTGCGACACGGTAAGCGTTGCCGCCCCTTCTGTTATCGATTACACGCTGGATGCGGAACTCACGCTGTTTACAGGCGCGGATGCCGCCGAAGTTTTGGCGGCGGCAAAACAGGCTTGGGCAGATTACGAAGCATCACGCCGCGAAAAACTGGGCGCGGACATCGTGCCGCTGGACATTCAGACGGCATTGAAGGCGGCCGGCGTATACAACGTCGTTTTAAAGTCGCCCGCGCTGACCGTCGTCCAACCCGACCAATGGGCAAGATGCACTTCCGTCAATATCCGCATCTCGCCTGAAACGGCGGAGGGTTAGCAATGGCAAAACTCTCCTACGCATCCGTTATCGAACACGACCGACGTTACAAAATGTTGGCGGATTTAGGCTTGAGAATAAATGAGGTCGATGCGGTCAGACTACTGCCGAGGTTGGTAGATTTGGTTGCTCCGGAACACTTGGCGCTGCTGGCGGAGGGTCGCAGCATTTTAGGTGCGGACAGCTACTGGTTAGCTGAAAGCGACCAGACGCGCCGCAAGCTGATTAAGGGCGCGTACCAGCTGCACCGTATGAAAGGCACGCCGTGGGCAATACGCGAAATCGTACGGCGGCTCGGTTTCGGAGAAGTCGAAATCACCGAAGGCTTGGGCAATAAGGAACACAACGGCGAAATCAGGCGGGACGGAACCTACGCGCACGGACGGTCCGACCACTGGGCGCATTACCGTATCACCATGAACGGCGTGCTAACCAACGATCAGGCGGCTTTGCTGCGGCATACCCTGCAAGCCTTTGCGCCTGCCCGATGCGTATTGGCGGCATTGGATTACCGGCACGCCGCCGTCCGGCATAACGGACGGGCATCGAGAGACGGAACATTTAACCGAGGAACTGCATAATGGCAAATTTGAACGAAACAGCACAATGGGAAACAGGCATTTACCAATTAGAAACCTCCGACCCCGTGATGGGCGGGCCGGACGGCATCGACAACCGTCAGGCAAAACAATTGGCCAACCGCACCCTTTGGCTCAAAAACCAAACCGAAGCCCTTCAGACGGAATCGGAAGGCAAAGTCTCCCTCACCGGCGACCAAACCGTCAACGGCCAAAAAACCTTTACCGCCCAAACCCAATTCCAAAGCGGCATCCATTTGTCCGCCAACCAAACGCACTGGAACGGCGGCTACAAAGCCTACATCGGCGCGGATAACGACAACGCCCACATCGTCTTCGGCGACGACACCCTCCGCCTGCACGGCGCAAACAACCGCATTTCCTACAACAACCACGACATCTTCCACAAAGCCAACAAACCGCGTTTTGCCGAAGACATCGAAGGCAAGCCGGACACGCTGTCCGGATACGGCATCGGCAATTTCAAAGTCGAAACATTCCGGGGCGATTTGAACACCCTCAAAACAGACGGCATCTATTCCCTGCCGACAGCGGTCGGCAGCTCAAACCTGCCCGTTGAAAACACCGCCTGCCATATCCAAGTCATCGCAGGAACGCAACCCGGCTGGTGCAGGCAGTTGGGCTACCCCGCCTACACGTCCGACGTGTACGAACGCCACCAGGTAAGCAGCGCGAACGACGACTGGAGCGCGTGGAAAAAACTCAATTCAGACGGCATCCCCGTCGGCGCGATCGTATCCTTTCCCAAAGCCGTCCGAAACCCCGCAGGCTATTTGCGGGCAGACGGCACGACCTTTGCGCAAAACACCTTCCCCGACCTTTACCGCGCCTTGGGCAACAGCAACCGCCTGCCTGATTTAAGCCGTACCGACATCGGCATCACCGCGTGGTTTCCGTCCGACCAAATCCCGACCGGCTGGCTGGCGTTTGACGACATCCGCACGCGCGTAACCGAAACCGCTTATCCCGAACTCTACCGCCTGCTGGTTGCCAAATACGGAAGCATCCGAAACGTCCCGCAGGCGGAAGACCGCTTTATCCGCAACGCCGCCAACGGCTTGGCAGTCGGAACGAAGCAGGGGGACGCAATCCGCAACATTACCGGCAAAATCGACAGCGGCAACCGAAGCAACGAGCAACTCTTCGACACCGCCATCCCCGAGGGCGCGTTCGGCATCGACAAAGCCCGGAAAAATTGGACATACGACGGAGACGGCAGCGGCAACGACCGCCCGTCCGCCATCACATTCGACGCATCCCGCGTCGTCCCCACCGCCGACGAAAACCGCCCCAAAGCACTGGTTTTAAAACTGTGCATCAAAGCCGCCGACACCTTGGGCGAAGCCGTGTTCTGGATAAAGTCCCACGGCGAAACCGTTAATGCCGGCGCGCTGGACGCGGGCACGCTGGCGCAAGGTTTGCAAGACAAAGCCGACCGCGCCCACACCCACACCGCCGCCCAAATCCAAGGGCTGGACGAAAAAATCAGCGCGGCGGTGGGCGGCATCTTCGGCAACTCGGCTGCCGCGACAGGCTGGCAAAAACTGCCCGGCGGCATCCTCATCCAATGGGGCAAAAACAACATAAACGGCGTGCACAGAAGCAACACCGTCTACTTCCCCGTTTCCTTCGGCGAAGTATGGAGCATCAGCACCGCCACGCATACGCCGAACAGCAGTTTTTACGGCAATATGGCGGCGGGCGTAACCATCCGCAATTATTCGGAAAACAACCTCGTCATCGACTACCATTCCTGCTATGAAACCGCAGGCGGCAGCGGCGTGTCCGTCTCTTGGATCGCCATCGGCAAAGCCGGTACGGGAAACGCCGCCAGCCCCCCGACAGTCCCCGGAATCGATGAAGAAACGCTAAGGGGAATTAATGAAGACGCGCTAAATGAAATCAGAAGCCTCGCCGCCCGCGGCTTCCGATAACGCCGCCGCCGATCCCTTCAAACGGCATTGCCGACCCGCCGCCAATCCGTAACACCGACCCGAAAGGAAAACCAATGACCATTTACTACAAAGACCGCGCCTTTTACGACTGCGACACCCCCGACCAAGCCCCCGAGGGCGCGCGCCCCATTACGCCCGAACAACACGCCGGGCTGCTCGCCGCCCTCAATTCCGGCTGCATCGTGTCCGACGATTTGACCGTTTCCCCGCCGCGCCCGTCCGAATACCACAAATGGGACGGCGGCAGCTGGGTGCTGACACCTGCCGCCAAAAAGAAAATGCTGCAAGAAGCGAAGTCTGAAAAACTGGCCGAAGTCAACCGCGCCGCGCAATCCTATATCAACCGTGCGGCGGGCTTGGACAAAGTGCCCGAATTTGAGGTGGCGACTTGGACAACGCAGGCATTTGAGGCGAAGGTATGGCATGCCGACCAGAATGCTGCAACGCCGACGCTTGACGCCATTGCCGCTTCTCGAGGCGTGCCGATCGATGCTTTAAGGCAAAAAGCTTATGAAAAAACACTCAAATTTGAGCGGTTGACCGCTTATGTGGCAGGCTTGAGGCAGGTGGCGGAAGACAAAATCAACGCCGCGGCCAATCTTGATGAACTGACTGATATATCGCTCGTCATCGACCTGAAAGCCGAGGCTGAATGATGGCGGAGGTTTATCTGGCACTTTACAAAGGAAAGGCGTGCGGAATACGTGCGAGGTTTGAGGATTGGCTGATACGTACTGTAACTCGCAGTCAGTACAGTCACTGCGAAATCGCCGTGCGGCTCCCTACATACTGCGCCTCTTCTTATGCCTGTTATTCCGCCAGTGGGCGCGACGGCGGCGTACGTATGAAAGTGATGCCGCTGCCGTCTGACAAGTGGGATTTAATTCCGCTGCCGCCATCCGCGCACAGTTCGGTCGTCTGCCTATATGCTCAGACACGCGGTTGCCGTTACGACTGGATGGGGGCAGTTGGGACGGTATTCCGTCTGACTCAGAGTAAAAACCGTTGGTTCTGTAGCGAGTTTTGTGCGACGGTAATGGGAATAACCGAAGGTTGGCGGTTCTCGCCCGGGGATTTGGCAGCAATGTTCCGGAGGGAGGCTGTATGACACCCTTTCAATTTTGTCAGACCCAAATCGACGAATGGATGAGGGTCGGCAGATACGCATCGGAAACCGGCGATCTTGCCCTGTTTGAGCGGGCGGAAAAAGAAATTGCCAATTATCAAATGATCCAGAAACGCTATGCAACTGATGGAAATAACATCAATAAAGGAGGATAAAAAAATATTAAAGTGGGACGGCGACGTACCGGTGCCGGAACACCGGTACGCCAGCCAAGCAGACTAGTTATCTGCAACTGGTAAAACAAAAGCGACGGTTATCGTCGCTTTTATAAAAGTGCAAGGGAGTTGCAAATAATGCAATAAATTGCCAAAGTTTTTTCTCAGAAAATGCCGAGATTTTTCTCGGTGCGCTTCACCTGATCCAACTTCAATAGCGGGAAACGGTCGATGTGTTTGGCAATCATGGCTTGGGCGGTTTGCCGGAAGAAGGTGCTCATGGAAAATCCCCTAAATGTCTTGGTGGGAATTTAGGGGATTTTGGGGAATTTTGCAAAGGTCTCTTCTTGGCAACGGCGTTTTTACGAACACACCGTGCGCGACGAAACGGATTTGCAGCATTGCGCGGACTACATCCATTCCAATCTTATCAAACAAAAAATGTCGCGTGCTAAAACAGAATCCTGCAAAAAATAATATCAGTCTTTTCAAATGCGATACTTATCCATTCCCGGACTTCAAACAAGGCGTGTGCAACCTGACTTACGGGTTTGCTCCTGTTTGACCGATAAATATTCTGACTACCTCAAAGGGCAAAAAATAATGTGGGTATGTTGAGGCTGCCTCTTTTTGAAATGACAAACAAAATGCCGTCTGAAACCTGATTTCCGGTTTCAGACGGCATTTGATGTTCAATCAGTTGTCAAACCTGATTATGCCAAACCTTTTGCTTTCAACACTTCCAGCATGGTAGTGCCCAACTCGGCAGGGCTGCGGGTGTAAGCGATACCGGCTTTTTCAAACGCGGCGAATTTTTCTTCGGCAGTACCTTTACCGCCGGAGATAATCGCACCGGCGTGACCCATGCGTTTGCCTTTAGGAGCGGTAACACCAGCGATATAACCTACAACAGGTTTGGTTACGTTGGATTGGATGTATTCGGCTGCTTCTTCTTCCGCAGTACCGCCGATTTCACCGATCATGATGATGGCGTCGGTATCTGGGTCTTCTTGGAAGAGTTTCAGTGCGTCGATTTGGTTCATACCAGGAATCGGGTCGCCGCCGATACCGATACAGGTTGATTGACCCAAGCCCAGTTTGGTGGTTTGTGCCACGGCTTCGTAAGTCAATGTACCGGAACGGGAAATAATACCGATGCGGCCCGGAGTGTGGATGTGGCCCGGCATAATGCCGATTTTGCACTCACCCGGAGTAATCACGCCTGGGCAGTTAGGGCCGACCAAGCGGGTACCGTTGCCGTTGGTTTCCAAGTAGCGTTTGGCTTTGAGCATGTCCAGAGTCGGAACGCCTTCGGTAATCACAACGACCAAGCCTACGCCTGAATCAACGGCTTCAACGATAGAATCCAAAACAAACGGAGCTGGAACGTAAATTACAGATGCGTCCGCGCCGGTTTCTTTAACGGCTTCTTTCATGGTGTTGAATACAGGCAGGTTCAGGTGGGTTTGACCGCCTTTGCCTGGGGTAACGCCGCCGACAACTTTAGTGCCGTAAGCCAGAGCTTGTTCGGAGTGGAAAGTACCGTTTTTACCGGTGAAACCTTGAACCAATACTTTGGTGTCTTTATTAATCAATACGCTCATTCTTTTCTCCTTAGGCGTTTACGGCTGCAACAATTTTTTCGGCTGCGTCATTCAGGCCGTCTGCAGAAGTCAGTTTCAGACCTGATTCGTTCAGGATTTTCGCGCCGAGTTCGGCGTTGTTACCTTCCAAACGAACAACAACAGGAACGTTGACGTTGATTTCTTTAACGGCTGCCACGATGGCTTCCGCAATCATGTCGCAACGTACGATACCGCCGAAGATGTTGATCAATACGCCTTTAACGG
Source organism: Neisseria polysaccharea ATCC 43768 (assembly GCA_000176735.1). Lineage (GTDB taxonomy): Bacteria > Pseudomonadota > Gammaproteobacteria > Burkholderiales > Neisseriaceae > Neisseria > Neisseria polysaccharea. The sequence continues at coordinate 28,794 of ADBE01000098.1, read as the reverse complement.
ATTTGTCTTCCAAAATCAGTTTGAACGCTTCAACCACGCGGTCTTTGGTTGCGCCGCCACCAACGTCCAAGAAGTTGGCAGGTTGGCCGCCTTTGAGTTTGATGATGTCCATGGTTGCCATCGCCAAACCGGCACCATTAACCATACAGCCGATGTTGCCTTCCAGGGCAACATAGTTCAGGTCGAATTCGGAAGCTTTCAGCTCACGTTCGTTTTCTTGAGATTTGTCGCGCAATTCAGCGATTTTCGGCAGGCGGTAGAGCGCGTTGCTGTCGATGCCGATTTTGCCGTCTACGCAAGCCAGTGCGCCGTTTTCGCGAACTGCCAGCGGGTTTACTTCAAACAAGGCGAAGTCGTTGTCGACAAATGCTTTGTACGCACCGGTCATCAGTTTGACGAACTCGTTGATTTGTTTGTCTTTCAAGCCCAGTTGGAACGCCACTTCGCGCGCTTGGCAAGGTTGCAGGCCAACCAGCGGATCAACGGTTACTTTGAAGATTTTTTCAGGAGTTTCGGCAGCAACTTTTTCGATTTCCACGCCGCCTTCGGTAGAAGCCATGAATGTAATGCGGCGGGTAGAACGGTCAACCACTGCGCCCAAGTACAGCTCGGTTTGAACCGGATACATGTCTTCGCAAACCAAAACGCTGTTGACAGGTTGGCCGTTGGCATCGGTTTGGTAAGTTACCAAGTTGGTGCCAATCAGGCTTTCAGCCACTTCTTTGGCTTCTTCGCGGCTTTTGACGACTTTTACGCCGCCTGCTTTACCGCGACCGCCGGCGTGTACTTGTGCTTTGACAACAGCGAATTTGCCGCCCAATTTGTCGTAAGCTGCAGCGGCTTCTTCGCCGTTGTGTGCCAAAATACCGCCTTGTACGGGCAAACCGTAGCTAGCCAGCAGTTCTTTAGCCTGATACTCGTGTAAATTCATGGATTTCTCCTTTAGATTAGTGGAATGCCCCGAGTTTGCCTCCAAATGGCAAGCCCGTGCGTTTCAGACTACCTTTCGGCGGTCGGAAAATCGTCGTTTCACTTGCTGAAAGGCAACCACATCCGCGCCAGCAGATACATGGTTGCGCCGCCTCCTCCGAGAATAAAAAAGACAATGCCTTTTTTACGCGAATTCGGGCAGAGCAGATAAACGGCAAGGCTGAAACTGATAAACAACAATGCCACGCGCCAAACCAATTCTTTATCTTTGAAACGGTTGAGCGTATAAGTTTCGGTCATCATCACATACATCTGCCACAATGCGGCCATACACATGCTGATGATGCCCATCGGTATAAACAGGATACCGATTACTTCTTTATTCATAATTAAATGCTGTCTGTGAATTTAATCTTAAAAAATCAAATCATATAGTAGATTAGAATACTATTTTTTAACACAGACTTTATTCCAAATTTTTGAGAATTCACTACTTTTCATATTCTCCCCTTCAAGAGCAATTAAATTCTCATTTACAACAATGTACCGAGTAAATCCAGTATAACCACCAAAACCATTTTTAGAATTTACTTCCCCACACTGTCCATCTTGATTCTTAAATTCAGCCGAATCGGGGTCTTTTAAACTATTACGCACCAAAGATTGTGATATCACTGTAATTTTTTGATGTTTCTCAAATTCTTCTCGTTCTTTATCTTTTCTTGCTTCTTCGGCATTTTTTTCAGCCCTAACTTTAGCTATTTCTGCCTGCTCTTCCGGTGTTAATTCTTTTTTCGGGATTGAACACATAGCAACAACAAATAATACAAAAACTCCAACACCTATTACTTTAATTTTTTTCTTTCTTTCGGTCTTAATTTTATCTTCAATTTTACGTTGATGGTAAAGTTTTGTTCTTTCTTCATCATTCTCTGGTTCATTATATAAAGCTGTTTTAATAGTCTTCAAAAAAGAATCGCTTTTTTCAATGAGCATTTTCCTACCATCGAACAGCTTGATTTCGATAACATCACCATCTGTCACTTCATAAGATTGAATATCGAGTAGCGCAATTTTTCCTATTTTAGGTATTGTAATGAAATTTTTATCAAATCTAGCTTTACAAGACTGAAAACTTCCCGCGAGTATATTAATATATGCCATAAATATCTTTCATCAATAAAAATTAACCTATGAAATTTCACTTCAAATACAACAATAATTTATACCAAAGAATAGAATCTATCAAAAGTCTAATTTAAATCAAAAACATTTTCCGAATATTCATCTTTCCGAAAAGGTCGTCTGAAACTTTTTCAGACGACCTTTTATGCTTTACTTGACCTGATTAGCCATGCAAAGCGCGTTTGTCGGCCGCCAAGGCAGCTTCGTGAACCGACTTCGGACAAGGTTGGGTGGGCATGGATAATGCGGGCGATGTCTTCGCTGCTGGCGAAGAATTCGAGCGCAGTCACGCCTTCGGTAACCAATTCGCTGACAACCGGGCCAATCATGTGTACACCCAAAATGCGGTCGGTTTTGGCATCTGCCAACACTTTAACCGTACCTTTGGCTTTGCCCATTGCCAATGCGCGACCGTTTGCGCCGAAACCTGAAGTACCTTTTTTGTACTCCACGCCTTCGGCTTTGAGTTGTTCTTCGGTTTTACCCACCCAAGCGATTTCAGGGTCGGTGTAAATAACAAACGGTACGTTGTTGAAGTCGATATGCGGTTTTTGACCGGCAATACGCTCGGCAACGGCAACGCCTTCGTCGCTGGCTTTGTGTGCCAACATCGGGCCGCGAACCACGTCGCCGATTGCCCATACGTTAGGCAGGTTGGTACGGCATTCGCCATCTACTTTGATGAAACCGCGCTCGTCTTTTTCCAAGCCTACGGCTTCGGCGTTCAGGCCTTTGGTGTTTGGAATACGGCCGATGGCAACGATCAGTTTGTCGAATACTTCGGTTTTGGCTTCGCCGGCAGCAGTTTCGTAAGCAACGGAAACGCCTTTGCCTTCAGATTTGATGTCGCCGATTTTCACGCCCAATTCAATGCTCAAGCCTTGCTCTTTGGTGAAGTATTTGAAGGCTTCTTTGGCGATTTGTTGGTCGGCGGCAGCCAGGAAGGTCGGCGCAGCTTCAAGAATGGTAACTTCTGCACCCACGCGGTTCCATACAGAACCCATTTCCAAACCAATCACGCCGGAACCGATCACGCCGAGTTTGGCAGGTACTTCAGTCAGGTTCAATGCGCCTTCGTTGTCCAATACGTTCACATTGTCGATAGCGACTTGTGGCAGCGGACGCGGTACGGAACCGGTGGCTACGATGACGTGTTTGGCTTCGATAACGGTTTTCTCGCCTTTGTTATCGACTTCGATTTGATAAGCATCGCCATTTTTACCGGCAAAAGAAGCCGTACCGAACAGGCTGGTTACTTTGTTTTTTTGGAACAGGAATTTCACGCCGCCGGTCAGCTTGGTCACGATGGCATCTTTGCGCTCAATCATTTTGGCCGCGTCAAATTTTACGTCGCCGACAGTGATACCGTGTTCGGCAAACTCGTGTTGCGCAGCGTGGAAATGTTCGCTGGATTGCAACAGGGCTTTGGAAGGAATACAGCCTACGTTCAAGCAAGTGCCGCCCAATGCCGGGGCATTGCCCGCTTTGTTAACACCTGCGTCAACGCAAACGGTTTTGAAACCCAGTTGCGCGGCACGGATGGCGGCAACGTATCCGCCCGGGCCTGCACCAATCACTACTACATCATATTGAGACATCGTGTCATCCTTTGCTTTTGGCAGTATCTCAAAATAAAAACGATACTTTTTGTTTCTTTTTTATTTTGAATGACTGCGTTTTGATGGTTTTAAGAAAAGGCCGTCTGAAAGTCCATATCTGTCGATTCATTCGAATCAAATGTTTCAGACGACCTCAATCGTTCATTGAGCCTATTGTAGCACGATACTACATTACGCTACATCTAAATAAAAATTCAGACGGCCTTTTCATTAACAAATAAAAGGCCGTCTGAAACGATTACAGATCCAATAACAGGCGAGCTGGGTCTTCCAACGCGTCTTTAATGGCTACCAAGGTCAATACAGCTTCGCGGCCGTCGATGATACGATGGTCGTAAGACAGAGCCAGATACATCATTGGACGGACAACAACTTGGCCATTTTCAACCACAGCGCGCTCTTTAGTGGCGTGCATACCCAAAATCGCAGATTGAGGCGGGTTGATGATCGGGGTAGACATCATAGAACCGAAAGTACCGCCATTGGTAATACTGAATGTACCGCCGGTCAGATCTTCGATAGCGATTTTGCCGTCTTTGGCTTTTTTCGCGTAATCAACAATTGCTTGTTCGATGTCGGCAATGCTCATTTGGTCGGCATCGCGCAGGATTGGCACAACCAGACCGCGTGGGCTGCCGATGGCGATACCGATGTCGAAGTAGCCGTGGTACACGATGTCTTTGCCGTCAACAGAAGCATTCACAACCGGATATTTTTTCAGGGCGGCAACAGCGGCTTTAACGAAGAAGGACATAAAGCCCAGTTTTACGCCGTGTTCTTTCTCGAATTTTTCTTTGTACTTCGCACGCAAGTCCATGATTGGTTTCATGTTGACTTCGTTGAATGTAGTCAGAATGGCGTTTTCTTGTTGGGAAGCCAAGAGGCGTTCTGCAACACGGGCGCGCAAGCGGCTCATCGGTACGCGTTCTTCAGGACGTGCGCCGGCAGGAAGTGCAACAGTAGGAGCAGCGGCTGCGGCAGGTTTAGTGGCGGCATTTTGTACGTCTTCTTTCAATACGCGACCGTCACGGCCGGAACCTTGCAATGTGTTCACATCAACACCGGTCTCGGCAGCCAGTTTGGCGGCGGCAGGCATAGCGGCGTTGTTTTGCGCGGCAGCAGGAGCGGCGGCCGGGGCTGCTTCGGTAGGGGCGGCAGGAGCGGCTGCAGGTGCTTCAGCAGCGGCAGTAGCAGCTGTATCGATGCGTGCCAAAACTTGGTCGGCAACAACGGTTTCACCGTCTTGCGCTACGATTTCAACCAATACGCCGGCTTGTGGAGAAGGTACTTCCAAAACCACTTTGTCAGTTTCGATATCGATCAGGATTTCGTCACGGGCAACTGCTTCGCCAACTTTTTTCTTCCATTCCAAGAGCGTGCCTTCAGATACGCTTTCAGACAGCATAGGTACTTTTACATCAATAATCATTTTGTGTCTCCAATGGCCCTTTCAGACGGCCTGTTGTGTGTTTTTCATTCTGCATATGGGCATTCCGCCTGAGCAGACTCAGACGGAATGCTACTTGGTTTACAACGCCAAAGCGTCTTCAACCAATTGTTTCAATTGAGCAATGTGTTTGCTTGAGTAGCCCACTGCAGGCGATGCGCTGCTTGGACGACCGGCATAAGACAGTTTTTGCTCTTCGCTGATAACGTCTTCGATGCGGTGGCGGATTTGGTAGAACGCACCTTGGTTTTTCGGCTCTTCTTGTGCCCAAACCACAGATTTTGCGTTCGGATATTTCGCCAGTTCAGCTTTAACCTCTTCGTATGGGAACGGATACAGCTGCTCAACGCGGACGATAGCAACATCATCTTCCAGTTTACGTTCGGCACGACCGGCTTCCAAGTCATAGTAAACCTGACCGGCACACAATACCACGCGTTTCACGCTGTCGTTGCTTGCACGTTCGGCTGTATCGCCGATAACCGGACGGAAGGTCGAACCTTCGGTGAAGTTTTCCAGCGGGCTCATTGCACCTTTGAAGCGCAACAGGCGTTTGGACATGAAAATCACCAGCGGTTTGCGGTATGAACCCAAGACTTGACGTTGCAAGAGGTGGAACATTTGCGACGCTTCAGACGGCATGATGACTTGCATATTGTTCTCGGAACACAGTTGCAACCAACGTTCTACGCGTGCAGAAGAGTGCTCGGGGCCTTGACCATCGTAACCGTGCGGTAGGATGGTGGTCAGACCGCACAAACGACCCCATTTGGTTTCGCCTGAAGACAGGAATTGGTCAATCGTCACTTGCGCGCCGTTGGCGAAGTCACCGAATTGAGCTTCCCAAATGGTCAGCTTGTCAGGAGCGGAGCAGGCAAAGCCGTACTCGAACGCCATCACGGCTTCTTCGTTCAAAATGGAGTCGATAACGAGGAATTCGCCCATTCCTTCGCCCATATGGCGCAGAGGAACATAAGTACCGTCGTCCCATTTTTCGCGTTTTTGATCGTGCAATACGGCATGACGGTGTGAGAACGTGCCGCGACCGGAGTCCTCACCGGAGATACGCACGCCATGACCCTTGGTCACAAGGCTGGCATATGCGAGGGTTTCCGCCATACCCCAGTCGATGGCTTGTTTGCCGGATGCCATGGCTTTACGCGCTTCGATCACACGTTTTGCAGTCGGATGCAGGGCAAAGCCTTCCGGTACGGCGGTAAACTTCTCGGTGAGACGCTCAATATCTGCGGCAGGCAAACCAGTTTCGATGTGTTCGCGCCAATCTTTGCCTTGGTATTTGCTCCAGTCGATTTGTGTGCGTTGGAAGTTGCTCAACGTTGTTTGCTCGACGTGTTCGCCTTTGTCCAAAGCATCACGGTAGGCTTGGATGTAACCGTCAGCCTCGGCTTGGGTTACCACACCTTCGGCAATCAGTTGCTCAGTGTACAAAGCACGCGCACCTGGGTGTTGCGATACTTTTTTGTACATCATCGGTTGGGTCAGGGTCGGATCATCGCCCTCGTTGTGGCCCCATTTACGGTAGCAGACAACGTCGATCACGATGTCTTTATGGAATTTTTTGCGGTAATCCAAAGCGGCTTGGATGGCAAAGCAAACGCGCTCAGGATCATCGCCGTTGACGTGGATAACCGGGGCGGAAACCATTTTCGCAATATCGGTACAGTGTACGGTTGAACGGGTATCGCGGATATCGGAAGTGGTAAAGCCGATTTGGTTGTTGATGACGATGTGAACCGTACCGCCGGTGGTATAACCGCGCGTTTTAGACAGGTTGAATGTCGCTTGGTTGACACCCAAACCGATAAATGCGGAGTCGCCGTGAATCAATACGGGCAAGACTTTATCGCGGCCGTTTTCGCCCAAACGTTTTTGCTTGGCGCGTGCAGAACCTTCCACTACCGGATTGACGATTTCCAAGTGTGACGGGTTGAACGCCAAAGAAACGTGCATCGGACCGTGCGGCGTGGCAATATCGGAGCTGAAGCCCATATGGTATTTCACATCGCCGCTGGGCAGTTTGATTTCGGCACGGCCTTCAAATTCGGCGAACAAATCGCCGGGTTTTTTGCCCAAAATGTTAACTAAAACATTCAGACGGCCTCGGTGCGCCATACCGATGATGACTTCTTCCACGCCGTCCTTACCGGCGTTTTGAATCAGGTAGTTCAAACCGGCAATCGCGCTTTCGCCGCCTTCTACGCCGAAACGTTTCTGACCGACGTATTTGGTATGCAGGTAGCGTTCCAAAGTTTCGGCAGCAGTCATTTCTTTCAAAATACGGCGTTTTTGATCGGCATTGTAGTTCGGTGTGGACAATACGCTTTCAAAATAATTGCGTACCCAACGACGCTCTTCGGTATTGGGAATATAGATATATTCCAATGCGATGTGGCCGCAGTAGGTTTGTTTGAGGTTGCTGATGATTTGGGATAAAGGCAGTTTGCCCCGATTGGCAAAATCGCCCTCGCCCATATTGAATTGGAGCGCCATATCGGCATCAGACAGGCCATGGAATTTCGGATCGAGGGCTTCAATGTCGCGCGGCGGGATACGTTTGAGCGGATCAAGTTTGGCTGCACCCACGCCTTGTATACGATAAGCAGAAATCAGCCGTAAAACGCTGACTTGCTTTTTCAGCATTGCCTCATCCGCACCGCCCGCAACGGCAGATGCGATTTTCTTTTTCGCCAAAGAAACAAATGATTCGCGAATCGGTGTGTGTGCGACATCGACAGCAACCGTCCCCGGCTGTTTGCTCAAATCGGTGAAATACTGCTTCCATTTTTCATCCACCGCATCGGGGTTTTCCAAAAAAGCCTCGTACAATTCCTCAATGTAAGGTGCGTTCGAACCGAACAGGTAAGAGAAATTGAGTTTTTCGTCCATCATGGCGTGCGCTCTTTTCTTTAAAATATAAACAAAGGGTAGAAGTCCGCGTCCTGACGGCTGAACTGATGCCGTCTGAAAAGACATTTTATTCTACCCTATTTTAAACCGGATTGCCTGTATTGATTTCATCCGACTACAATCAAATGTGTACAGAAAGCAATCCGATTCTCTAATATTGCCTGTTTGACAATATATTAATGTATGTTACCTCTCTCCTGCCGGCACATAATCGCGGCGTTCCGAACCGGTATAAAGCTGGCGCGGACGACCGATTTTCAGCGAAGGATCGCTGATCATCTCGTGCCAGTGCGAAATCCAACCTACGCTGCGCGACAGGGCGAAGATGACGGTAAACATTTCGGTCGGGATGCCCAGCGCGGACAGGACGATGCCGGAATAGAAATCGACGTTTGGATACAGCTTGCGTTCGATAAAGAACGGGTCTTTCAGTGCAATTTGTTCCAATTCCATCGCCAGTTTGAATTTCGGACTGTCTTCCAAACCCAATTCTTTCAAAACTTCATAGCAGGTTTCGCGCATAATGCTGGCACGCGGATCCATGTTGCGGTACACGCGGTGACCGAAGCCCATCAGACGGTATTTGCGCTGTTTCACACCTTCCATGTACGCGGCAACATTAGACACATCGCCGATTTCGTCCAACATTTTCAACACGGCTTCGTTCGCACCGCCGTGCGAAGCACCCCACAGGCAGGCGATACCGGCGGCAATACAGGCAAACGGATTCGCACCGGAAGACCCTGCCAAACGGACGGTTGAAGTTGAGGCGTTTTGCTCGTGATCGGCATGTAAAATAAAGATGCGGTCGAGCGCGCGTGCCAAAACAGGATTGGGTTTGTAGTCTTCACACGGTGTGGCGAACATCATATGAAGGAAGTTTTCGGAATAAGAAAGATTATTTTTCGGATAATTGAACGGCAGACCGTTTGAATAGCGGTAGCACATTGCCGCAATGGTAGGGATTTTGGAAATCAGGCGGTAAATCGCGATTTTGCGGTGTTCGGGATTGGTAATGTCCAAGCTGTCTTGGTAGAACGCAGACAGCGCGCCGACCACGCCGACCATCATCGCCATCGGATGCGCGTCGCGGCGGAACCCCCGGAAGAACCAAGTCAGCTGTTCATGCACCATCGTGTGGCGGCGGACGGTATTGTCAAATTCTGCCTTTTGCTCGGGAGTCGGCAGTTCGCCGTAAATCAGCAGGTGGCAGACTTCCAAATAATCGGATTTTTCGGCCAGCTGCTCGATGGGGTATCCGCGATAATAAAGCAAGCCTTGATTGCCGTCGATGTAAGTAATTTTAGACTCACAGCTTGCGGTTGAAACAAATCCGGGATCAAATGAAAACAAACCTGTATTTTTTGTCAACCCCCGAATGTCAACCACATCGTGACCGATGCTGGCTTCCAATACCGGCAGCTCCAAGTCTGCCTGACCCGGCACGTTGAGTTTGATTGATTTGGACATATTATCGCTCCTTTGCAAGTTGTAACCCACGTTGCTGCATCCGCAGCACCTTCTTTGCCTTCAGACGGCCTTTACATTTTGAAATCTGCGCTCGGACAAATTTCAGATACTTCATACCCGTCTGATTTTTTCAAGCATAGGGATAAGGTGTCCTTTATCCGTTACCGAATGCCCGTTAATCAAGGCAAGCAATTCTTGATCTTGAAATTCAAGGATTTCGGAAAACTCGGACAGCTCTTTATCGCTCAAATGCTCGAATTCTTTTTCCATAAACCTGCCGAAAATCAAATCCAATTCCAACAATCCCCGGCGGGTTTGAAAACGGATTTTCCGTTTGGCAATATCGTCAAAAACCATCATTTCTTAAACGGCCCGCTTCAACATAATTTCTTTAATCTTACCGATGGCCCGGGTCGGATTCAAGTGTTTGGGGCATACGTCCACACAGTTCATAATGGTATGGCAGCGGAACAGACGGTATGGGTCGTTCAGATTGTCCAAACGCTCGTTGGTAATGGTATCGCGGCTGTCCGCAATGAAACGGTAAGCATTCAGCAAACCGGACGGACCGACGAATTTATCAGGATTCCACCAGAATGACGGGCAGGCGGTCGAACAGCAGGCGCACAAAATACATTCGTACAAACCGTCCAACTCTTTACGCTCTTCCTGAGTTTGCAGACGCTCTTTGTCCGCATCAATCGGATTGTCGTTGACAACATAAGGTTTGATGGAGTGATACTGTTTGAAGAATTGGGTCATATCCACAATCAGGTCGCGGATAACAGGCAGACCCGGAAGGGGGCGGATTTTGACCGGTTGTTTCAGGCTGCGTAAATCGGTCAGGCACGCCAAGCCGTTTTTGCCGTTAATGTTCATACCGTCCGAACCGCAAATCCCTTCGCGGCAGGAGCGGCGGAAAGACAAGGTATCGTCTTGTGCTTTCAGGCGTACCAAAGCGTCCAAAAGTTTCACGTCGGTCGGTTCCAATTCCAACTCGTAACGCTGCGTATAAGGCTTGGCATCAACGTCCGGGTTGTAACGGTAAATTTCAAAACTCATTTTTTCCATGAGAAGTGTTCCTTTTCTCATAAACTGCCCAATGATTTTGTATTATGGATTCAGACAGTTCAATGTGGGTATGGTTAAGTTTCAGACGGCCTTTGAGGTAAAGGCCGTCTGAAAACGCATCAGTAAACGCGCTTGGCCGGTTTGATGTATTCCACGCTCAAGGGCTTGGTATGCACCGGTTTGTAAGACAAGGTATTGGTATCTGAATGGTACAGCGTATGTTTCATCCAGTTTTCATCATCGCGCTCAGGATGGTCGTCTGAAGCGTGTGCGCCACGGGATTCTTTACGTGCTTCGGCGGACACCAAAGTCGCTTTCGCTACTTCAATCAGATTATCCAATTCCAAAGCCTCGATACGCGCGGTGTTCCACACTTTGCTCTTGTCTTTGATTTCGGTGCGTTTCACGCGCTCGGCAATCTCCATAACCTGTTTCACGCCCTCTGCCAAAATCGCATCGGTACGGAACACGCCGGCATGCAGTTGGACGGAACGTTGCAGTTCGCGACGCAATGCATCAACGTTTTCACCATCGGTTTGATTGTCCAAGCGTTCGATACGTTGGCGGGTCAACTCGCCCGCATCGGCAGGCAGGGGTTTCCAGCCGCTTTGCTCTTTGATGAATTTAATCATACTGTCGCCGGCAGCTTTACCGAATACCACCAAGTCAAGCAGGGAGTTGGTACCCAAGCGGTTCGCACCGTGCACGGAAGCGCAGGCGCACTCGCCCGCCGCATACAGACCTTTTACAGGTACTTCGTAATCTTCACCTTGCGGAACGACAACTTCGCCATGGTAGTTGGTCGGAATACCGCCCATCATGTAGTGGGTAGTCGGTACAACCGGAATCGGGTCTTTAATCGGATCGATACCGGCAAACTGGATGGAAATCTCACGGATGCCCGGCAGTTTTTCCATAATTTTTTCGGCACCGATATGGTCGATTTTTAGCAATACATGGTCTTTGTTTTTACCGCAGCCGCGACCTTCGTAGATTTCCATCGCCATCGCGCGGGAAACCACATCGCGTGAAGCCAAGTCTTTTACGGTAGGCGCATAACGTTCCATAAAGCGTTCGCCGTCGGCATTTAACAGAATACCACCCTCTCCGCGTACACCTTCGGTAATCAACACGCCTGCACCTGCCACACCAGTCGGGTGGAATTGCCAGAATTCCATATCTTCCAACGGAATACCCGCACGCGCACAAATACCCAAACCGTCGCCGGTGTTCATATAGGCATTGGTAGAGGACGCATAAATACGACCGCCGCCGCCGGTAGCAAACATCACGGCTTTAGCGTGGAAAATATAAACCTCGCCGGTTTCCATTTCCATGGCGGTAACACCGACGACATCACCATTCTCATCACGAATCAAATCTTGCGCCGTCCATTCCACAAAGAATTGTGTATTGGCACGGACGTTTTGTTGGTACAAAGTATGCAACATCGCATGACCGGTACGGTCGGCAACCGCGCAAGCACGTTCTACCGCGCGTTTACCATGTTCGGCAGTATGACCGCCGAAAGGACGCTGATAAATTTTGCCGCTTTCAACGCGGTCAAAAGGCATGCCCATGTGTTCCAACTCAATCACCGCCTCAGGCGCAGCGCGACACATAAACTCAATCGCATCTTGGTCGCCCAGCCAGTCGGAACCTTTCACGGTATCGTACATGTGCCAGTCCCAACGGTCCTCCTGCACATTACCCAGAGAGGCGGAAATACCGCCCTGCGCCGCTACGGTATGCGAACGGGTCGGGAACACTTTAGACAAAACGGCACAATTCAGACCGGATTTGGATAATTGGAGGGCTGCGCGTAAACCTGCACCACCACCGCCGACAATCACGGCATCAAACTTGCGAACAGGAAAACCCATACTTACCCCCAAATTACTTTAATTGAATACACCAAGCAGCCGACCAGCCAGACGATGGTGGCAACCTGCAAAAACAAACGCACGCCGAAGGGTTTGATATAGTCCATCCACAAATCGCGGATACCCACCCAAGCGTGCAAGAATACGGCGATGAAGCTCACTTGGGTAAATACTTTTACCCAAGTTTGACTAAAAAATGCCTGCCATGCCGAATATTCTTTAGGCAGAGCAAATAGAACCACTAAAAGTGTAACGGTATAAATTAACATAATAACCGCGGTCGCACGTTGCATCGCCCAATCCCGCAAACCGTAATGCGCGCCTGTCAATTTACGTTCTACCATAATAAAGCTCCCAAAACGACAGTCAAAACCAATGCAGAAGCAAATACGGCTTTAGCGGTATTACGTGCAGTATTCAGCTCCAAGCCTTTATGCGCATCCAAAAACAGAAAACGGATACCGGCAAAGAAATGGTGCAAATACGCCCACAGCACACCGAGTAAGATTAATTTGACCAAAGGATGGGAAACAATGGCACGGTAAGTTTCAAATGCAGACTCTTGACTCAGGGTACCGGACAGGAAATACAGCAGGAAAGGCAGCATAATAAACAGCCCGACCCCGCTGATGCGGTGAAGGATGGAAACTATCCCGGGTATCGGCAGACGGATGTTCGGCAAATCCAGATAAACAGGACGCGGTTTGACAGACATAGTCAATTCCTCTGTAGTTATATATCGACTCAAAAACCGTAAACCCATTGCTACACTGGGTTACATAAACGTTAATTTACCTGTTTTATCCCATTTTGAACAGTGTATTTTAAAAACAAACTGATAGATTTTGACAAACACGCGTGGAAACAGCAGATTAAAAGAAAGATTTTTAGTTTTGCCCCCTTCCCGACACGGTATCAGCATCCGACCCCCAACCTCATCCCCAAAAATAAAATGCCGTCTGAAAAAATTTCAGACGGCATTGTTTTGCCATATCGGTCAGGCTTTCAATTTCGCATCGGCATCGCGCAACGCGGTACGCAGACCTTCCTCGATAACGGGATGGTAGAACGGCATATCCAGCATTTGCGGAACGGTCATCTTCATTTGATGTGCCCAAGCCAACAGGTGCGCCAAATGTTCGGCGGCAGGGCCTACGATTTCCGCACCGATGAAGCGGCCGGTTGCTTTTTCGGCATACAGGCGCATATGGCCTTTGTTTACCAGCATCACGCGGCTGCGGCCTTGGTTTTTGAACGATACTTCGCCGATGACAAATTCGTCGGCTTGGTATTGCGCGGCAACCTGCGCGTATTTCAAACCGACAAAGCCGATTTGCGGACTGGTGAACACCACGCCGATGGTGCTGCGGCGCAAACCGCCGCCGATATTCGGGTAGTGGCCTGCGTTATCGCCGGCAATCTTGCCTTGGTCGGCGGCTTCGTGCAGCAGGGGCAGTTGATTGGACGCGTCGCCCGCGATGAAGATATGCGGAATACTGGTCTGCATGGTCAGTGGATCGGCAACGGGTACGCCGCGCGCATCTTTTTCGATATTGATATTTTCCAAACCGATATTGTCAACGTTCGGACGGCGGCCTACGGCTGCCAGCATATATTCGGCAACAAATACGCCTTTTTCGCCGTCCTGCTCCCAATGGACTTCTACATTGCCGTCTGCATCGAGTTTGACCTCGGTTTTAGCATCCAAATGCAGTTTCAATTCTTCACCGAACACGGCTTTCGCCTCGTCTGAAACGACGGGGTCGGAAATGCCGCCGATGATGCCGCCCAAACCGAAAATTTCAACTTTCACGCCCAAACGATGCAATGCCTGACCCAGTTCCAAACCGATAACACCCGGTCCGAACACGGCAACGCTCTTAGGCAGCGTATCCCATGAGAAAACGTCATCGTTGATAATCAAACGGTCGCCCAAAGACTGCCACTGCGGCAGGATAACGGGACGCGAACCGGTAGCAATCACGAAACTTTTTGCCGTGATTTGGGTATGGTCGTCGATTTGGACAGTATGCTCGTCGATAAATTTAGCCGAACCCATGATGCGTTTGTCGGCAGGCCATTCTTCCACATCGGCAACGACAAAGCCGACAAAACGATCGCGCTCGGATTTAACGCGCTGCATCACTTCTTCGCCATTGACGATGATACTGTCTTTGTCCAAATGCACGCCGAACGGGTCGGTATGCAATGCGTGATGACGCGCCTCTGCGGCGGCAATCAAGAGTTTGGAAGGCATACAGCCCACGCGCGCGCAGGTTGTGCCGAACACATTGTTTTCAATCAGGTAAACATTATCCGAATATAAACGGGCATTGCGAAACGCGCCCATGCCGGCAGTACCGCCGCCGATTACGACGACATCTGCTTGAATTTTTTTCATAATCTTTGTCCTTCCGTTTTCGTCTGAAACACTGCCGACACGGAATATATCGGCTTCAGACGGCATTGAAATATTTTCCCAATCAAAAACATTATCCAGATAAATAAAAACAAAATTTCGATTGAGTGCAACAATATCCAAATCCTCTTATAAATATAGAGTTATTCGGAGCGGTAGTGTAGAACCGCCCGAATAACTCTATCCGGTATATCAGACAGTTTAATCAAACCGCCTTAATCAAACAGCTATCAGTTTTTAGCCAAGTAAGCTTCCAAATCTTCGCTGCCGCCGATGTATTTACCGCCGATGAAGACTTGAGGAGCAGTCATCTTGCCGGTAATGGCGCGTACAGAAGTAACGGTTGCATCTTTGCCCAATACGATTTCTTCGTAAGACAAACCTTTGTCTTGCAAAGCTTGTTTGGCTTTGGCGCAGAATTGGCAACCTGGTTTAGTGAAAATTGCCACAGATTCTTGAGCCTTCCAATCAGGAGCAACGAATTTCAGCATAGTATCTGCATCGGATACTTTGAACGGATCGCCTGGTTCTTCAGGCTCGATGAACATTTTTTCAACCACGCCGTCGTTAACCAGCATGGAGTAACGCCAAGAGCGTTTGCCGAAGCCCAAGTCTTCTTTACCGACCAACATACCCATGCCTTCGGTAAACTCGCCGTTGCCATCAGGAATCATGTAGATGTTGTCGGATTCTTCTTCGGCCGCCCAAGCGTTCATTACGAAAGTATCGTTTACAGATACGCAGTAGATTGCATCAACGCCGTTTTCTTTGAACGCGCCGAACAATTCATTGTAACGTGGCAGGTGAGAAGAAGAGCAAGTTGGAGTAAATGCGCCGGGCAGGGAGAATACGACTACTTTTTTGCCTTTGAACAAATCATCGGTAGACACATCTTTCCAAGTGTCGCCGACGCGGGTGCGGAATACTACGGAAGGTACTTTTTGACCGGTACGATCTTGCAAAGCCATTTTGAGCTCCTTAATAGATAGGTTTAAGAAATGATTGTGAATCGCTGGGCATTCTACCCCGAATAAGTCGATTTGTATAATTTATAGTTCAAATAATATTAATTATTCAAAACTATTAATCACCAACCTCGACCAACTTTTACAGTATATAAAGCCATGCCTAAAAAAACAAGTCTTATTTGAGAAAAATTCTTAGAAACCCCCTACGCTCATTTGAAAACAGAAATGCCGTCTGAAAAGTATTCAGACGGCATCCGATCGCGTTATCCCTGCTTATTTAGCCAGTTCGGCACGCAGTTTGTGGGTTACGTTCATCATCACTTGGAGTTGTTCCAGAGTTTCTTTCCAGCCGCGTGTTTTCAGACCGCAGTCCGGGTTAACCCACAGACGTTCAACCGGTACAACCTCGATGGCTTTGCGCAACAGGTGCTCCACTTCGGCTTCTGTCGGTACGCGCGGGCTGTGGATGTCGTAAACGCCCGGGCCGATGTCGTTCGGGTATTTGAATTCGCCGAACGCGGTCAAGAGTTCCATGTCGGAACGTGAAGTCTCGATGGTGATCACGTCCGCATCCATTGCAGCAATCGCAGGCAGGATATCGTTGAACTCGGAGTAGCACATATGAGTGTGGATTTGGGTGCTGTCTTCGCAACCGGCAGAGGAGAGGCGGAAAGATTCGCCCGCCCAGTTCAGGTAGGCATCCCAATCGGCACGTTTCAAAGGCAGACCTTCGCGGATGGCAGGTTCGTCAATTTGGATGACTTTAATGCCGGCTTTTTCCAGATCCAATACTTCGTCGTTCAGAGCCAGTGCGATTTGTTTGCACACGGTAGAGCGAGGAATATCGTTGCGGACAAAAGACCATTGCAGAATGGTTACAGGGCCGGTCAACATGCCTTTCATCGGGCGTTTGGTCAGGCTTTGCGCATAAGTGGACCAGGCCACGGTCATCGCTTCAGGACGGCTTACGTCACCAAAGATGATCGGTGGTTTAACGCAGCGAGAACCGTAGCTTTGTACCCAGCCGTATTGGGTGAATGCAAAACCGCTCAACAGTTCGCCGAAGTATTCGACCATGTCGTTACGCTCGGCTTCGCCGTGTACCAGTACGTCCAAGTCCAGTTTTTCTTGCTCTTCAACCACCAAGGCGATTTCTTTTTTCATCGCGGCTTCGTAATCGGCGGCAGACAGTTCGCCTTTTTTGAAGGCTGCGCGTGCTTGGCGGATTTCGGTAGTTTGCGGGAAAGAACCGATGTTGGTCGTCGGCAGCAGAGGCAGGTTCAACCATGCTTGTTGCGCTTTGATACGGTCGGCAAATGGAGATTTGCGTTGGTCCGCGTTGGCAGGCAAATCGGCCAGGCGTTTGGCAACGTCTGCACGGTGGATTTCACCGCTGTTGGCACGGGAGTCGGCGGCAGCTTGGCTGGCGGCCAGTTCTTCGGTAACAGAATCACGGCCTTCATTCAATGCGGCTTTCAGAACGCGCAATTCTTGGGTTTTTTGCAGTGTGAATGCCAACCAAGAGTACAGGTCGGGTTTGTTGGCTTTCAGTTTTTCTTCAACTGACAAGTCAAACGGAGTGTGCAGCAGCGAGCAAGAGCTGGAAATCCACAAACGCTCGCCCAGTTTGGCTTGCAGAGGCTCGACAGTTTCCAAAACTTTGTTCAGGTTGGCGCGCCAGATGTTTCGGCCGTCAATCACGCCGGCAGACAGGACTTTGTCGTAGTCGGCAAATGCATCCAGTTGCTCGGGCGCGCGTACCAAGTCGATGTGCAGGCCGTCAACAGGCAGGGCTTTCAGCAATGCGGCGTGTTCGGCAACAGAACCGAAGTAAGTGCCCAACAGGATTTTGGCGTTGACTTTGCTCAAAGTAGCGTAAACGTCTTTGTAGGCTTCTACCCATTCTTTAGGCAGATCGACAGTCAAAGCAGGCTCGTCGATTTGAATCCACTCGGCACCGGCTTCAACCAAAGCAGTCAGGATTTCAACGTAAACAGGCAACAGTTTAGGTAACAGGCTCAGACGGTCGAATTCAACGGCGCCTTTTTCTTTACCAACCCACAGGAAGGTCAGCGGACCAACAACGGTCGGTTTGGCTTTCAGACCCAAAGCTTGAGCTTCTTGCAGTTGTTGAACGTAGTGTTTGGCGTTGGCTTTGAATTCGGTATCGGCGTGGAATTCAGGCACCAAGTAGTGATAGTTGGTGTCGAACCATTTGGTCATCTCGATGGCGAATTGGTCTTTGTTGCCGCGCGCCAGTTGGAAGAATTGTTCCAAAGACAGGTTTTGGCTGTCGAAGCCGAAACGGGCGGGAATCGCGCCGGTAGCGACTTGCAGGTCGAGGATGTGGTCGTAAAAAGTGAAATCGCCTACGGCAACGTAATCAGCGTTAGCGGCAGCTTGGTGTTTCCAGTTTTTCTCGCGCAAGTCTTTAGCAACAGCCAGCAATTCTTGCTCGCTGATTTCTTTGCGCCAGTATTTTTCTTGTGCGAATTTCAATTCACGGAAGGCGCCGACACGCGGGAAGCCTGAGAAATGTAATGTTGTCATGTTGAACTCTCCAGTTGGATTTTGTAAGGACCGGTTCAATCCGAATCGGTCGGTATTGTAAATCAGAATGGCTCGGATGGGGCGGCGTTTTGCTTTTCAGACGGCCTCGGATGCCGTCTGAAGCCGTTTTCAGCTTTAAGGGCGCACGCCTAAAATATGGCAGATGGCGTAAGTCAGCTCGCTGCGGTTGAGCGTGTAGAAGTGGAAATCTTTCACGCCTTCGCGGGATAGGACTTTGACCATATCGATGGCGATACTGGCGGCGACGAGGTTGCGCGTGCCTTGGTCGTCGTCCAAACCTTCATACATTTGCGACAGCCAGCTTGGGATTTTGACGTTGGTAACCTGCGCCATTTTGCCGAGCTGCTTGAAATTGGTAACGGGCAGGATGCCGGGGACGATTTCCACATCGATGCCCAACATCACGCAGCGGTCGCGGAAGCGCAGGTAGCGTTCCACATCAAAGAAAAATTGGGTGATGACGTGGTTCGCGCCCGCATCGATTTTGCGTTTCAGATTAATCAGGTCGGCTTGTGCGGATTTGGCTTCGGGATGCACTTCGGGATATGCCGCCACAGAGATGTCGAAGTCGGCGACGGAGCGCAGGAGCTTGACCAAGTCTTCGGCATAAAACGGTTTTTTCTCGTAACCGGGCGGCTCGTCGCCGCGCAGGGCGACAATGCGGCGGATGCCGCTGTTCCAATAGTCTTTGGCGATTTGGCGCAATTCGTCGGGGGATGCGTCGATGCCGGTCAGGTGCGGCGCGGCTTCCAAGCCGGTTTCCTGTTTGATGCGTTTGACGATGCCGTGCGTGCGGTCGCGTTCGCCGGAATTTGCACCGTAGGTTACGGATACGAACTTGGGATGCAGGGTTTGCAGACGGTGGATGGAATCCCACAGCATCGTTTCCATTTGTTCGTTTTTCGGCGGGAAAAATTCAAACGAAACATTGATGTCGCCTTTCAAATCGGAAAGGCTGTTATTTAACGCATTGATTTCTTTTGCGTAATTCATATCTGCATACCTTCATTATCTTTTATATGATATTTCAGGCGGTATGATAAGGTTGCACCGAATATGAGTCAATTTCAAAATTTTCAGGTTTATGATGAAAATTTTTAATATTTAGCAAAAATCATACGCTTTCCTTGTACAAGCCTTCTAAATTATGATAAAGTTTGTTATGTTATAACACTCCAAGCAAGGCAATATATGAAACCGAATATTCATCCTGACAATTATCGAACCGTTCTTTTTTTCGACAGCAGCGCCAATGAAGGCTGGCTGATTCGTTCTTGCGCCGAAACACACGGAAAAACGATGGTTTGGACAGACGGCAAAGAATATCCGCTGTTTTCGCTGGATACTTCTTCCGCATCCCATCCCGTCTATACTGGCAAACAGCGCAACGTCAACACCGAAGGCCGTGCCAGCAAGTTCAACCAACGTTTCCAATCCGTAATGTCATCGTTTAGAAAGGACAAATAATGCAGGTTCTGTCTTCACTCAAAACCGCCAAACAACGCCACCGCGACTGCCAAATCGTCAGACGCAGGGGCAAAGTTTACGTCATCTGCAAAAGCAATCCGCGTTTTAAAGCACGCCAACGCTGACCCCCTGCCCTTCCTGCTTCGGTTGTAAAACCCCTCCTACCGCAAGCCCTTTTCAAAAAATGCCGTCTGAAACAGAAAAATGCGTTTCAGACGGCATTTTTTCCGTCAATACGAATCCGGAATGTGTTTGAAATACAGCATAAACAGATACCAAAACAGCGTCGCGGCGGCCGCGCCGAGCAGCACCCACGCGCTGATTTCGGCAACTTCGCGCAGGGCGCGCTTCTGCCTGCGGCTGAAGAGGCGGTTGATAATCAGCGCGGCAAGTGCGAAAAAGAAAAAATACGGAAAAGTCTGCCTATCATATCGGGAAGCGGGAAACCGTCTAAAAAGTATGGTTCGTGTGCGGCGGATGAGGGTCAAACGCGTCAGGCTGCTTGTCCGACCGTGTCAAAAAGTCATGCCGTTTGCGATATAATAACGCTTTTCGCCGCATTTGTTGGAACAGGATATGAGTCAAAATGCCTCGGTGGGCATTGTAACGCCCCAAAAAATTCCGTTTGAGATGCCGCTGGTTTTGGAAAACGGTAAAACTTTGCCGCGTTTCGATCTGATGATTGAAACCTACGGCGAGCTGAATGCCGAAAAAAACAATGCGGTTTTAATCTGCCACGCGCTGTCGGGCAACCATCATGTTGCGGGCAGGCATTCCGCAGAGGATAAATATACGGGCTGGTGGGACAATATGGTCGGACCCGGCAAACCGATTGATACGGAACGATTTTTCGTGGTCGGGTTGAACAATCTGGGCGGCTGCGACGGCAGCAGCGGGCCTTTGTCGATTAATCCTGAGACAGGCAGGGAATACGGCGCGGATTTTCCGGTGGTTACGGTGAAGGACTGGGTAAAATCCCAAGCCGCGCTTGCCGATTATCTCGGCATCGAACAATGGGCAGCGATTGTCGGCGGCAGCTTGGGCGGCATGCAGGCTTTGCAGTGGACGATTTCCTATCCCGAGCGCGTGCGCCACGCCTTGGTGATTGCCTCCGCGCCGAAATTGTCCACGCAAAATATCGCGTTCAACGATGTGGCGCGTCAGGCGATTTTGACCGACCCCGATTTCAACGAAGGACATTACCGCAGCCATAATACCGTTCCTGCACGGGGCTTACGGATTGCCCGTATGATGGGACACATTACCTATCTTGCCGAAGACGGTTTGGGCAAAAAATTCGGACGCGATTTGCGCTCCAACGGCTATCAATACGGCTATGGCGTTGAATTTGAAGTAGAATCCTATCTGCGCTATCAGGGCGACAAATTCGTCGGGCGGTTTGATGCCAACACCTACCTGCTGATGACCAAAGCTTTGGACTATTTCGATCCGGCGGCGGATTTCGGCAACAGCCTGACCCGCGCCGTGCAGGATGTGCAGGCAAAATTCTTTGTCGCCAGCTTCAGCACCGATTGGCGTTTCGCGCCCGAACGTTCGCACGAACTGGTCAAGGCACTGATTGCCGCACAAAAATCCGTGCAGTATATCGAAGTCAAGTCCGCACACGGGCACGATGCCTTTTTGATGGAAGACGAAGCCTATATGCGCGCGGTCGCCGCCTATATGAACAACGTTTATAAGGAATGTCAGCAATGAACCTGCGCGATGATTTGCAACTGATTTACGACCGGATACCCGAAGGCAGCCGCGTCTTGGACTTGGGCTGCGGCGACGGAGAATTGCTGGCGGCCTTGGTCGAACACAAAAAATGCAGCGGCTACGGCATCGAAATCGACACCGACAGCGTGATTGCCGCGATGTCGCGCGGCGTAAATGTTATCCAAGCCGATTTGGAAGAAGGTTTAACCGCATTCAACGATCAAAGTTTTGATGTGATTGTGTTGAGCCAGACCATCCAAGCGATGCAGAATACCGAAAAAATCCTGCGCTGCCTGATGCGCGTTGCCAAACAGGCAATCGTCAGCTTCCCGAATTTCGGCTACTGGCGCAACCGCGTCCAAATCGCACTCGGCGGACATATGCCGGTTTCCGAACGTATGCCCTACCATTGGTACGACACGCCCAATATCCATTGGTGCACGCTCAAAGACTTTGATTTGTTGTGCGCCAAAAACAACATCCGCGTGCTTGAGCGCGCCGTGATGACGGGCAACAGACAGGTCAAACATTTCCCCAACCTTTTGGGCAGCCTTGCGTTTTACCGCGTCGGGTAAGACAGATTGAGAACCTTGTCGGCAATAACAGGTTCTTCGGTTCTATTAACAACAGGCCGTCTGAAAAATGAAACGGCAGGTTTTCAGACGGCCTCTTTAATATTGGAAACAATAGAATGAAAAACAAAACCTTATCACTTCTCTTATGGCTTGCCGCAATGATGCTGACCGCGTGTTCCCCGAGCAAAGAAGATAAAACGAAAGAAAACGGCGCATCCGCCGCCTCGTCCACGGCATCCGCCGCTTCGTCTTCCGCGCCCCAAACCGATTTGCAACCGGCCGCATCCGCCCCTGATAACGTCAAGCAGGCAGAAAACGTGCCGCCGTCAAATTGCACCGACCTGCACCCCGCCACCGGCATTGACGATCTCATGCAGCAAATCGCCGAACACATCGACTCGGACTGTCTGTTTGCCCTTTCCCATCACGAACTGGAAACCCGTTTCGGCTTACCCGACAGTGGCTATGACAACATACAGCGGCTGCTGTTTCCCGACATCCGCCCTGAAGATCCCGACTACCATCAGAAAATCATACTGGCAATTGAAGACTTGCGTTACGGAAAGCGCACCATCAGCCGGCAGGCACAAGATGCCTTGATGGAACAGGAACGCCGCCTCCGAGAAGCGACGCTGTTGCTGACACAGGGCAGCGAAGAAACCCGCGGGCAAGGCGAGGAGCCGAAACGCACGCGTTATTTTGAAGTTTCGGCAACCCCTGCCTATTCGAGCCGGCACAACAACGGACTTGGCGGCAATTTCCAATACATCGGCCAATTGCCCGGCTATCTGAAAATACACGGAGAAATGCTTGAAAACCAATCACTCTTCCGGCTGTCCAACCGTGAACGCAATCCCGACAAACCGTTTTTAGACATCCATTTTGACGAAAATGGCAAAATCACGCGTATTGTCGTTTACGAAAAAAACATCTACTTCAATCCAAACTTGGGGCGAAGATAAAAAAATGCCGTCTGAAAGCCTTTCAGACGGCATTTTTCAAGTAGGATATCAGGCGCGTTTGCGGAATTCGCCGGTGCGGGTATCGATTTCGACTTTGTCGCCGTTTTCGATGTAAGACATCACTTGGATTTCAGTGCCGCCGACCAGACGCGCGGTTTTCATCACTTTGCCGGAAGTGTCGCCTTTGACGGCAGGCTCGGTATACTCGACTTCGCGTACGATGATGGTAGGCAGTTCTACGGAGATAGGGTTGCCTTCGTAGAAGGTTACTTCGCATTGGTCTTCCATACCGTCAACGATGAATTTCAACGCGTCGCCGATGTTGTCGGCTTCGATTTCGTATTGGTTGAATTCTTCGTCCATAAAGACGTACATCGGGTCGGCAAAATAGCTGTACGTACAGTTTTTGCGGGACAGGATGACCACGTCGAATTTGTCGTCGGCTTTGTAAATGGTTTCGGAAGCCGCGCCGGTCAGCAGGTTTTTCAGTTTCATGCTGACTTTGGCGGAAGAGCGGCCGCCTTTGATGTATTCGGTTTTTTGAACGACCATAGGATCGTTGCCGACCATAAATACATTGCCGGCGCGCAGTTCTTGTGCTGTTTTCATTGTGATTTTCCAATCAAATCGGTTGTAAATAAACGCGCTATTTTAGCGTATTTTTTTATGCTTTGAAATAAAGGCGGCAAGTTTTTCAGGTGCGGACGGCTGCTCGAAAAGACAACGGCTCCACGCCCCCGCGCCTTGTTGCCAGTTATTTTGATGTTGTTGCAGGGTTTGCCAACATTCGAAGCGTTGGGTTGCGGATAAAGCCTCTCCGCCGTTGAGGTCGTCTGAAAGACGGCGGTGTGCCGATGCGGTTTCGGGCGTGTAGAAGCCGTGCGCCCTATCCCAAAAGGCGTGGAGTTTGTCGAGATGGACATTCTCGTCTTGCGGGTAGATGTGCCAAAAGAAGGGTTTGCCGGCAAGCTGGGCGCGCACGAAACTGTCTTCGCCGCGAATGACGGCGCAATCGGCGAGGTGCAGCAGTTGGTCGAAGTCCTGTTGCGGCACGAAAGGGATTTTGACGAGGCGGACGGATGCCGTCTGAAAAACATCGCCGTCGTTTTGCAGGGCGTTTTGCGGAATGATGCCGCTTTGTTTGAGGCTGCCGATGATTTGCGCCCCCGCCAGCAACAGTGTCAACGGACTGCCTGCCTGTTGCCACATTTCCAGCCACTTTGCCCAAACATCGCTCCGATAGCCGAAAAGCAGCCATTCGGAGGCGTTTTTCTCCGGCAGCATCAGCCGCCGACGCAGGGATCCGGTATCGAAACGGACGGCATCTCGGTAATCACGTTCGCGTATCAACCCGCCGCTTTTTTCGCTAAAACCCATAAACCAAAAATATTTTTGAACACCTTCCTGCGGCGAAGGCATCAGGTGCAGCCTTTCATTGCTTTCCTCCGCGCTCAAATATTCCCAATTCAGCCAAAGCGGCTTGTGTCGGCGGATAATGTGCAGCACATTTTCGGGCAGGTCGCAGGCAAAAGTTTCGATGACGACATCGGGAACAGGCGCGGTATCAATATCTGCCGCATCGGAATGCCAAGTGCGGACATGAATATCCTGATGAATACAGGGAACATCGGGCAAATCAGGGCAAAGCGCACGCAAGGCGGACACATCGTCCGTCCACAAATGCACCTGCCAACCGAGTTCACGATGCAAAACACGGGCAAGCCGCCACGAAACGCCGATGTCGCCGAAATTGTCGATGACCTTGCAAAAAATCCAACAGACAAAAGGAGGAGTATTCATAGAAATAACGGAAACGGGCTAAAACGCGCCGAAATAGTGGAACAAATACACAACCAGCAAAACGATTGGAATAAACAGAAACATAGTTTGACGTTTCAAATCAAACTCTTGTTTCAAATGATGCTTGATGGTGTCGAAAAGGACGAATTTGAACAAAAACGTCGCTTCGCAGGCAAGGATGATGCCGTTAATCAGATGCTGGGGTTTGTCTTCGGGCGGATTGGCGGCGAAAACGGCAAGCGTCGCCAAAGGGATGAGGCAGACGGCGAGCCAGCGGACAAGCAGGTTTCGGGACATTGCAAGGCTTTCAAACAAAAAAAGCAAAACGCCATTATCGCCCCAAGCACACGCCTTGTCTAACGGACGCGCCGGCGATGCCGTCTGAAGCCTTGCCGCCGGAAAACGCGGTGCTACCGCACCTTAAGGAAGATGGGGATTATGTAGAGCTGGTAATTGAATAGTGTATTAAAATAATTACGATATAATTTCACGGGTTCTGATAGTAAATAACAGATATTTGTTCAAAAAAAGATAGTTACAAATCGAAATTTTAGGAGGTACAGTATGTTAACGATAAGTGATATTCTCAATGACGATTTTGAATGGGACGAAGTCAAAATTGATGACGATGAATTTGAGAAATTAAGCACAGAGCTTATTATTGATTTTCTTAAGAAAAATACTCCGAAAGAAAGACAGCTATTAGCAATAAGTTGGAACTTTGATAATTCTAAAAAAGTAATCCAGTGGATAGTTGATCAGCCAGATACTGACAGAGGCACAATCCTTTATTTGTACTGGTACATGGCACCTGATTTTTATAAAGAGAACTGTGTGGACAGAAAAGAATGCGAAGAAAAATATTCATGGGGCTTAGAAGATTATGATATTTTAGATACCATTGAAACAAACTATCTTTCTGATTTTTATAATGATCAAATTTATGCATTTAATCCGGCTAACGATTTATATTCTGGAGGACATGATTGGACAAAAGGATATGACGATAGTAAAGCAAAATCAAAAATACCAGAAGTAATGTTTAAGGCGTTAGATGGTGAAATTCTTGAAAGTCCAGACTGGGATGAAGGAATTCCAGAAGCCCTTTCTGTAATTATGGACAAGCTTTACAACGCTTTGGATGAATAAAAAAGATAAATCCCAGTTTGGCGAGGTAATACCTTTTAACGATAACCTTAAGCTATCGTTAAAAAGTTCATGGATATGTTCCTACATACGAACGTAGCTACTTAACATACTTAGTGTTCACTCGTTAAATATACCTAGTGCGGACGTTCCCCGAAAAATCGGACGCTGCCGCTGATGCCTGCGGACAAGGCGGCATCGGGCACGGGCATATTGAAAACCCGGCGCGTCGGTTTGAAATTTTATAAAGGCATACGGTAAACACGCCCCCTTGCCGTCGGCGTGCTTCCGCAAAGCAAAATATAACGTCGGCACGCTTTCCGCTATAATCCGCATTTTCGCAACCCTGAAACATCATGCCGACCCCGAAAGCCTTTGCCCTGCTCGGGCCGACCGCCTGCGGCAAAACCGCGCTCGCCCTCAAAATTGCCGAAACCCTGCCTGTCGAAATCATCAGCCTCGATTCCGCGCTGGTTTACCGCGATATGGACATCGGCACGGCGAAACCCTCCCCCGCCGAACGCGCCTTTGTTCCGCACCACCTTATCGACATCATTACGCCTGCCGAATCATACAGTGCCGCCCGTTTTGTCGAAGACTGCACGCGTCTGATTGGCGAAATCACGGCGCGTGGGAAATGTCCGCTGATTGTCGGCGGCACAATGATGTATTTCCGCGCCCTGACCCAAGGTTTGAACGATTTGCCCGAGGCCGATGCCTGCCTGCGTGCCGACTTGGACGAACAAAAACAAATGTACGGCTTGGATTTCCTCTACCGCACCCTGCAAAAAGTCGACCCTGAAACAGCATGCCGTCTGAAACCGAACGACAGCCAGCGTATCGGACGCGCTTTGGAAGTTTATTATTTAACCGGCAAACCGATGAGTACGCATCTCGGCAGCCCAACCTCCCATACGCTCCCTTTTGATTTGCATACCACCGCCCTGATTCCCGAAAACCGCGCCCGCCTGCATGAAAACATCGCCCTGCGTTTCCACCTGATGCTTGAACAGGGCTTTATCGGCGAAGTAGAAAACCTGCGCCGTCTCTATCCCGGCCTGACCGCCGACTCCCCCGCCATACGCTGTGTCGGCTACCGTCAGGCGTGGGAATACCTTGACGGCGCAACCGACAGACAAACCTTCATCGAAAAAGGCATTGCCGCCACGCGCCAACTTGCCAAACGCCAACTGACTTGGTTACGCAAAACACCTTTAGACTGCGTTGCCGACCCATTTTCAGACGGCACTTCAGGCACGCGCCTGATTGAGGCGGCAAAACGGTTTTTCGGTGTATAAACTATGCTGACCACGCCGCCGCTCGCCCCCAAAACCGTCGCCGCCCTACACAGGCTCGGTATCCATACGCTCGAAGAACTGCGTCAGACCGGCGCGGTTCAAACCTTCTTGTTATTGAAGGCATCAGGTTTGACCCTCACGAAAAGCACGCTGTGGCAGCTTGAGTCGCTGCTGAACGGCACACTCCCGCAAGAAATCACGCAACACGACAAAACGCGCCTGCTTGCCGAGTTGAAAAAACATCCGCCCGTCGCCGCCTTTCCTCCGCAGGAAGAAATGGAACACTTCATGCGCGAAGCACTGCGCCAAGCAGAACAATCCGCCGCCGACGGCGAAATACCCGTCGGGGCAGTCATCGTTTCAGACGGCAAAATCATCGCATCGGCACACAACACCTGCATTGCCGACTGCAATGTCAGCTGCCACGCCGAAATCAACGCCTTGGCACAGGCAGGCAGCGAAATGCAAAACTACCGCCTTGACGGATGCGACATATATATCACCCTCGAACCCTGCGCCATGTGCGCGTCCGCACTGATACAGGCACGAATCAAGCGCGTGATATACGGTGCGGCAGAACCCAAAACCGGCGCGGCAGGCAGCATTGTCAACCTGTTTGCCGACAAACGCCTCAATACGCACACCGCCATACGGGGCGGAATCCTACAAGAAGAATGCCGCGCCGTATTAAGCCGTTTTTTTCAGAACAAAAGAAAAGGTTGAACCTATGACCGTACTGACCGTCATCCTCGCCCTCGCCCTGATAGCCGTCGGCACGGCAGGCATCGTTTACCCCGCCCTGCCCGGATTGGCATTGATGTTTGCCGGAACATGGCTGCTTGCCTATGTCGGCGGCTACCAAATTTACGGCGCGGGCGTTTTGTGGACGGTCGGACTCATCAGCCTTGCCGGCATACTGGCGGACTATGTGGCAGGCATATGGGGGACAAAATATACCGGAGCGGGCAAGCTCGCCGTTCGCGGCGCATTGGCCGGCAGCATCATCGGCATATTTTTCTCCCTTCCCGGACTAATACTCGGCCCCTTTATCGGCGCGGCGGCAGGCGAACTGATCGATCGGCGCAATATGCTTCAGGCAGGTAAAGCGGGCTTGGGTACACTGTTGGGACTTGTCGTCGGCACGGCGTTCAAAATCGGCTGCGCCGTATCCATCTTGTTTATCCTGTTGGTGAAATACATCGCCTACCTGTTTTAACCCCTTCAGACGGCATACCGGCAAATTGCTATAATGCCGTCTGAACCCTTTTCATAAAGCACCATATGGCAAACCAAAGACCCATCTACGGCTTCCACGCCGTCAATGCCCGATTGTGGC